>CAYWBV010000111.1:0-12088 GCA_964455785.1 uncultured Maribellus sp.
TACGTGCTTAATAACTTTGGTAAATTATACGACATTATTTTTTGACTAATACTTAAATACAATTTCGTTGTGGTTGTAACTAATGTTGGCCGATACATCCAGACGTAAATCTTTGTTAATGGCCTTGTGGAAACCTCCGTCGAGTTCAAAACCACGGTTGTCAACAATACCTATATTTTCTTTCGGAAGCGACAATCCTGTATAATTCGGGACTGAAGCATCTTTAGCTACAAGGATATCCTTCCTTTTATTGTAGAAGAATTCAGCGTTTAAGTGGAATAAATCGTTGGCAAATTTTGAATCGAATCCAACGTTGTACGTCGTTTGCGTTTCCCAGGTAATATTTTGGTTGGCAACCGTTGGCGGACCAATAACAGTCTGGATAGCTCCGTCTGAACCGAAGGTCATTCCGTTGCCAATATTATATTTTTCCAAGAACTGAAATGGATCTCCAGGGTCCATCCCCATCATCCCGAACGATGTCCTTAGTTTAAAATAGTTAATAAAGGCAAGGTTGTTTTTCCAGAAATTTTCTTCGGAAGCGCGCCATCCCAGCAATACTCCAGGAAAATATCCCCAACGTTTACTTTCCGGGAATTTTAATGAGCCGTCAGCGCGGAAAACTACTTCTGCCAGGTATTTTCCCTGATAGTCATAAGTTGCACGTCCAATCCATGACTTGCGGGCGTAAATTGTCGCCGAACCTTCAATATTTTGATCTTTTGAATTACCAGCATTCATGGTTTGGACAACATCGGAAATATAATACTTACGATATGCCTGGTAATAATTCCAGTCGCTTTGATACTGTTCATATCCTGCAAAAAATGATACGTTATGATCTCCAAATGAACGAGCATAGTTGGCATTAATCATAGATGTTCTGCTAATAGTCCGTTCATATCGTTCTGTATTTTCTGGTGAAGAAAGACCTCTTAATGTTGGAGTTAAAGGCATCGAGGTAATAAACCCTTCAGAATTTCTTGTGGCCTGATCCCAGTTTGGATAATATAATGTCCATGGTTTATAAAACCTCTTGTTGTAATAGTTGGTAAGGTCGTAGTTGTAACTTCCACTAAACGATAATCCCTTGATAAACGGTACTGTAACGGTAGCATTGAAGGTACTTAATAAACGGTAGGTTTTCTGGTCATTTTTACCGGCGCTGAATGTTGATGTTTCCACCGGGTTGTCGCCATACTCGATATCCGGCCCGGGATAACGCCCTTCGCTTGTTGGCCAGTATGCCCAGTTGGTCGGAACCAGTCGGGTTGACTGTCCCACAATGGCATCGGCACTTTTATACGGATATATTCTGTCGTTGATAAAGCCTGCCAGTTCAACGCCGGTTTTTAACCAATCGTTAATCGGCATTTCCAACTTGGTCCTGACGTTGTATTGTTTGTATTTGGTCGATGAAGCTTTATAAAAAGCATCATCGGTTTTATACCCAAATGATACATAATATCTGGTGCCATTGGCGCCACCATCCAATGTAACGTTGTGTCTTCTTGTCGAAGTCCAGTCTTTAATAAGTTCGCCATACCAGTCTGTATTGGGGTGTTCCCAGGGATCTTTCCCGTTTCTGAAAAGTTCAATGTCGGTATCGGAATACCTGCGTTCTTTACCCTCGGCAATCTGATATTCCGAGAGCATGGTTGCATAATCGGCGGCATTGGTTACTTCAGGAAGGAGTGTTGGCGTCATAAAGCCCTCGTAAAACTGGTAGTTCAAGCGGGGTTTGCCTTCTTCACCCGATTTGGTTTGAATAAGGATAACACCATTGGCAGCCTGGGCGCCATAAATAGCAGCCGAAGCATCTTTCAATACGGACAGGCTGGCTATATCGTTGGGGTCGATTTAATCCATCGAGCGCCCCGGAACGCCATCGATAACAACCAGGGGTTTTGGTACGTATCTCGAGTCGTTCGACATACGACTATCCAAATTGTCCGAGTTTATGGTCGTTCTTCCACGTACCATAATTCTTGGCTCCATCTGGCCGGGTTCGCCGGTTTGCTGAATTATCGTTGTCCCCGGAATAAGTCCTGAAATAGCATTGGAAACGTTGACGGCGGCAATTGCCCTAAGTTGTTCACCATCGACAGAAGCAACAGCGCCGACTACATTGGCGCGTTTTTGTACACCGTAACCTACAACAACTACTTCGTCGAGGTCGGTAACTTCAGCAGCCAGCGTAACATTGATTAAGGTTTTGCCTGCAATCGGCACCTCCTGCGCCTTCATCCCGACAAAAGAGAACACCAGTGTTTCTGCGTTGGCAGGAACATCAAGCGAATAGTTTCCATCGATATCGGTAACAATACCAACGGTTGTTCCTTTTACTACAACCGAAACACCAGGCAGAGGTGCCCCGGTTTCATCAACAACAGTACCGGTAATCGTCCTTTGCTGTTGTGCTCCAACAGACACTGTGTTTGCCGGTTTTCCTGTTTCAGCAGGGAACACAATCACCTGACGGTCGATTACCCGGTATTCAAGGTTGTACTGAGGAAGGATTTCATCCAAAATTTCTTCCACCCTGGCATCTTCCGATGTAACAGAAACTTTTTGATTGTCATTTACAACATCGTTGTTATAAACGAATTTGAACTCACTCTGATCGGTGATTGTCTGAAAAACTTCTTTCAGGCTGACTTTTTTCATTTTCAGATCGAATTTAACCGATTCTGAATAGGTGCTTGCCTGAACGTTGAGTGCCATCACCAGCAGCAAGATGAGTAATCCGGTTGCCTGGCGAAGATTTTTTTGCCATCCTGAAAGAATGGAAGGCATTACTTTAACGCATTGTTCCATACAATTAACGGTTTAGTTTAATAAATAATAAAAAATAATTCTCTCTTTTTGAAAGAAAGGAAACTGACCAGATTTCCCCCTTTCTGCATAGTTGGTTTAGGTCTTATAAATGGTCATTATATATTATTTGTTTTGATTGAATAATGATACTGTTTTCCAATTTTTTAAAATTAAAATCATGCGCTTCCTGAAGTAATCCTATGATTTTCTCCAGTGGTTCTTCATCAAAGTTGGCTGTAAAATGCAGGTTCCCAACTTTGTCATCGGCAACAATAATTTTTGTATTGAATCTTCTTTCCAGAACTTTTGTAATGGAACTCAAATCTTCATCATAAAAGCGTAAGATTCCGTCCCGCCACTCCGCAGGTGCACCCAAATCGGTAATATACACATCGAACTCCCCGGCAGCCCGGTTGTAGATTATTTTCTCACCAGGTTCAACCATCATTTTGTTTTCGGGATGATCTGCTGCCGATAGTTGTATTTTGCCTTCATACAATAAAATTTTGTGTTTCGGATCGTCGATGTAGGCTGTAATGTTAAAATGGGTTCCCAGTACTTTTGTTTTTAAATTTTGTGTTTTTACAATAAAAGGTTTTTCTGGGTTTGGCGCTACTTCAAAATAGCCTTCGCCTACCAGTAAAACCTCGCGGACACCATTAATAAACGGTTCTGAAACAATTAAAGCCGACTGTGCGTTGAGCCAAACTTTCGTCCCATCGCTTAAAATGATGTTTTTAACCTGGCCTGAACCGGTTATATATTCGTTTAAGGAAACCTCCGGTTTGGGGCTAAAATATTGATAACCAATGTAACCAAGCGAAATGACAAGTAATACAGTTGCGGCAATTTTATATACAAGCCCGGCATTAATTCGGGATTTTGAAGAATATGTAAGACCCAACTTTTTTTCGGTTTTCTGAATTACCTGGTTTGACATTGGTTTTGGAAAGTAATGGGACCAAAAATCGCGCAGAAGCCGGATGCTGTTACCGGTTTCGGTTTTCTCCGCTATCTCAAACGTAAGGTGTTTTTTTTCTTCTTCTGTGATTTCAGAAGTTAAATCCTTAACTATCAGTTCATATAATTGATTTCTCCCTGTCATTTTTGTTTTTCTATATCTAAAGACGCGGGGAAGGAAAAAACTACCTAATCCGGTTTCGTATTTTTACCAGAAAAGTGAAAATAAACTGGCGCGTTTAAATGATGATGTTTTATGGTCGGCGATTGTTTTGTCGGAAAGAATGTCGGTGATTCTTTTTACAGCATTCACCAGATGGTTATTTACCGTTTTTTCGGAAATTTCCATGATTTCAGCTATTTCTTTGTATTTCAGTCCATTGATTTTGGCGAGCGTAAATGCAAGTTTACATTTTGCAGGTAGTTTTTCAATGGTTTCGTAAATCAGTTCCAGGGTTTCATCTTCTATCAAACTGTCTTCCGGACCTTCTACCGGTAGAAAATGAAATTCGCTGTATTCGTCGATAGAAACAACTTTTTCCCTGGCAGCTTTTCTCAAATGCGATAAACATCCGTTTTTTACGCTGATAAAAAGATAGGATTTAAGGTTTTTAATATTTTCAAGTTCCGATCTGTTTTTCCAGATTTTAACAAATACATCGCTTACAACCTCTTCGGCTACTTCTCTGTTTCGTAAAAAAGAGACGGCGAATAATAATAATTCATCGGAAGTTAAATCCATCAATTGCCGGAATTTTTTTTGGTCTCCCCTGGCAATTAATGCTTTGGTTATGGAATTATTAATCATTCCTAAGAAGTTAGATAGATTAGTATAGCTATAAAAAAAAGTTCTAAATACACTTTAAAAAACAATGTAAAGGTAAAAAACAATCCGATTTTATAAAAATTATAACCCTAAAATTTTATTGATCTTCGGCACGACCGTAACTGAAAGTTCAGCAAATTCCTCAAGTGGTATTCCTGTTTTTTCACATTCCAAAATGTTTTTTCTTTTTACCGAAGCTGGAAATACTTTTTGGTTCATGCGTTTGGTTACCGATTTTGGTTTTGCAGAGGTAATTTTTTTCAGTTCCAGATTAAAACCGTTTTGTAAAAATGGAATAAGAAAATAAACCAGAAGCAGCATTAATTACCTGGATTAATTAATATTTGCACTTTGATTGAATATTTCTGATAAAACGCCGTTTTATTTTTTGGATAAAATACAAACAATATGATTGAAATAGAACGCAAATTTCTGGTCAGTCAAAGTAAATGGCAGCCAGTTGGTGCTGGAACAAAAATTAAACAGGGTTATCTGTCTGTCGATCCGGAACGTGTGGTTCGGGTGAGGTTGTCGGGGCCCCTGGCTTATTTGACAATTAAAGGCCCGGCAAAGGGAATTGCCCGTACTGAACTGGAATACAAAATCCCGTTAGACGATGCTGAAATTTTAATAAAAATGTGTGTAGGATACCCGGTGGTAAAAACACGATATATTGAAAGAATAGGAAAAAATATTTGGGAAATTGATGTCTTTGAAGAAGAGAATAAAGGATTGGTTCTGGCAGAAATTGAACTGGACGACGAAAACCAGATAGTTGATTTACCTGCGTGGGTTGAAGAAGAAGTTTCTGAAAATCAGCGCTTTTTTAATTCCTTTCTCTCTCAAAACCCATTTACATTATGGTAAATTTATGCTACGGTTTGCGGCGGGAACAGTTGTAAGTCGGATTTTCATCAAAAACATTTTTTAACATTGCGATTTGTGTTTGCAATCCGTTTATTTTTAGTAATTTAGAACCAGATATATTATTTGGTGTTGTACATTCTGTTTAAATTTTTCCGCAAAAAATAACAATAATATTAATTTTACGTTTTTTGAAAAAGTTGTAAAAACAATTAAGCATGATATCTGATAAGTTAAAGCTAAATGTTTTCATTTCCCTATTTTTATTAGCCGTATTTCCGGGTTACACACAGGAAGTTCAAAACGAAAACGGGATTAATACGCCCGAAGAAGGAATTCAAATCCTTCAAAAATATTTTCTGAATGAAAGGAACTGGCATGTAACCCGTCCTGATTTGGTTGACCAGGTGAATGGATTGATTCATTTTATTGAGGATGAACCATTGGATTCAGTAATTGTGAAACTTAATCAAACCTTTGCTGATACTGCCTTTAGTTATGTTTACAGGCTTCCTGATAATGTACCTGACAGTTTGACCATTCCTGGTTATTACCCATACCAAAGAGTTGCGCTCGATATTGAAAAAATCGGACTTGATTTGCAGGCCGAATTTCAAAACCGGGAACTTACAGTACCACTTCGTTTGATTACCAACATCGAAGAAAAAGTGGCGGTTATAAAACCGGGTGAAGGATATAAATTGTTTAGTGATTCGATTTATGCCATGCCCGATTCATTAAAGATACTGGACGCCATCCCGGACAATATGGTACAGGATCCGGCTGATTTTCAAAGGATTTTAAAACTCGACAGTATCCGTACCGTGTATATCGAAAAGAAGAGGATCGCCTACAACGATTCTCTGGTTAACGCGTACCGCGACTCGGTTATTCATCAATACCGGCAAAATGTGTTTGAGAAAGAGTATAATTACCGAACAAAAAGAGTTACCGATTCGGTAAAAATGAATAATTACAATATACTGCGTAGTTACAACAATTTGGTGATGCGTGCCGTAAACGATTCCATTTCCAATATCATCAGGGGTTTGTCCGAATATGCCGACTTCATTGATACTACCAGGTTGGTGATTTACAATCTTACCGATAATTCTTCTGAAATTTTATTACAAAATCAAAATCAAAGATATGCGCGGGTTTGGCTGAAAAACGAACAGCAGGATTCATTGAGTGTGATGGTAAAATCTACAGGCAAAAATGGCATTAAAATGCTGATAGATGACGGAGTTACTTTTTCAAGGTTTACGCCCAAAAAAACCAGGGATTTTGATTTTTCGACCCTGGGGCAGAGATCCTCCGGAGCCCCTAAGTTGGGACAGAAGTACCAGTTGATAACACCCTGGATAATGGGTGGCGACGGAACCGTGGGTTTTACGCAAACTTACCTTGAAAACTGGAAAAAGGGCGGTGAGAGTGCATTGTCGTTGTTGATCGTGTTAAAAGGATTTGCCAATTATTCGAGAGCAGACGGTAAGATAAAATGGGAAAATTCATCTGAAATCAGAAATGGCTGGATTAGGCCGGGAGGAAAAGGCTCTGAACTTCAGAAGAACGATGATAAATTTGAGATTACCTCGAGGTTTGGAGTCAGCGCCTTTAAAAAATGGTATTACAGCGCTGAATTCAACTATGAAACCCAGTTTTTTAATGGCTACAAATATCCGACATCCAGCAACCCGGATCCCATTTCGGCGTTTATGGCGCCGGCCAGAACTTTCTTCAAAGTGGGGCTCGATTACAAGCCCAATAAGGAGTTTTCACTTTTTCTTTCGCCATTGACAATTAAAAATGTTTATGTAAGGGATACGGCACTTATTGATCAAACGAAATTTGGAATTGACGCAGATAAAAAAAGTTTCTGGGAACCGGGGTTGAACGCCGACCTGTCCTATAAAAGGGATATTACAAAAGATATTTCGTATGAAACCAAATACAAAATGTTCATCAATTATCAGCATCCGTTCAGTAAGTTTGACATTAACTGGGAAAATCTTGTCGTGATGAGGCTTACCGAATATATTAATATGCGCATGATGGTTCACATGATTTATGATGACGATGTGCTTTTTCCGGTTTACGACGAAAATGATGTGAAAATTGGTGAAAAACCCAGACTCCAGTTAAAACAATTAATAACAGTCGGGTTTTCCTACAAAATAAATCGCCAGGTGGTGCGGACCAGAAGAATTTAGACGAGGATTATACTTTTTGTTGAACCGGAATTCTTTTGGCTTGACAATCTTGACCTTTAATGGATGTCAATTTTAATTTGCAATAAAGAAAATATTCTTTATTGCAAATTTTTAATACTTTTGGGAGGATTAAACAACTGAAAGATAAATTGACGATGAATACTTCCGGGAAATCTAAAATAAACAGACAAGCTCCTGAACCCACCTTAAAAAGATTGCCGGGTTATTTGTATTTTCTTGAAAAGGTAAAAGAACGGGGTGTTATCAACATTTCGGCGCCGGTTATCGGAAAAAACCTGAGTTGCGATCCCACGCAGGTGGTTAAAGATTTGGCGGTTACGGGAATTAAAGGTAAACCCAGGGTTGGTTACAATACATACGAACTTATCCATGCTTTGGAGAGTTACCTCGGGTTTAACCGGGTTAACGAGGCCTTTTTACTGGGCGCCGGAAACCTTGGTTCGGCGCTGATGGCGTATCAGGAACACCAGTCGCTGGGGTTGAAAATAATTGCCGCTTTTGACGTCGATACAAAAAAAGTAGGGACACATGTCGGCGGAATTCATGTGCTGGAATACAATAAGTTGTTCAGTCTTTCCGATCGGTTGGGTGTAAAAATTGCAATATTGACCACGCCGGAACATGTGGCCCAGGACGTTGCTGAAGATCTTGTGAATTGCGGTATAAAAGCCATTTGGAATTTTACATCGGCAAACATCTCCCTTCCTGAAAATATTGTTGTCCAGAATACTTCGATGAGCTCTTACGCAGCAGTTTTGCTGAGAAGATTAAACGACGCGGAAAACCATCAGAAAAAGTAAACAATCATCAAATTTTTTTTAAAATTAGAAGTATAAAAGGATGAAAAATGGAATCGTATTTCCGGCATGTATAAAATGTTAATAAAGAATTTATTCTTTATTAATAAAAAAAGTGATACTTGTCAGGATTAAAACCGGTTCCGGTGAAAATAAAAACCCGGAGATAAATCCGGCTGAAACAAATGAGTACCTGAACAACTATTAACCGACTATGAGGCGGCAAACTGTTTAAATGTTTGTTTTTCGTTCTTGGTCAACCCAAAAAAATTCCGTTTGGGCATTTCCCGTTTATGGTATTTTGGAAGAATTCTACAAAATCGATTTTATTTCCGAGATGTGTTCAATCGTTAGCCAGTTCGGATGTTCTTTCTGCTCCGCCACTTTTTCATGTTCCCAGGTAATCTGGTACGGTACATGAATACCGAAACCATTCAGGTTCAATATCGGTTCGATGTCTGATTTATATGAGTTTCCAATCATTAAGAATTCTTCCGGTTCGATTTCGAGATGTTGCAAAAGTTTCCGGTAATCATCCTCTTTTTTGTTGCTCATAACTTCCACGTGATGAAAAAAATGCTGGATGTCGGAGTTTTTCAGTTTCCGTTCCTGATCCAGCAGATCGCCTTTGGTAGCCACCACCAGTTTATAATGTTTCTCCCTTAAATATTTCAGCACTTCGGTTACACCATCCAGCAGGACAACCGGCTTGGCGAGTTGCTTTTTGCCCAGTTCAATTATTTTTTGGATGGTCGCCGGGTCGATACTGTTATTACTGATTCTCAGCGCTGTTTCAATCATCGAAAGCATAAAACCTTTGGTTCCGTAACCATACATCTGCAGGTTGTCCATTTCGGTTTGGAACAGCTCTTTTCCCAACTCGCCGGCTGGCATAAAATCGGTCAGCAACGTATAAAAAAGGTCCTCGGTTTCCCGGTAGTAGGGTTCATTTACCCAAAGGGTATCGTCGGCGTCAAAAGCAATTACTTTAAAATTTGTTTTCACTTAAATGTTTTGAGATTGAAATTATTTTAAACGGTTTAATTTACAACGCAAGATTTACTACGGTAATCCCGGCGCCGCCAAAATCCACATGTTCGTCTTTAAAGTTTTTTATCATAGGTTCGGCGCGTAAATATTCGCGGATGGTTTCTTTCAGGATTCCGTTGCCTTTTCCGTGCAGGATGCGTAATTGCCCAACTTCAAACATAATCGCCTCATCAATAAATTCCTGGATTCTGGAAATGGCTTCTTCCACGCGTTTCCCCCGGATGTCAATTTCAGCTTTGAAGGTGAGCCGGCGTTCCGAGAAGTTGGAAACAATTCCTGAGCCCCGGGAGCTTTTGCTTTTTTCGGCTTTTCTGGCTTCGTTGTTGCTCAGCCGTTCCACCTGGTTGCGGGGGAGGGTTGTGATGAGCTGCCCGAAGGCAACCACTGCATTTTTATCGTTGAGTTCAATCAGGTCGCCAATGGTATTTTGCCCGGCAATACGAACTTTGTCGCCCGGTTTTAGTTCCTGTTCTTCTTCCGGTTCTGCACTGACGGTTGTTTTTTTCTCTTCAACCGGCCTGTGTTGGTTTCGTTTATTTTCTTTTTCCCTGAGTTTTTCAATTTTTTTATCGATGAGCCCGTCGCTTTCCGATGTTTTCCGGACGACCTCCTTTTTTGTATGCTCCAGTTCGAGCCTGATTTGTTTGGTCTTTTCCTTTTCTGCCTGCGAATTTCGAATTTCCTGGATGCTGTTTTCAATCTTTTTGTTCACCCCGGAAAGTAAAAACTCGGCTTCCTCTTTGGCTTTGGCCAACACTTCCTTTCGTAACTTTTTAGCTTCTTTTAGTTCGGTTTCGTAATTTTCAGCCATTTCGTCGAGCATTTTTTCGACTTTCCTGATTTTTAACCGTTTGGTTTCCCAATACCTTTTGTCGCGGTTGATTTGCCGCAGGTTCCGGTCGAAATCGATATGCTTCTTACCCACCTTTTCCGTGGCCTTTTCAAGAATCTCTTCGGGGAGGCCAATCTTGCGCGCAATTTCAAAGGCAAACGAACTTCCGGGTTTCCCAATCTCAAGCTGAAACAGCGGGTTCATGTTTTGCGAATCGTACAACATGGCGCCGTTTTCAATCCCGTCAACCGACGAGGCAAAATGTTTCAGGTTGGTGTAGTGCGTTGTAATCACACCAAACGTCCCCATTTGGTTGAGTTTGTCTAAAATTGCCTCGGCAATGGCGCCGCCCAGCATCGGTTCGGTGCCGGTACCGAACTCGTCGATTAAAATCAGGGTATTCTTGTTGCTGTTTTTTACGAAATGTTTCATGTTCATCAAATGCGAACTGTAGGTACTCAGGTCGTTCTCCAGCGACTGCTCGTCGCCGATGTCGATAAAGAGCTGGCTAAAAATCCCGGTGCGGCTTCCTTCGCTGATGGGAATTAAAAGTCCGCATTGTAACATATATTGCAGCAACCCTACTGTTTTCAAACAAACCGATTTTCCCCCGGCATTGGGCCCCGAGATGAGGAGAATGTGGTTTTCGGTTGTCAACCGTATGTCGAGCGGAACGATCTTCCGGTTTTCCCTGCGCAAAGCCTGCATCAGCAACGGGTGTACCGCCTGAAACCAGTGAACGGCCGGCTGGTTGTAAAAATCGGGTTTGATGGCTTTAAATTCAACGGCGAGCAACGCCTTTGCCCTGATAAAATCGATTTCACCTAAAAAATCGTACGAATAAAAAAGGTCGTCGAGGTAGGGGCGGATATCGTTCGAGAACTCGGTGAGGATCCGAACAATCTCGCGCCGCTCGGCATATTCCAGTTCGCGGATTTCGTTGTTCATCTCCACAATTTCGTTGGGCTCCACGTACGAAGTTTTCCCCGTGGCTGACTCATCGTAAACAATCCCTTTAATTTTTCTTTTGTTCGACGAGGTTATCGGTATCACGGCGCGGCCGTCGCGGATGGAAATGGTGGCATCTTCCTCCACCAGCCCATCTTTTTGTGCCTGTTTCAGGATGCTGTGTAACTTTTTTGACATCCCCGACTGAAGAGTCAGAATGTCTTTCCTGATTTGTGCCAGCGCCGGTGACGCGTTGTCGCGTATTTTCCCGAATTTGTTGATGATTTGGTCTATCCGGTCGTAGATGTAAGGAAATATCTGAACCTGCGCCGTTTTCTTTTTCAGCAACGGAAAAACCCCTTCGTCCTGTTTGTTAAAAAAGAAAACAATGGCGCGCACCGATTCCAGCGAACGTTTCAGATCGAACAGTTCGTTGGTTTCGAGGAAACGGCCTTCGATCCTGATTTTTTGCAGGGCGGAGCGCAAATCGTAAAAATGGCTGGCCGGGAAACTGTCGAATTCTTTTACAATCCGGCAAAATTCGTCGGTTTCGCCCAACTGGTTCTGAATGTTTTCAAAGTTATCCTGAAAAAACATTTCGTCCACCCATTCACTACCCATGGTACTGAGGCATTTGGCGTGCAGCAACTCCCGGATACGGTCGAAGCCAATCTTCATTTCAAAATTTTCAGGATAAATTCCGAGCATGTTCATTTTCAAATTTCAGGGCAAAAATAGGGATTTTTAGTGAAACATGGTT
>CAYWBV010000112.1:0-12071 GCA_964455785.1 uncultured Maribellus sp.
TTGCGCTCAATAGGTTCTATATCGAGTTTCAATTCCAGTTTGGTACGATTGGCAGTTGATCAGGGCAATCAATCCGTCTATTTTCTGTTGGTTTCAATTCCAGTTTGGTACGATTGGCAGAACTGGCGGCTGCAAGGTCAGCGCGGGAGTTGATAAGTTTCAATTCCAGTTTGGTACGATTGGCAGCCAGCGTTACGACGCGGTGGCATTCAATTACATAAAGTTTCAATTCCAGTTTGGTACGATTGGCAGTAACGGATCTTCTGGTTTGCGATACCTCTTATTTTGTTTCAATTCCAGTTTGGTACGATTGGCAGCATTTGGGAAGCCGCCCCCGACCTGGGATATAGGTGTTTCAATTCCAGTTTGGTACGATTGGCAGTGTCTTTGAAAAAATACTCATTCTTGATAATCTCTCGTTTCAATTCCAGTTTGGTACGATTGGCAGCGGCCGCCAGCGGTGAACTTGGGGTGAAAGATTTGAGTTTCAATTCCAGTTTGGTACGATTGGCAGAATACCAAGTTCAATGGTACAATCAGCATAATCCTCGTTTCAATTCCAGTTTGGTACGATTGGCAGACTTGTTGTCTTCCAGGGTGCGCTCGATCATCCCGGGTTTCAATTCCAGTTTGGTACGATTGGCAGATCCGGGTCACCATAAAGCAGAACTCGGTTCAGATGTTTCAATTCCAGTTTGGTACGATTGGCAGTTTTTGTCATTGACAAGGCAATGTGATGAGCCGGATGTTTCAATTCCAGTTTGGTACGATTGGCAGGGTGGTCTTATGACCTTGCTTATGTCCTTTATTCTTGTTTCAATTCCAGTTTGGTACGATTGGCAGGCAATTAATGAGCCTGTAAAACTTCCCCAATTTTCCGTTTCAATTCCAGTTTGGTACGATTGGCAGGCTGAATTATCTGATTTGGTTTGCGTATTTTACTACGTTTCAATTCCAGTTTGGTACGATTGGCAGTTTGAAGTTCTTTTTTCTTGCTGGTAATAGCGTCTTGTTTCAATTCCAGTTTGGTACGATTGGCAGAATGTAATATAAGCTTATAAAAACAAAAATTATGAAGTTTCAATTCCAGTTTGGTACGATTGGCAGGTTGTGCCCCCTTGGGGTTCACCTTGAGTTTACCGGGTTTCAATTCCAGTTTGGTACGATTGGCAGCCTGAAACTACTGCTGCATGAGAACGGAATTTTCCGGTTTCAATTCCAGTTTGGTACGATTGGCAGTCCATATTGCAACCGTGTTGACCTTCAATATTACCGTTTCAATTCCAGTTTGGTACGATTGGCAGCCTGAGGTCAACCACGGTGCCGGTGAACCCTCCTTTGTTTCAATTCCAGTTTGGTACGATTGGCAGTCGTTCGACGACTCAAAAAAATAAGCTAATTCTCAGTGAATTAACTTTTGTAAAAGTAGTGTTTTTATCTTAAAAAGTTGTCGAACTCCCAAAGTGCATTTTCTTCAGGAGTTCGACAATATATAGTAATTGCCTTATTTCCAGTATGTCAAAGAACTGCATTCCGTATGTTGAGTCGAATCAATCAGGAAATTATTTTGTTTATCCTGCGATCGACAATCAATTGATTACAAAAAAGTGTCCAGATCCTGGCGCTCATGCCCTACAATCTCCTTGTCGAGCCACTTTTCCTGACGGGTTTTGAAAAAAATCAAGCTGTCGGTTTCTTCATCCATAATCTTAATTGCCTTTTGCTTTAGTTCAAGCAATATTACCTCTGTAATCTCGCCTTCAAATACCGAATTCTGAATCCAATTCAAATACTGTCTAAACAATTTGAGCATTTTACCAACCCGCTTTTCGCCAACATCGTACATTGCAAGGACATACATCACCACCACATTTTAAAGGGTTTGTATTCTTCAATCTCGAGCAAATGTTTTTGCAGTTTGTAGCACTCCAGTTTGATCAGGTGTTTGTAACTCACCGACCGGTTTAATGTCCGGTGAGCGATGGTTTCTTCCAGTCGGTCTTCAAACGCCTGCACAAAGGTCTTTTTGCCATTGGGTTTCAGGATCACCCGGTTCAGATTCTCTTCGAAATGCGACGACTGGATCATCCGTTTATTGGTAACCTTGAAGATGACCCGATCAACCAGCAGCGGCTTAAAAATCTCGGCCAGATCGAGCGAAAGAGAAAAGCGGCGTTCGCCCGGTTCGTGCAGGAAACTGATGACCGGATTGAGCTGTGTCTGGTGGATTGCTCGTAAACACTGACTGTAACACATCATGTTGCCAAATGAAACCAGAGCGTTCACCTCGTTCTTCGGAGGCTGATAACTTCGTCCGCCCATGCTGAAATCGTTGATGATCAACTCAAATGCTTCGTAGTAATTCTTCCGGATGTTCCCTTCGATCCCCATTAGTTCGTTGATGGCCGAAGTGTCAGGAATTTTCGCCGCCAGATTTTCAATACTGCCGATGATTGGCTCAAGGTCCTTCCCGCGACTGTTGTAGTATTTCAGGTTTTTCACCATGTTGTAACTGGCTCCGTCAAGAATTCGCTGGGCGAGGTCAATCCGTTTCTTTTTGTTCTGCTGATATTTAACCTGAGCAATTAGCATTTTCCCAGAAAGCAAAGCTTCACGCGGCATGAAGGAGCCCGTGTAATTTTCGTAGTAGTCAAAGAAATGAACAGGTATTTGCTCCTTGCCGAGATAATTGTACAAGGCCGAATTGGCATCGAGTGCGCCGAAGCAATACAATTCGCCCACATTCTCAACGGGCAGATAGCGCGGCTTCTCCTCGTGCCCATTTTCATCAAAAGGCGAAAACATCAGCGTGTTGTCTTTACGCTGCAAATGACCGGGGTTGAACAGGTAATATGTTTTCTTCATTTGTTTTCCTCCCCGCTCCAACAAAAATCAAAGTAACTGCAGTTCTTGCACCGCGACTTTTGTAATCGTTCCGGACAAAGTTCCTGATGAATGATCTTCCCGATGTCGGCGATCATTTCCCGGATGGTTTCGCGGTCGGGTATGGTGAGCAGCACCTCTCCGGTTTTGTGCAGTTTGGGGTATTCGAGCAGTCCGGTAGCGCCTTCCACTCCATTTTGTTCGAGCACATAGAGGTAATATTTCACCTGCCATTCGTGGGCTTCATCGTGTTTGTCCGACTTCTTGATTTCATGGACCACTTTGTTCTTCGGGTCGTAATAGTCGATTTTGATGCCATCCAGTTCAATCTCCTGGTATTTTTCGGCGCGGCGCGGGTACGAAGTTTCGTGCAGCAACTTGCCCTCATATACCAGGTCCGACGTGGATTCCATGTTGATGCCATTGGCAAACAGCCACAACTGACGATGACAATGAAAATAATAGTTGAAATGAGTTCCTGTTATCTGCATGGCTGATTTTTTGTCATAAAAATTGAGTCTCTTCAATTCCGGTTAGCTTTTTAGCATCTAGCCCTTGTTCAATAGAATAAATGTCGGGAAATCTTTGAATGTACGTATACCCAAATTCCGACTTCTCCTTGTCATAAAAATGAACCAACTCATTTTCAATTTTGGGACTCGCAAATATTGAAAATACATACTTACTCATCACACTTTGAAGTATTTTAATTCTTATTTGTTGCTGTGTAAAGTCTATTTTGTTACGAATAGATTGAAGATATATTTCAAACACTTTTTCTCCAGAAATTTCATTTTTCTCATTAGGAAGAACTTCATTGTCCTCTAAAAAAACCAATTCAGCAGAACTAAAAATATGCTCTCTATGCTCATCTACTTCGCTTCCAATAGTTATTGGAATATTCAATGGTATGAAACAGGATAAATTCTTTTGGCCTATCAACTGAAATTCTCTATGTACTTTTTCAAATTTCAAATTCTGAATATAAGATTCATAATCACTGAAATTCTCCACCATTTCTCTATTGTTCCAATCGTTTTTTGCATCAAATATTTTATTGTACAATGCGTCAAAATCTTTTTGAGCAAGTATTCGTTTATACTCGTCCGATTTAATTTGTTCTTTTGTGATCTTATATCTTTGATCTTTGCCATAGATTACAGATTCTTTGTTGAGATTAAAAAGATAGAGCGTGCAGTGTTCTTTGTTTACATTTCTATTGATACGTCCGGCCAATTGTTCATCCGAATCAATAATGGAGCGATCTTTAAATCCTAAATCCATGTCGATATCCACCCCAGCTTCAACTACCTGAGTTGTAATCAAAATGACTTTCCTTTCTCTGTTCGATGGATTTTTTAGATAATTGATGATCTCTTTTCTTCGGTGTTCTAGTATAGTTCCCGAAAGCACGAATACTTTGTCAAAGAAATCTTGTTCCAGAATTGTTTCGTAGAAATCTGTGGCTGATTGTTTATAGATAAATTCGACAATCGTGTAAACACTGTCTTTAGGTTTAGCTATGCCAAAATCATATTTCAGATAATCCTGAGATTCACCAATTACTTTCTCAGCTAATTGTTGTAATGATAAATCTGTTCGTTCAAACAATTCGAAATTAAAGTTTACCCGACCTGCAAAATTCGGATTATTGAAATACTGTTCTTTTGCTTTGGGTAATAAATATACGAAGTCTTGAACATTTTGTTTTATTACACTCAGTTTATCCAACTTAGGCAATGTTGCCGACATCAGGATAAATTTAATATTGAATATCTCGGCATACTGCCGAATAAAATAAATTACCTTATCCCAATGCGATGGATTATACGATTGTAATTCATCAATCACGACAATGGAATTGGCCAATCGATGTAATAAATAATTAGTTTCCTTTTCATTTGTTTTTAATATGTCAAAGAATCGGATATGTGATAGCAGACAAAACGGAAAGTTTACAAATAAATGGTTAATGTAATTCAGCTTTTCACTTCCATAATTGTCATCTTCAGTAGCATTCGGCTTCAGTCCTGCTTTTGAGTGTAGTTCGATAATTTCTTCTTCCTGTAGACCCAACATATCACGAGCCACTGAATAAGTTTGTGTGATCAGAGTAGTATACGGGAATACATAAAACACTTTATAATATTGTCCTTTATGTATTTTAAGTAATTCCGCTGTTGCTAAAATAGAAAGATTTGTTTTTCCTCCGCCCGTAGGGGCTTCGATAAAGAACAGATTACTTTGGGAAGATTGTCTTATGTTTTTTATTACTTCAATGCCCATTTCTTTGCGGAGTACATTGAGATTGTCACCACTTATTTCTTTTGGATTCTGTAGTTGATAGTTTTCCAAGGCATTGTAGGTTCTTTGGTTGTAATTTCTCTTCTTTTGCACGTCATCTGTCCATTCTCTTTGGCTGACATTGTAGTGCAGTTCCTCAATTCTTTCTGGGGTTAGTAATCCGAAATCATCTATTGGTAACGAATTCATATACTCGTTGGTAGCCAAATAATCGGAAGCCGTGAGGAGAGAAAAACTGAGTCGACAAAGTAAATATAGTTCAAAAGAATTTGCATAATCTCTAAAGGGACTTTCGTTAAGCAATCTGTCATTTCCAACCAAGTTCAAAATGTTTGGGTGAATTTCAAACTGAAGGTAATTTAAATAAGCAGATAAGAAATTCTTGACTTCAGACCAATTGTTTCTTGCCTTTAAATCCGTAAAAGAGACTGTTGAACTACAATCGTCATCAAAAGTACGTCCATGGTGTTTGAATATAGAATAAGCGAGATATAAACACGAGGTTATCAATAAGGGATTTTGTTTCTTTTTAAGAACGATTTCATTTAAATGTTTTGTCAAGTAAATAAATGCACTTAAGGTAGAGTGATTGGAAGAGATTGGACTTTCGTTTTGTGAACTTTCAAAGAACTTTCCATTCTTCATTTTTTCAAATTGAAAACGCTCGTTTATTTTCCCAAAGTCATGAAATACAATCGTATTCACAAAAAGCACTTTGATATAGTTTCCTGTTTCCAAATCAACTTGGGCAGAAATGCCATTGATTAGTCGATCAATAACCGAATCCAATTTATGGGCAACTACAAGTTTTTCGAGATATTTATTTACTAAATCTACATGCTCCTCTAACCTTTCTGCCGGCCTTTCTGTAATTTTTGGCAAATGAGCATAGAAATTACCTGCATCAAGTAAAAAACTACTCAATGCAGGTAAATCGCGAACAATCTCAGAAACAGTTTTAAAGTAGTTGCACATAGGCATTTAATTCGTTTACAAAAAAAAGACTCTCTAATGTTTGTGTATTCTTGATCAGATAATTTGAGAAAGCAAATTCACCTAAGTCGTATTGCATCAATGATAAGTCAAAATCCTTTGGTAGGCGTTCAAAATAAATAAACGGATTTTCGGTATTATCAAAATTGAGTAAATCGGGGAAAGGAACTTCAACGTTATTCTTTAGAACATGATCTTTCTGGAAAATAGTCTTAATTTTAATACTCCCATTTGGTTGATTTTCATCAGAAAAATGATATTCTTTAAACGAATCTGCACTCCACCAGGCTGTAAACTCATTTTTGCCCAAATAAGGTATGAACTCAGCACAACCGTTTTTTAGATTGTAAGCCAACTGTTTTTGATATTTTTTATATTCATCGAGTAGAAGATAAATTCGGTATTCCGGCTTAACCAAAGTCAGTTCTTCGGTCAGAAAGTTCGTTCCTTTATTGGCATACCCTACTGTATTGGAGTACTTGATATTGGTTTTGCAATAATTCCCCTTATCATGATTTAGGGGTTCAATACCAATTTTTAAATCCTTCAATACATCATAATACTGTGGCAGCTTTCCTTTTTCTTTGTAACCTTCTAATCCCACAATTGCACCCAAGATACCCAATACCGCAGGACGGTGAATGATATTGTAGGACAAGTTAATGGTGGCATTGGTGTCGGGTTTTCGAAAAAAAGCAAAGTCTGCTTTTAAGTCGAATGATATTAATTTCATGGGACTCCGTATTTACAATTCGGTAAAAACAGCGCCTGCGGGGTCGCCTGTTACTTTTGTATTTGATTTATTGTAGGAAATCTCAATTTTTTCAATTTCCGGCTTGATATGGGCTTCTGCTAATAAAGTACTTACTCTTGATAAATCAATTTCTTTGTCTTCGTTAATGTCAATCAGGCTCACAAAAGAAGGCAATACTATTTTTGACTCAGGTTTAAGTTGTACCCATAGCAATAACTCGTTTTCCGTACCCGCTTTCGCAGCAGAGTCATAGTAAGTGGCCCCTTTGCGCAGTCCTTCTTTTAGCTTGGCTATATCTTCGGTTGTTAATCCTTCTACGCCTGTTCTTTTTACGTCACCTCCAATATTCTTCGGGTTTACCGAAAAATGATGTACATAATGCCCTTCCTGTAAGCGGGATTGAGTTCCCAATGTCGTCATTGTACTATCAGTACTTGCTTCATTTGAATTCCTGAAAGGAGACATGATCTGTTCTGAATAAATCACATTCTCGGTAAATTTATTTAAGCCGTGAGTAATCTGGCAAGTGCCGTGTATTGAAATATTGGTTCTTCCCGCATAAGTACCTCCAAATAGTTTTACATCGAGGCATTTCAAAATATTTCCAAGTACTTCCAATCGTAATTTCGTTTTATCTTTTTCTTTGAAATCTCCAAAATGGAAAGCATAGGTTTCGTCCAATGTTCTGGGAGACATTTCTTCACTTAAAGATTTGAAATAGAATACCTTTTCATTTAATGCTGCTTTCCAGAAATTCCGAATAGAATATTTCAACGCTTTATCAGTAGCATACACTATACCGTTAGGTAATTTGCGGGGTTGACCCGAGAAATCAGCATTGTAATTTGAATTAATTGATTTGATAATGGCTGCGCCATACACACGGTTGTTAAATGTTGTCATGATAATTTTATTTTAAAGGGTTGGTACTGAATAATTGATTTTTGGAGAATACGCCTGAAAGAATTTGTGGCAACAAATGCTTCATATTTGCCGACGTTTCATAGCTCAATACAAAAGCGGCCACTTTCTCAAAGTTTTTCGAGAAGTTTTCGTGTTTATACCGTCCGAAATCATTGGCTATTGCTCGTTTAAACTCTGTGCATTTTGATTGCTGTAAATAAGGTTCTAACAGATTGTAACTATTGTCAGCCGATTTACTTTTACTCAAAATATACTCGATAACCTGCCCGGCAGCAAAGGCGAATTTTTCATCTGTAATATCAGTCAGTGTTTCATCGGCTATGATTGCTGCAACAAAGTCCTGATAATCTTTTAATTTGTTTACCATGTTGATTTTATTTTTAGTGTTAAAATATTCGTATAAGCTGTACCAGATATTGAGTTTTTCTCTGATACCATAATCATTGTTGTTTTTAATGTCGTCTGTTATTGCATTGAATACCATTTCATCAAATATATGTCCGTTAATGGTATTCCGCTGAGATTTGAATACGTAATCATATATTGATTTGCGGTATCTGCTGAAAGAGCTAAAAGTCAGATCCAATTTAGCGTAATCATCTTTGTTCAAATCTCCAAAATAATCAACCCGCAAGTACTTATTCTGGATAAATGGTTTCATTACTTGCAGTTCAAATTCAAAAATATTGTGAATAACAGGGTAATGTTTGTTTTCTTTTCCACCTTTTTCCTTAATATCAAACAAGTTCAATATAGCAATCGGCTTTTCTTTTGACACCCAATATTCAAAAGTCGATACGAAGTCAAAATCTTTAAAAACAATTCCATCTTTTGTGTTCTGCCAGAAAAGAAGATAATAATTACCAATATCGTCGGCATTGTTTTCAACTAACTTCTGAATAATCTCTTTATATCCAAACTTGAATTCACTTTCCTTGAATATCCCAATCACTTTTCGTTGCATCTCTTCCTTATAGATAAAAACAGGTAGAGGTTTGGGAAGGGTATTGTTTGGGAAAATATTTTGTAAATCATAGAGCGTTTTAGCATCAACATTTGAAATTCGGCCACTAATATAAAATGAAGCAGTTTGATGCATCAAAAATGGCATATTCCCATTTAATCCATTCATAAAGTTGCTGGCACCGTAAACTATCCCATTTCCATCTGGCGGAGTATTGTAGTCTTTTACCACAAACAATTTTTCTCCCAAATATCTATTATGAAGCTGTTGGTATAATTCCGTTGGAACATCAAGATAAAAGAGTATATAGTCGCTATCATCCGATAGTTTTACCTTGAGAAGCTTTTGCTCAGTGGTGGCAACCGTATCTTTGAGTTCTTCTTTTTGAGTTTTATCCAAACAGTTTTTTAATCTCTCTTTGATTTGCAAGAGTTCTTCTTCAAATTGGATGCGTTTGGTTTTGTAATCCTCCTCTATTCTTTGAAGAATTGAAGTGAAGGTGTTGTGTGTGAAGAAATTCTTGTAGTGTATATATTTCTCAACATCTTCTTTGTTTTCAAACAAATCGAATGCCCTATTGAAATACTCTCCAAAGCGCTCATAAATCTGTTTTTTCTTACCAATATTCTCTTTGAATTTTGCTCCACCTTCCAAATGTTCCCGCTTAAATGCAACAGCAAAAGGCGAACAGGTATGAATCGCTTTAGTAGGCAGGTCGAAGCATTTGTTGGTATCAATGCACCACGCATTCTGATGCAACAGTTTGCACTGATTTAAAAAATCTGAAATCTCACCTTTTTGTTTTTTCGAATATTGTTCATATTCAAAGTCGGAAGTATCAATTTTTGCTTCTCCTGATTCGCTTTTAATGAGTCGCACTTTTATATGCAAACCTTCTTTAGGACTTGAACCCAGACTTTTGAATTCTTCATCGAGATTCTCCGTAAAATTAATGAGTTCTTTTATCATTGTGGTATAATTTTACATTTAAAAACTGAATCAGCAATCAGGCTGTCCATTGGCCTCGTCAGCCATTCGTAGTCAATCGTTTTGTAGGTTTGTTTCATATTTAGTTTTGCTAATCGTTTTTGAATCAGTCATTGGCTGTACCCATCCAAATCCCATAGAATTCTTTTCGCCCAATCCGCATCCTTCAATCAATTGGTGGATTTCTGCCGGGCAGCTCAGGGTAAAATCGAACACAAATCCGCGGACCTTACTTTGTTCGGGAGTGTAAGGTTTTATGGTAATCAGTTTGGAACGGGGTGAACTTCGCACTTCAAAGCGAAAAGGAGAGATGGTTCCGATCGGAACATTCCCTGGTGTTGAATTGAATTTATTTATCAGATTTTGCCGGAGCAAAACTTCACACGTTTCATTCTCAGGATTCAGGTAATCGGGATATTTTTTGCCTTCGGGCAATATGCTCACCACAACAGGCGACAAAGCGCGATATGCAACGGTTTCCCCGGCATCGGACACGGGTAATCTTTCTACACTGGCAACCGATAAGTCAAGCCCGTTAAAGCGGTCGCCGATGTATAACTGCTGGTTGTTGAACAACCCGATGATAAACTTTTCGGCTGCCTCGGCCAGATGAAACGAAATGTTAACCGAAAGCTGATTCTCCTGGACCTCAAACAACGATTTTTCTTTCCAGAGAACCGGTTTTCCAAACGACAGCGGAGAATAGCCAAAGAGTTTGAATGACCTGTGCCCGTTTACATATCCCTGCGAATGCAGGAAATTGGAAAATCCGGGATCAGCCTGTCCAATCACCTTGTAAATCCAGGCGCTCAGGTAATACTGGTAATCCATTGGGAGCATCCGCTGCTTCCCGGTACGATTGAATGTAATTTTGAATCTCAAAACAATGCGATTTTGTAGGTAATTATTTTTATGCGTAATCAATAAACATGCTCATTTTCTCTTTCCCGGAAGCAAAAAGTCTTCGCAAAATACAGGCTCAATATCCTGCCCTCTGGTGATACCGAAGACTTGCCAGTTATGCCGTATTAAACCGTATTTCGCGAACCGGCTTTTTATAAGATCTACTCGGTTCATATACAATTAGATTTATGCTCCTAAATTCCAAAAACGGACTTCTGAAATCGTGAAGTTGGTTTAGATAATTCGAATATTGTTAATCTTTGTTCTCAAATAATTACGAAAACCGTCGTCTCCGACAACTTGTATGTCGTCAATAAGCCCCATCACAAAGCGTCCGGGACCTTCGTATTTTGCAACCTGTATGGTCAGCCTGTACTGGTTGTTCCCAATCCTTTCGAGGTGCCGCTCCGACAATGGATACTCTTCAATGAGCAGATTCCGGGCTTTCAGGTTCATCCTCAACTCAATGTATTTGTTCAGATCCCCTGTATTCCTGAAAACATCGACAGGCTTTGAGTGGTGAAATTGCTCATTTTTCCACGGGATCAGTGTTTCCTGAACATCCTCTATCCGGCAAACCTTGAACTGGCGGTTTTGTTTTAGCATAGTGTCGAAAGCCCACACTAAGTTAAAATCGTCTTTAAATTCGAAAGGCTCCACCATCCTGTTCTTCACCGTTTGGCTGTTCCCCGATGCGTAATTGACCAACAGTATCTGTTTGCGTTGCTGCTGTGCTTTTCGCAGAGAGCATACAATGTCCGATTTCTCTTTCCGGATATAACTCTCAATGACTTTGTCCTGGTTTAAAAATGCCGTCAGTTTCTGTTTTAAGCGGAGTGAGCCAGCCTGTTTTTCTTCGATGGCATCAATGCTTCTGGATAGCAAATAGGCTTCTTCTTCGGAAAAATGAAATACGTTCCGCAGAACCTGAAAATCCTGATCTGTATATTCCAGCCAATACTTGCCATCTTTTTGACAAAGATCGAACCCGGTTTCTTTAAGGGTGTTGCAATAACTGTAAAAAGCCGTATCCCCGATACCAAGAAAGGCAATACATTCATCCTTCGACTTGGGGTAACTGTTCGAAAGAAAAAGAATAAACCGGATAATTCGATGTGTTTTAGTTTCGGTAGACATTTGCTTATCTGGAAAACATAAAATTATGCATTTTGAAAGTAAAAGTCAAGGTTTTTACACTACTTTCTTCAGTTTTCTTATTAATTATTTCGAGCCATCGCAAGTTTATCTACTGTCACTCCGGATCCTGATCGAAATTTCCACCGATAAAATGGCAAAAAGGATAACTTTGCCCTCCGTTATCCGGAAATTTACCACGGCACTATGGTCATCAACAAAACC
>CAYWBV010000113.1:0-3943 GCA_964455785.1 uncultured Maribellus sp.
GAAAATGCGACCTACAATTCTTACTCGGCCGAACAACTGGTCCAGAATATTCTGGTATCGGGCTGTTTAAAAGCCGACAACGTGAGATTTGGATACTACACAAAACCCTACTGGTCAAACAGTTGGTCATGGTCAAATCATTCGTGGTCGCCGACTGCGGGTGACAGGCAGTTGGGTTACTTTAGCAAAGGAGATTCCGATTTCCCGCTCAGCGAAGGACTGCTTTTATCGACAGGCAAAATCAGCTCGGCCGAGGGACCCAATAATCTATACAGCAAAACCGACAATATGGTTAATGGAGCACGAGATAAAGACCTGGAAGAAATTTCAGGTAATACTTCGTACGATGCGGCCGTGCTTGAATTTGATTTTGTACCAGCCGGGAATACGCTGGAATTCAGATATGTTTTTGCATCGGAAGAATATCGCGAATGGACCTGTTCTAATTTTAACGATGCTTTTGGTTTTTTCCTCAGCGGCCCTGGTATTACCGGTTCGGTTAACCTGGCAAAACTGAGTAACGGCACGGAAGTGACTATACGAAATATACACGGTGAATTTACTTCAGCAGAATCCTCCGATTACGATCAACACGGTCCGGATCCCTGTTCCGCCCAAAATGCCGCTTATTATGTCGATAATGGCAGCGGATTATCTGGCGACAGTAATAACTCGCCTACAACCCAGTTTGACGGGATGACCGTTGTACTTACAGCAACCTACGCAGTTCAACCTTGCCAAACGTACCGTATAAAATTAGCCATTGCCGATATCAGCGACCAGAAATGGGATGCAGGCGTATTTCTCGAAGCCAAAAGTTTCAACTCCAACCGCGCCGAAATTTACAACATTGGCGGAGGTATTTTCAACAACCTGAATATCTTTGAGAACGTTACCAGCGACTGCAACAACGCGGTGGTTGTAAAAAGGACTGACGGCGATAACACCGACGCAGTTACTTTCCCTTTAATTCTTGAAGGTACTTTTACAAACGGAACAGATATTATATCGAATGGTAACCCGTTCCCCACATCGGTTACTATCCCGGCCGGACAAGACTCGGTTATTATTCCTTACATTGCCGTTGCCGATGGTAATTCAGACAATTCGGAAACGTTTACTGTAAAACTGGAAGTCAGTTGTCCCTGCGATGCTACAACAGAATATGAGTCGGTTACCATGACCATTTATGACCCGATAACGATCGCTTCGGTTGTTCCAACGAATCCAACATGCGCTGACCCTAATTCTGGTGAAGTTGAAGTGAATGCAACAGGTGGTACAGGAAACTTTTTATATAGTACCGACGGGACTAATTTTCAAAGTTCAAATACACTAACAGGACTTTCTGCCGGGAGCGGAACGGTATACGTAAGAGAGGCCGATGGTTTAAATTGTAATAATGATGTTACTGAAAGTTATACGATTCAGGAACCAGTAACAATAACGGCTTCGGCTGAAATCACAACGCCAATTGTATGTTACGATGGCGAAGCAACAGTAACAATAACTGCATCAGGAGGAAATGAACCCTTAACCTATACGTTTAACGGAGCGACAAATTCAACAGGTGAATTTACAGGCATCAAAGCAGGAACAGGTTACGTCTGGAGCGTAAACGACAATTATGGTTGCGGCCCTTTTACCGGAACACTCGATGTTACTCAACCGGATGAATTAAATGTAGTAGCCGAAAGTAATTCTCCAGTTTGTATTGGGAGCAATTTGAATTTATATGAGAGAGGTGGAGAAACGGGTATAACCTGGAGTTGGACTGGCCCTAACGGGTTCACTTCAACGGAACAAAATCCTGTTATTGACAATTCCTCAGCACTTAATGACGGCTTTTATATAGTTGAAATCAGTGACGGTAACTGTACTGTAAAAGATTCTGTGGAAGTTGAGGTAAGCGTAAGTACTATTGCTTTAACCGGATGCCCGGATGATATTATTGTTTGTGCTGATACAATTGTAAATGGTATCCTGGGAAAAGAAATTACATGGGAAATCCCGGATTTCGGATTAAATTGTTTGGGGTCGGAATCAGGAGATGCCAATTTTGTTATGGGTTTCGGATTACCCGAAGTAAAATGGAAATGCTGGACTTTCAATCATGTTCAGCGGGTAGGAAACTTAGAAGGTGTGGTAAATTTATGGCAATCGACCGGCGACGGCGGAAATCCATATATTTTAAGTCCATTAGTTTATATTGATCCGGAAATTGATGTTTTTATAGACATTTTCGCCCAAAATGGAGATAATTTTGACTGGTTGCTTTACCTTGTCGACACTACCGGTGCGCAAAACCTGGTTGGGAGTGTCGCTATTGTAGGCAATGGAACCACTCAAAATTATTCTATAAACATTCCGACAATTTACGAAAAAGGGCCTTACGAACTGAAATTCGAATTTTCAGGTAATGGTGACAATAAATGTTTGGTCGATAATATTTATTTTGATGCCATTTTATTAGATGGTATAGGATGTGAAGGGGGAATTGAATTTACGGTAAATGGTCCTGTTCCCGGATTCTTCCCGATTGTCGGCGATTCAACAATCACCTATACGGCTACTTATACGCCTGCATCAGGAAACCCGGTAACCGAAACCTGTTCATTTACAGTAACTGTTGAAGGGGTTGAAGCTGTTATTTCTGAAAGTAAAAATGCAACCTGCGACGAAGACAATGGTTGGATTGCCATGACAGCCGAAACATCTTCCTTATCGCCTGAACTGGAATATTCATTAAATAACGGCACATGGACAACTTTTGGAGCTGGCAATACTTCCGTTACCATTGATGACCTCGCAGCCGGATCTTATTCCATCAATGTCAGGGATATCTCATTGGAAGGCGATTGCCAAATCCTCACACCGCTATCTGTTACGTTAAGTGCTATACCCGGTCCAACAGTAACCTTAACAGGAGTTGGGCCTTTCTGTGAGGATGCCGCACCGGTTCATCTGGATGGGGAACCGGTTGGTGGTGTTTATTCCGGTGCGGGAGTAGATTCTGAATCTGGATTATTTACACCTGGAAATGCAAGTATTGGCGCCAATACTATTAAATATGTATTTACAGATGAAAACAACTGCAAAGATTCATCAGAAATAATTATAACCGTTAATGCCTTACCTGTTATAACTATCGATCCGGCAGGTCCATTCTGTACTACAGCTTCTGCTTACCAGTTGACGGCAAGTCCGGCCGGTGGCGACTTTTCAGGTACTGGTATTACTGAAGATGGTTTATTTGACCCGGCTGCAGCCGGAGCAGGTTCCCATACGATTACCTACACTTACACAGACAGGGACGAATGTACAAATACTGAACAAATTACTCTTGTTGTTGAGATTTGCTGTTTACTGGATATTACTTGCCCGGCAGACTTCACGGCAACTGATGAATGTAGCGCTCCAATCGCAGCGACTGATTCAACCGGGTTAGCCGGTTTAGGTATAGTTTTTAATGATCAGTGTGGAAAAATTGTTGTTTCACATGACGATGTTTCCAACAATCAGACCTGTCCTGAAATAATAACAAGAACCTATTATATTTTAGATGACCTAAATGGAAACGGGACGAAAGATACAGGAGAAGAAGAGGAAAGCTGTACGCAAAAAATCACCATCGACAGAACTACTAATCCTGCTGAAGTTGGCGGTCCTGTAGCTGTTTCTTCTACGGTGGAATGTGAAGACGACGCTGTCGCCCCTACCCTCCCGGTGGTGAAAGATGTTTGCGGTAACGAACTGAAACCTTCGGAACCTAAAATGGGCGGTTCTTATACCGATTGTGAAGGTACTATAACATATACTTACACTTACACCGATGGTTGTGACGCTTCGCTTACTTACGACTGGGTGTACACGTTCACAATCGCAACGGAAGATTTCACCATGCCGGCCAACGACGGAAAAACTGTCGCCTGTGCAGCAGAAA
>CAYWBV010000113.1:4043-11983 GCA_964455785.1 uncultured Maribellus sp.
ACACGTTTACCGACTGTGAACAAAACTCCCACGACTGGGTGTACACCTTCACCATCGAACGTGAAGATTTCACCATGCCGGCCAACGACGGAAAAACTGTCGCCTGTGCAGCAGAAATTGAAGCACCGACGGTCCCGGAAGTAACCGACAACTGTGGAAACGTGCTGACGCCTTCGGCTCCGGTCATCAGCGAAATCCCGGCCTGCGAAGGAGATGTTACTTATACTTACACGTTTACCGACTGTGAACAAAACTCCCACGACTGGGTGTACACCTTCACCATTAAAGACACCATCGCTCCCGTTTTTGTGGAAGCTCTGCCGCAGGACACAACGGTTAACTGCGATGCCGTTCCGGCATTGGAAACATTCACTGCAACCGATAACTGCGGTACTGCCGACGTAACTGCGTATGCTGACACTACTTACAGCGAAATGTGTAGGGCTAGCTATACAATCACTCGCACATGGACGGCTACTGACGAATGCGACAACCAGACTTCATATTCACAGATAGTTACCGTTCACGATACAATAGCACCTGCGGTTGAATGCAGCAACATCACCGTATATCTTTCTGAAAACGGTCAATATGTACTTACTCAGGCCGACATTGATTCAATGACAGCAAATGTCACAGACAACTGTACAGCAAATAATGAAATTGCAATTGAAGTACTTCAGAATACATTTAGCTGCGAAGATGCAGGCCTGGATGTAAACATAACAGTTACAGCAACTGACCCATGTGGAAATACAGATTCCTGCATTGCAGTGGTCACTGTTCTTGACACTCTTGCTCCTGTTGCCAACTGCAACAACATCACAGCCTATTTGGATTATAATGGTGAAGCCGATGTCCTTTTTGCAGACATCAACGACAACAGTACAGACAACTGCGAAATCGTTCGTGGTTCGTTAAGTCAGTCGGAGTTTAGCTGCGATGAGTTAGGCGAAAACACCATTACTTTAACCGTTTGGGATGCCAGCAACAATATGGCTACGTGCGAAGCCACTGTTACCATAGTCGACACCATTTCTCCAAGCATAAAATGCCCGTCCGATATTACAGTTACAGCTGTTGCAGGAGAGTGTGAAACGGCAGTTTCCGTAACGCGTCCCAATGTAGACGAGAACTGCGATTATATCTATTTTAATAGTTATAATAATACGTCTGATGCGAGTGATATTTATCCGGCCGGAACAACAGTAGTGACCTGGACCATTCGGGATGACTCAGGCAACTCAGCTTCCTGTTCAATGAATATTACTGTTAATACTGCTCCTGTAGCTACTGACGACCAGGCTTCTACACTGGAGAACATACCTGTGGAAATCGAAATACTGGCCAACGATACTGACTGCAACGACAATCTGGATCCGACTTCAGTTTCAATAACTAATTATCCTTCCAATGGGACAGTTATTGTCAATCCCGAAACCGGCGTTGTGACCTACACACCCAACCCGGATTTTATCGGTACCGATGTCTTTGTCTATACAGTATGTAACATTGGACAACTATGTGATACGGCAGTTGTGACGGTCAATGTGGTTGATGTCCTTCATCCACCGGTTGCTGAAAACGATATCAATATTACACACATCAATACTCCGGTAAACGGTCAGGTATTAACCAATGACTACGATGTGGACGGTGATTTACTTACCGTAAACAGCAATCCGGTTTCGGCCCCTGTAAACGGAAATGTAATATTGAATGCAGACGGCACCTACACTTATACACCTGCCGATGGATTTACCGGCAACGATAATTTCACCTATCAGGTATGCGATCCTTCGGGTCTGTGTGATTCGGCAACAGTTATCATTTCCATATTTAAAGAACCGGACGGGAATCGTCCACCGGTAGCTGTGGAAGATAATTATGTTGGAAATATGAATACACCTGTTCACGGGAATATAATGGTGAATGATTACGATCCGGACGGAGACAACATTATAATCAACACAACACCGGTTACACTGCCGGGTTCCGGAACCTTAACCATTCAAACTGACGGTTCATTCAACTTTGTTCCCGAAACAGGATTTATCGGGAATGTCAATTTCGAATATGAGATATGTGATGACGGAACACCGTCGCTTTGCGATATCGCCCGGGTCACCGTTGAAATTCGGAATACTCCGGTTGATGTAAATACTACCGTTGGTATTGACGATGCCTATTTTACACATGCTAATGAAATGATAAGCGGAGATGTTTCAATGAACGATTACGATCCGGAAGGCGACTCGCAGGTAAGTTTTACTCTTCTTAGCGGACCTCAAAACGGGTTGTTGGAACTGAATACCGACGGAACATTCACCTACACTCCCGAAGAAGGATTTAGTGGGAATGACCTGTTTGTTTATGAGGTTTGTGACGACGGGACTCCTGTTGCCTGCGATCCCGCATCGGTTTATATTGTTGTTGAAAAAGACAATCTTCCACCGGTAGCGGTAAATGATACCATTTTTACCGGCGATTGCCGAAATATCATTTTTGAAGTATTACCCAATGATTATGATCCGGACGGCGATGAATTAACAAAACCAGTGATTATCTCCAGTGTCGAAGTTGGTGAACTCACTGCCCGCGAAGACGGTACATTTGAATATATACCAGTAGCTGGCTTTGAAGGTACTGTTACATTTACCTACGAAATCTGCGATGTTCACGAACCGGAAAACCAGTTATGCGATCAGGCAACTGTAGTGATTAACGTTAGTCTCGATACCGATTGCGACGGAGTTCCGGACAACGATGATATCGATGATGACAATGACGGAATACTTGATGTTGACGACGGTTTAACTGCTGACAATGACAACGACGGAATTCCAAACTATCTGGATATAGATTCTGACAATGACGGTATTTTAGACAATATTGAAGCCCAGGAGGAAAGTGCTACTTACCGACCACCGCTCTGGCAAGACTCTGACGGTGATGGCTGGGATGATGAATACGATCCGGATAACGGCGGTACCTACTTCAGTCTGGCCGATACCGACGAAGACGGCACTCCCGACTTTATCGACCTTGATACCGATGACGATGATATTGATGACGATATTGAAGGATTCGATGTTACGGGTGAAGAAGATAAACCTGACCGCATACCGGATATCGTTGCTGCGGGAACCGATTCAGACGGTGACGGACTGGATGATAACTACGATACGGTCAACGGATGGACATTCTTTAACAATCCGACCGGAGGCAACGCTCCCCTGCCCGACTACAACAACGACGGAGTACGCGACTGGAGGGATGCGGTCAACAATCCAGAACCACCTGATACAACGCTTCAGGTTGGCTGCGAGGTGTTTGTTCCGAACGGGTACTCACCCGACGGCGATAACATCAACGACTATTTCCAGGTTAAAATGGAATGCGACGAAGGTGAAGCAGCTTTTGGGGAAGAATATCCCAATGCCGAGATTATGATTTACAACCGCTGGGGCAACCTGCTCTTCGAAAAAGAGAAATTTGGAAATATAGCGGCATGGGGACAACTGGAAGCATGGTGGGACGGCTCTTCGGGGCACGACTGGACAGTGGGCAAAAACAAAGTTCCTGTTGGCACTTACGTTTATGTACTCATCCTAAATGATGATGCCGGAACTGTTTTCAAAGGAACTGTATTTGTAAACTATTAATAAATCCATAAAACACAAAAAAGATGAAAACTTTATCAAATAAAATACAGGATTTATTCAACATGAATAATTGTGCAAAATGGATCGTCGGCTTACTTCTTTTAGCCGGAAATACAGTGTCTGCCCAACAGGAACCAAACTACACCCAGTACATGTTTAACACCCAGACCGTGAACCCTGCCTATGCAGGAACATGGGAATCGATGGGTTTTATGGTGCTGGCACGCGAACAGTGGGTCGGTTTCGAAAATGCTCCGTCAACGCAAACTTTTACCTTTCAAACTCTGAACAAGAACAAAAAGGTGGGGCTGGGACTGAGTATTGTAAATGATAAATTTGGGCTGGAAAAAAGGCTGGCGGTTTACGGAGACTATTCATACCTTGTAAAATTAGACGAAGAGCTAAAACTTCGCCTTGGGTTGAAATTAGGTTTTTCGAACTACTCCAACAACCTGACCAGCTACGATTTAATCGACGAAACAGATCCCCGTTTTCAGGGAGAGATTGACCAGAAATTTATGCCCAATTTCGGGGTCGGCGCTTTTTTATACAAAAGCAACTATTACGTTGGATTATCTGTCCCAAAAATCATTCAAAACGATTTTAAGGACAATTACAACAATTATTCGGCCCAGGCCGAAATACGCCACTTTTATTTAATTGGAGGGTATGTATTTAATTTATCGGAAAATCTGAAGTTTAAACCAACAGTTTTGAGTAAAGTAACCACTGGCGCCCCTCTTCAGTTGGATGTAACAGCCAATTTTTTGATTGCCGAACGGTTCTGGCTCGGGGCAATGGTAAGAACAGGCGACTCTTTTGGGTTTATTGCCCAGTGGGTCGTCAACAAAAACCTGCGGTTTGGTTATGCGGTGGATTTCACTACCACCAAACTTCAGAATTACAGCGACGGTACTCATGAAATTATGGTTTCGTATGAATTGAAATCGCTAAAAGAGATCTTTGTTTCGCCAAGGTACTTTTAACACAAATATGCGTTGCCGCTTTGGGGTTGGTAACGCATATTTTTCCTAATAAATTAAATAACAGTATTATTCAATCTTAATAACGGTCATCATGAAAAAAGCAATAGTTTTAATATTTTTCATTGTACCTTTTTTCCTATCTGCTCAGCCGGATTGTAGTTTTTTTGAAAACTCGAAATTTACTATTGAGAAAGTAAACTTAAATTCTTCGGCCAGCGATTTTGGAGCTTCATTTGTCGGTAACGAGTTATGGTATTCTGCCTTTTCATCAAGTGATATCGACATCATAAATAAAGGAGAAAAAAAGAATGTATTTTATGACATTTTTGTTACCCCTGTTGATGTTGAAGGAAATATTACCGGGAACAGTCCGGTCAGTTTGGAAAAAATAGGTTCAGGATATCACGCCGGGCCGGTCTCTTTTTGTGCGGCAACCAAAGAACTTTTTGTAACGTTTTCAAATCACGAAAACCCTGAAGTCCAGAATGCCATTTTTCAAAAAGCAAACATCCGTTTAAAAATAGTCGTTTTCAAAGAATCGGGCGGAAACTGGAATTTGGTTGGCGAACTGCCTTTTAACAATCCGCTTTATTCGGTTGGCCACCCGGCCATCTCAACTACCGGCGACACACTCTTTTTTACATCGAATAAACCGGAACAGGGAATTGGGAAAGCCGATATTTATATGGCTACCCGTGAAAACAGAGTTTGGGGCGAAATGAAAAATATTGGAGAATCGGTAAATACTGTAGAAGATGACATGTTCCCCTTTCTGTTCAAAAATAATATGCTGATATTTGCTTCAAATGGGAGACAGGACTCCCAGGGTGGATTGGATTTATATTATTCCTGCATTACACCCGCGGGTTTTACTGAACCGGTAAGTATAAAAGGGCTCAACTCTGCCTCCGACGATTTCGGCCTTGTTATACATCCTTTGGAAGAGGTGGGTTATTTTGGCAGCAAAAAAACTGGAGGAGAGGGCGATGACGATATTTACAAAGTAGTCTTTGCCAAAAAAATTATGGTTAACGGAAGAGTAATCGATGATGCAACCGAACAAGCTATTGCCGGTGCTGAGGTCGTTCTCACCGATTGTTCCGGAAACCCGGTGGCAAATACAACCTCCGGTTCCGACGGACAATTTTCATTTCGGGTGGAAGAAATGTGTCTGAAAGCAAAAGCATCGAAACCGCCATACCACGACGAAACAGGTGATGTAAAAGACAACTTCGTTTTGTTACGAATGAAAGGCGACTACAACCTTGAACTTCTTGTACGCGACAAACAATCACAGACTCCGATTCCGGGTGCCCCGGTACGTTTTTCCGACACCAACAACCTCACAAATACCGACGGGAATGGCCTGATAAAAAGAGAGCTGGCCCGGAATACAAACTATACCGCCACATCGGACCTGGAAGGTTATATGAACGAGTCGGCCAGCTTTACAACGGTAAAACATCCGATTGGGACCGTAAAAATTATCATTAATGTTGAAAAAGTAAAGGTTGGCCAGACTTTCGCACTGGAAAATATTTTCTATAATTTCGACAAATGGGATATTCTTCCCGAATCGGAAATTGAACTGGACAAGTTGATAAAAATTATGAACGACAACCCCGAATGGAAAGTCGAGCTGGGGTCGCACACCGACTGCCGCGGCAGTGATACGTACAACAAAACATTAAGCCAGAAACGTTCCAATTCGGCGGTCAGTTATATTATTTCAAAAGGTATTGGGAAAGAAAGGATTATTGCCAAAGGTTATGGTGAAACCCAACTTGTAAATCGGTGCGACGATGGTGTTCAATGTACGGAAGCAGAACACCGGCAAAACCGCCGGACCGAATTTAAAATCCTGAAAATGGAATAGTTCCCCGACAAATAAAAACAGGTTCAAAAGAGTTCTGAAATTGTTGAATAAAGTTTAACAGGAATATAAATAAAACCAACATTAAAGCGGTAAGAAAAGTTAAAGCCCGAAGTCCAGCTTCTTTTGCAGGTCTTTGGGTTTTTCTTTATTGAAATCGTCCACTATCTTGTCAATCTCAGGTAAACATCTTCCGCACGAAGTGCCGGCACCAGTCAATTGCTGAATTTCGCGGGTAGTAGCTGCACCCTTTTTCAGAAAAGAAAGTATTTCATTCTCCCCGACCAGATTACACAAACAAACCAACCGTCTTCCCATTCCGCAAAGTTTTCAAACTACCCCATCAACTTATTTTCTGCAAAAACTTTCACCTTCCGGTAAACCTCGATAATTAAATCGTTTTTGGGGAGGGTGTTGTAAATTTTTTCCAGAAACCTCTTTTTTAAAAGATAATCGAATGATACCCTGAAATTGATATCGTACACCCACGAAAGCTGCATGATTTTTACATCCATCTCCGAAACAACTTCTTTCTTCGGCACCAGTTTCCCAGCCATAATTTCTTTGACAACCCCGGTAGAAACGACTGTTCCTTTCGGTAAATCCCAGGTTAACGTGTGATTTGGCTCGGAATTTTTGGCGAGATAATACTCAGTTAAAACATTTAAGATATCCAGTTTGTCGGCATCGCGCAGCAACTTTGTATGGAGTTGTTCCCGCTCGGTTAATTTTTTGGGCAGCTCTAATTTGTTGTGAAATTCGATTGCCTTGAAAACCAGTTCATCTTCGCTGCAACCGGATTGTTTTATTACATCTTTTTCCTTCAGTATCGAAACAGAATATTCGGCATGATCGACAGATTTGGCATCGTCAAAAGTATCATATTCCACCAATTGTTTAAACCGCCCGATATCATGAAAAACAGCAGCTAACCAAGCTACTTTTTTATCTTCTTCGTTTAACTGCAATGAATCGGCCAGAACTTCCGATATTTCGGCAACCCGCAGTGAATGTTCTTTTTTAATCCCGAAGTTTTTCTGTTGCTCACCGGTTAATCCATTAAAGGATTCGATGTAAGAATTTAAAAAATCATTCGAGAAGTTAACCCAATCTTCCATATCATCAGCTTAAAAATAATGGCAAATGTAAAAATATCCTTGCATCGGGAAAGAACGCCAGCCCTTAATTTATCAACAGTTATTTTTTATAACTGCAATACCCCCTGCAAAATAAAGAAATTGTTGTTTCCATTTGTCAACAGTTAATTTTCAGCGTAACGAAAATGTCATGATATAGAATTTTAGTAAGGAATTTTACTATTTTTGCAGCACAAAAAAAGAACGGTCCTATAGTTCAATGGATAGAATGTAAGATTCCGGTTCTTATGATCTGGGTTCGAGTCCCGGTAGGATCACC
>CAYWBV010000114.1:0-4468 GCA_964455785.1 uncultured Maribellus sp.
TTTTTCAAACCCTTCAATTCGTACCAGAAAGTAAGGATTCCCCCGCCAACCATCAAATTGATAAAAAGAATGTGTAGCAAAAAAGAAAAAATCAGTATAAAAACCAAAATCCATTCAGGAAGCGGAAGTGGCAGCGGAATATCTTTCGGAACCGGTATTTGCGATAGAATTGTTGTTATCATCGTTAAGTTTATTTCAGGTTAGAATTTAATTTCTTTAACATCGACACCTTTTAGCTGCGCCCCTTCCAGAATTACAGGCTGCTGTTGCTGTTGCCGGATGTACCGGGCAAGTGCATCCAGTTCGGCATCGTTTCCGGGGAATGGAGGCATGTAGTATCTTACGTTGTGCATTCCTTTCATATAGGCTTTCATCGGTTCCACTTCCAGCGGTTTTTCAGTTCCGTACATTCTTTCAAAATTTACAACTACCGAATTGATTCCGTGCGTTGTGTGGCAACGGGTGCAGGCCAGGTTAAAAACTTCTTCACCCGCTTTTAAACGGTTTTCTTCCGTTATTTCAGAAACCGATGCGTACGGCGTGTTTTTCAGCAAGCCGGTCTGCTGATACAACGGATATTCTTCAACCAGAATTCCGTTGGCATACATATACTCGCCGATTACATAAGGTTTCCGGATAAATTCGCGCAGCCGTTCAAATGTTCCCAAAAATAAAAAGGAGGCGATAACAGGAATAAACAGCAGGTGTTTCGGTATTCTCCGGGGTGCAATACTTCCCAAAATGCTCACTGCAAAACCGATGGCAACAACTGCAATCAGAACTGTAATAAGCGAACTGTACCAGCTCTGAAATTGTTGCGTGGCAAGTGCAACCGGCAGGTTACCTATCATGGCGCGCGGAATGTACCAGTAATAGGTGTAAGCGCCAACGGCGGCAACCGGCACCCATATTAAAATCCAGATGGAAATGTGGCGTAAAAAAGCAGGCCTGTATTTATTCTCTTTTTTTATGGAATAGGCGGCAATCAAAAGGGCAACACATCCGGCCATCATCATCGCCACAGGAGTACGGAAAATAAGTTGCGGAAAATAAAGCGGGTTGGTAAATCCGCTAAACAATGTTTTGTGTTCGGCCCAGCTTCCGGGGTCCATCATAAAACCGAGAATGGCGACAATGATGGCCATCGTCAGCCACGAGAAAACACTCAACCATACACCAAACAATATATGCCGTCTTTTGCGTTCCGGCGATTCGTTCGATCGTTTCCAGGTGAGGAAATAGATCATAATAAAAACTACCTCCAGCACAAAAATAATCCACTCAGTAAACCAGGCAAAGTAAAAAACCCGGATAAGACTTCCCAGAGAAGCCGGGTTAGCCAGCGATGCTGCAAACCAAATTCCAACACCGGTGAGCGCTCCTACGGTTGTGGTGATAACAAATGCAGTAAACATCAGTTTACGGGCAGCTTCGTCCCACGCGGCGCCCTCTTCAGAATTAAATTTCTTTTTCTGATATCCCCTGAATTCCAGCAGAGTTACCAGCGGAGCAAATCCAACTGCCAGCGAGTGATTGATAATCACATGCAAGATGGCAATGATGGCAACCAGCATTCGGTTGCCCATAAAATCGAGATGAAAGAGTGGAAAATCCATGGATTTTTGATTTTATTTTTTTTGATTCAAAATATAGTAATTATTTCTTTTTCAAAAATGGAAAAAGGCAATTTGTTTTAATCTTTTGTTCTCCATTTTTTAACAGTTAGTAAAACCCTCCTGTTTATCTTCATTTGCCAGATTCCGGTTCAACCGCTTCAACCCTGAACTTTTGTCTCCCGGCGCTGTTTTGTACCTGTGTTTATATTTTGCGGAGATAATGAATCGATTAAAATTAATTTTTACAGGTGTTTTGTTTTTGGGTCTGTATTCGGCATTTGGTCAAAGAGGTCAGTTTACAGGAGTAGTAGCCGATCAAACAACCAACGATAAAATTCCTTTTGCTTCAGTTTCGGTGTTCGGCCCCCGGTTTGAGAAACTTATAAATGGTACTGTTTCTGATAAAAACGGATATTTTAAGGTAGATAATTTATCATTGGGCGAATACCATGTTGTAATTTCATTTATTGGGTACAATCCCGACACGTTAAACCGGGTAATAATTTCCCGGGAAAACCCTTCGGCAAACGCGGGTGTAATTCGTCTGAAACCGTCGGTTGTTGAACTCGAAGGAGTTGAAATACAGGGGCTGGCCAGCACAGTTTCCCGGAAGATTGACCGGCAGACTTACCGTGCCGGCGATTTTGAAACGGCGCAGGGAGGAACCGCAGTGGATGTTTTGAATAAACTTCCGTCGGTTTCTGTCGATCCCGATGGAACGGTTTTGGTGCGGGGCGCCACTGATTTTATGGTTTATCTGAACGGAAAACCTACGCAAATGGAAGCCTCCGTTTTACTCGGGCAGATTGCTGCAAATTCCATTGAAAACATCGATGTTATTACAGTTCCTACTTCCCGCTTCGATGCGCAGGGAAAAGGCGGGATCATCAATATTTCAACAAAAAAAAGCGGACAGGAAGGGCTGTCGGTGTCGGCCAACGGGTTAATTGGCGGTTCGCCCTGGGGGAATATCACCGATAAATACAGCGGGTTCGATTTGAATGACCAACGTTTTGGTGGTGGTCTCAACCTGGTTTATTTGAAAAACAAACTGACGCTGTTTGGCGGAGTAAACCACAACCGACGTAATGTAAACGGATCCCGCACAGGCGATGCCCGGTTGCTGCAATCCGACGGTTCTTACTATCACATGGTTGCAAGTGGCGAGCGTCCGGAATGGTATGAAAACTATTCTGCCAACGCAGGCCTCGACTACAATTTTTCGAAAAAGAGTACACTTTCGGCGTCTTACTTTTACGGCCACCGGACGGAAGGGCGTTCAGCGTTTTATATCTATAACAATTTTTACGGAGACATAAATAAAGACCCGATTCCGGGAATCGATGCCGGCAATCATTGGGTTTATAATCCAAATACCGACGAACGGTCTGGTATTTTTCATACCGGAAATATCGATTTTATTCAAAAGTTTTCCGGCAAATCGCAACTTCAGTTGTCGTTACTTTTTGAACACTCAGAGTTAAGCCGGGCTTTGGATAACCGCGACTACGAATACAACAGATCAACCGACGAGGTAGGCCGGCAACAACGACACTTTACAGAAACCGACGACACACCGCTGGATGGTTTCCGTTTTTCGGCCGACTATGAAAAAGAGCTGGACAACGGGAATTTTCTGAGATTGGGTTTTCAGCCGCAGTTGGTAAACCAGTCGGGTGGTTTTATCTATGACACGCTGAATGTGGCTTCCGGACAGTGGGGAACCAATACGCAATTTAACAATCACATCGATCTTTCGCGGGCTATTTATGCGGGTTATATCGATTATTCGGGCAACTGGGGGAAACTTGATTATATCGCAGGGTTGCGTCTCGAATATACCGATCAATCATTGGAACTGGAGAATCCTGATTATCTCAATATTTTTGAACGGCCAACCCAACCTTTGTATGAAGTGAACCAGTTGGACTGGTTTCCAACATTACACTTAAAATATGGGTTGAACGAAAAAGATGCACTTGTGTTTGCGGCCAGCCGACGGATTAACCGCCCGGTTACCAAGGAAATGGCGCCGTTTCTTTATCGCCGGCACTATGAAGTATATGAAGTTGGCGACCCCGAACTCAAACCCGAATACCTTACGAATTTTGAATTGTCGCTGGATAAAAAAGCAGGTGAACAAAGCTTTACGCTCACCGGATTCTACCGCGGAACCGACAACGCTGTTTTCAGGGTAAACACGGTTTATGATGAAGAAAAAGTTCTTATCCGCAGTTATACCAATTCAGGGAATGTACGGGCTCTGGGCGCTGAAATCAATGCAAATCTGACCGCAGGACGTTTTGCCAAATTTTTCGCAGGCGGTTCGCTTTACAATTTTAATGTTCAGGGTGATGTTTTTGGATACAGGGAAAACAACCAAAGCACCAACTGGAGCCTGAAAGGAAATGCCAACCTTATGTTCACCAAAACATTAAAATTTACCTTTGATTTCGATTTGCGATCGGCAACTGTAACCACGCAGGGACAAAACGAAATGCGGTTTTTTACCAACGCCGCATTCAATTACACGCCCAAAAAATTACCCGGATGGGATTTTTCAGCGAAAGTACTCGATGCGTTAAGTACAAACATTGAAGCGTTAAACACCCGCGCATTCAACTTCTCGGGCACGCAAATTTTTTACCAGGAAGTGGAATACGACCGCTTCGGCCCCATTGTTGAATTGAGCGCTTCTTATTCACTAAATATGAACGGGAAATTGCGTAAAAAAGCCGACAGCACTTTTGGCAAAGAACAGTTTTAATCGTTCATTCAGCAGATAACAGCAAAATCTTTTAACAAAAATTGTAGAACCCGGGTTTCGTAAAATCCGTTTCATTTTTCGAAAG
>CAYWBV010000114.1:4568-11884 GCA_964455785.1 uncultured Maribellus sp.
GACTGCGGGCATGGTTCGTTTTTTAAATCGCAAAAGGCAAACAAAATTGTGGGGATGATTTTCGGGACACTGGCATTTACGCCATACTACAAATGGCACAACCAGCATTTAAAACACCACGCTTCGGTTGGCAATCTCGACCAGCGCGGCGTTGGCGATGTTTGGACCATGACCAAGGAAGAATACGAAGCTGCCGATAAAAAGAAACAATTCGAATACCGGTTGTACCGACACCCGCTCATCATGTTTGGTATCGGGCCATTGTATGTTTTTCTGTTTACCAACAGGGTGAGCAAAAGCTGGATGACCCCGAAGGAAAAACGGAATGTTTACTTCACCAACATTGCATTACTTGTAATTTTTGTCGGGATGAGCCTTGCCATCGGTTTTACCACTTTTGTGGTGCTCCAGTTGCTTATCCTTTACATTGCAGCTATTTCCGGATTCTGGCTTTTTTATTTGCAGCACCAGTTTGAAGATGTTACCTGGGTCAGGGGAAAAGACTGGAATTACAGGGCGCTTGCCATGGAAGGCAGTTCGTATGTGAAATTCCCGAAAATTTTACAGTGGTTTTCCGGGAACATCGGTTTTCATCATATCCATCATTTAAACTCGGGAATTCCCAACTACCACCTGTCAAAATGTTATCGTGAAAATTCCATTTTCCGTGAAATAAAACCGATTACGTTTGTCGATAGTATAAAAACATTACGGCTCAGGTTGTGGGACGAAAAGCAGCAAAAGCTGGTTCCTTTTTAAATTTCCCTTTTTATTTTTCCCCGGTTAAATGAAAAATAGATTCCAACTGCGCTGATGATCGAAAAACTGATAAATCCCCATTTCAGGGCTTTCAGAAACAATAGGCTCGAAACAGCTTCTACTGTTTGATTGCCAAACATCCCGGCAAAAAACAGGGTAGCAATCGTCATGCTGGTAATCTGCCCTACCACGCGCATCGTAGAGGCTGTTCCCGAAGCAAGCCCCAACTGGGTTTTATTCACCGAACTCATAATGGTGTTCATGTTGGGCGACGAAAAAAAAGCAAACCCCAACCCTACCCAAATCAGCAAAATAATAATTAGTACAACCGAAGTTGTGTCGGAAAGAAAAGCAAAAGCTGCCAGCCCCAGAGTACACATGGTCATTCCAAGAGTAGTGAGGTAGCGGGGTTGTATCCGGTCGGAAAGGCGGCCGGCTACCGGCGAAAAAACAGCCATCATAATGGGTTGGGCAACCAAAATAGCTCCGGCATCGCGAGGCGACAATCCCTTTATTTTCTGAAGATAAAGACTTAGCAGAAAAACAATAGCGAAAGTGGCGCTGTAGTTAATTAATGCGGCGAGATTCGAAAAGGCGAACAAACGGTTATGTGTAAATAGTTTGGTTTCGATAACCGGCATGTACGATTTGCTTTCGAGCGCCCAGAAAATAACGAGGGCCAGCGAGCCGCCGCCCATCAGCAACCAGCCGGAAACCGCTGGAATACGTGACGATCCGTAAACCAAAGCCACCAACCCAATCATATAAAAAACCGTTCCTTTTAAATCAGGTTTTTTTCGTGAGGTTGCCGACAAACTGTCTTTCCCCAAAAAAAGGAAAGCGATAACAGTGGTGACGACGCCCAAAAAAGATGATACAAAAAAGATGGACCTCCAACCCAGGTACTGGGTTAATATCCCGCCGACAAAAGGGCCAAACGCAAGACCGAGATAAACCGCCGACACCGAAAAGCCGAGCACCCTTCCTCTGTGCTGCGGCAAAAAAGCCGATACCAGAATGGCCGGTCCTGTAGTGCTGGTAAATGCCGCGCCAATTCCCTGGATAAACCGCAAAACGATAAGCCATTGCCCCGAACCCGCGAGGCCGCTCGCCAGCGACGAAAGTGTAAAAATAATTACGCCGATTTTAAAAATTCGCCTGATTCCGGTTAGATCGCCCCAGCGCCCCACCGGAAGTAAAAACATCGCAGTGGATAAAAGGAAAGAAGTGACGACCCAACTCAATGTAACAGCTTCGAGCCGGAAACTTTTTTCGATGGCAGGTAATGCAATGTTGACGGAAGAGATGAGAAAAGTCCCCATAAACGAGGTGACCGCCACAATAGCCAGTATCGAAATCTGCTTTTTAGTCCAGTTCATGAATCTTTTTCATCAAAATATCAGAATCGGACAAAATTAATATTTAATAGCGTTTGCGTTCGAAAAACTATTTTTTTCTGTCCGACCCCTGCCGGGCAATCATCCACCCCGGATATTCAGGAGAAAGCTTACTCACTTCGTCGAGTTTCCCGAGCTCTTCCACAGTAAGCTGAACATTTACCGAATCCAGGTTATCATCCAGTTGGTGAGGTTTGTTTGCCCCGATTATCACTGATGTTACTGCCGGTTGATGTAACAACCAGGCTAACGCAACCTGTGCAACGGTTACCTGTTTTTCATCTGCAATGTTTTGCATCACATCGATAATGTCGTATGCTTTATCCTTGTTTACCGGAGGAAAATCGAAATTCACACGACGACCTTCTTTTGTTTCAGTGTTGCGGTTGTATTTTCCGCTCAGCAGTCCGCCGGCCAGCGGGCTCCAAACCATAAGCCCTATGTTCTGATCGAGCAGCATCGGAACAATCTCCCTTTCCAAATCGCGGCCGGCAATGGTGTAATACGCCTGAAGGGAGACAAACTTACTCAGGTGTTCCTGTGCCGAAATACCCAGCGCTTTCATAATTTGCCAGGCGGCGAGGTTACTGCAGCCAATGTAACGCACCTTGCCATTTTTCACCAGAGTATCGAGCGCTTCGAGAGTTTCCTGCATTGGCGTAAGCGCATCAAAACCGTGAATCTGGTAAAGATCAATGTAATCGGTGTTCAGACGGACCAGGCTTTCGTCGGCCTGCTGCAGGATGTGTTTACGACTCAGTCCTGTATTGTTGGGTCCTTCACCCATTTTTCCGCGGACTTTGGTGGCAATAACCAGGTCGTTCCGGTTCAGCCCCAGGTCCCTGACAGCCTGCCCTGTCATTTGCTCGCTGAGCCCTTCGCTGTAAACATTGGCCGTGTCGATAAAATTTATTCCGCTGTCAACTGATTGTTTAACCAGTTCATTTACCTGCTCCTGCGGAAGTGTGCCGATGGCTGTCCACATTCCGCGCCCGCCAAAGGTCATAGTTCCCAGGCAAAGTTCCGATACTTTTAATCCTGTATTTCCTAAAAGGTTGTATTTCATAACAGATTATTTAATGATTGTTTTGAATTATTTACACCCCTTTAAACTGTTCAGAAACGGATTAGTTCAGAACACACTCGTAAAATTATCAACCGAACGTTAAAAAGAATTATAGTAAGATGTTGTTTTCAGGCGGAAACCAAGATCGATTTTTTTGAGAGGCCGTCTGAAGTCTATCTATTCGGTTTTACCCTTTATATTTTTGACCGGCAGTTTCCAGTGGAACAGCGTATCTGATTCTCCCGTTTTTACAAAATTGTTTTTTTGAAGAACCGAAAAAGAGGCGACATTTTCTTTGCTGGTCGATGCAACCACCGAGATTACATTCGGTTGTTTTTCGGCCCACTGAATAATCCCGCCCACTGCTTCGGTCATAAAACCCTTATTCTGAAATTCTTCATAGGTTCCGTACCCCAGTTCAATTTCTCCGTCGGCATTGGGCTCGCCCATAAAACACAAGTCGCCTGTCATTCGGTTGTCCGCTTTCGAAATTATTGTCCAAAGCGTCGAGTACAGATAATTTTTACGGGGGTTGGCAACATTTGGTAAAATGGTCTGCTCCAGCGCTTCTTTTAGTTCCGGCGCAATTATCCGTTTGTTTTTTTCAAGATTTAACTCCACCTCCAGCGTGTGGTCATTTTTAACATATTTCTGAAGTTGCCCGTAAGTTAATGGTTTCAGAATGAGCCGTTCCGTTTCTGTCATTTGGATGTTCTGGTTTGTTTTTATTCCATCGTCGCCCGGTATTTCCCCGGTTTTAAAATAAAACGACCATTGGCAATCCGGATCTTTACCTTTTTTTCTGTGGCTGTATTGATCACGCTGCACGAGGTTTTCCCAAATCCGTCAGGTAATACGATCTCTGCCATTGTTTTTTCCGGAATTTCCACATTCAGTATAAAAATGCCGGCTTCCCGTTTCCATTCCGACGAAATAATTCCTTTGGGCGAGTTGAACGAACAGTTTACCCACTCGATACCACCCACTGGTTTTGGCGCAATCACAATTCTGTCGTAAGCCACCGAATTTTCCTCCTGATAAATTCCTCCCAGCCCACTGTAAAACCACTCCATCAAGTGACCCAGCATCATGTGGTTGTTCGACACATCGGGAAGCGCCGCCCAGCTTTCGGTGAGCGAAGTGGCACCCTTTTTTAACTGGTAACCGTAACCTGGACGGTCGCTGCGGTTATTCATTTTGAAAAGGATATCCGAACGCCCGTTTTCGCTCAGCACCCGCACCAGAAAATGGTAGCCGATATCGCCCGAGGTAAGCGCGTAATCGTTGTTCTGAATAGAATCGACGAGATTGCTGAAAACTTTTTCCCTGTCGGCGGCAGGGATGATGCCGGTATAAAGCGGCATGGCATACGCAGTCTGGCTCCCGGTAGAACATTCGCCGGTTGCCGGGTTATAGAATTTTTTCAGGAAAGCCTCCTGGACGCGGGTCGCCATTTCTCCAAAAGTAGTGACGTCAGCGTCGTATCCAAATAATTTTGCGGTTTGAATCACAAGCTGCAAATCGTAATAAAAAATGGTAGTCGCCGTCACGGCTTTTGGTGTTAACTGCGCTTCACCAGGATGTTTTGGTCCCAAATCGTACCAGTCGCCCAACCCGTAATCGAGGATATTTTCCTGTGCCATTCCGTTCAGATATTCCACATACCGTTTCATCATCGGATAAGCTTTTTTCAAAATTTCTTTATCGCCATACCAGCGGAACAACTGCCAGGGAATAATTACCGACGCGCTCCCCCACTCCGGCGAGTCGCGGAACCCGGCATTAAAAGGCACATATTCCGGCGCGATGTCGGGTACCAATCCGCTTTCAAGTTGCGAGTCCATCATATCGTCCACAACTTTGCGGTACATCTGATGAATGTCAAAATTATAATGCATCGACGGCCCAATGAGGTAAGTCTGTTCGAGCCAGCCCAGTTTTTCGCGGTGCGGGCAGTCGGTAGCTACGCTGGCCATATTACTTTTTATACCCCAGTTGATAAGTTCGAAAATCCGGTTAAACAACGTATCGGAACAACTGAACGCCCCCACGGTTGGCGCCGAGTTGCGTGTGTGCAGCATTTTGAGTTCCACAATTTGGGTTGTTGTTTTGGCTCCTTCCGGCTCCGTAATTTCCACGTCGGCATATCGGAAACCGTAGTAGCTGAATCTCGGCTGCCACTCTTCGATTCCTTCACCTTTCAGTGTGTAATTAAACTCGTAAGGGCCTCCACCACTTCGTTGTGTAATGTTTCCCTCATCATTGATCAATTCGTCGGGGCGGATTTTTATTTGTGCCCCACGGTTTCCTATTACTTTCAGCGCAATAATCCCCGAAGTATTTTGTCCGAAATCATAAATCGTACGTCCGGTTTTGGAAGTTATGATTTTCTGAACGGCGAATTCTTCTTTCACCTTCAGTGGGAAATCTTCTTCAGGGTAAAGCTTTTCTGTTCCGTCTTCCAGTACTATTGGTTTCTGCCATTTTGAATCATCAAAACCTACTGTATTCCAGCCATTTTGCTCCAGTGTGGCGTCGTAGTCTTCGCCGCCGTAAATACTGCTGAAGGTGATGGGCGACGGGGCTACCCGGCAGTTTTCATCCGAAACGATGCGGGTTTCCGTTCCGTCGCTGAATTTGATTGCGATGTTAAAAATCAATTTCGGGTAACCATAAGCAACAACTAATTTGCGGTAACGTTCGCGGTTCACATTGTAAAAACCGTTTCCCACCAGAACGCCGATAACATTTTCCCCGGATTTGAGATTTTTTGTAATATCAAAAGTATTGCACAAAATCCGCTTTTCGTAGAAAGTCCAGCCAGGAGAAAGAAACCGGTCACCCACTTTTTCGCCGTTTAGCGAAAGTTCGTAATGTCCCATCCCACTGATGTTAATAACGGCGCTTTCAACTGCTTTTTCAAGCGCAAACTTTTGCCGAAACATGGGCGCAACCGAACGTTTTATTCCTTTTTCGCCCAGTTTATCGCCCAAACCGTGTACCGCAGGAACAACTTTCAAGGAATCTTCCAGTTTTTCCAGTGCAATCCATTTTGCGTCGCCCCAGCGGTTGGCTGTATCGTTTGTCGATATATTTTTTTGGCATGAAAAAAAAGAAAAGGCAATAATAAAAGGCAGTATAAATCTTTTCATTTTTGAATATTTTTATCGGCTTTCGGATTTTTGTCCGAAAGTATAAAAGTATTCCGACTATAAAAAGGGAGTTACTCTATTCACAACATTTTTTCACTTTTTTTGATTGACAACTTTTTCCCATCTTTGGGACAAAGAAACAACAATCATGAAAATACTTGCACAACTCACTCCGCAACCTTTGTTTAATTATTTCGAACAGATTTGCCAGGTACCGCGCCCTTCAAAAAAAGAAGAAAAAATAAGACAGTTTTTGCTCGACTTTGCCCGGGAACACAAACTGCCTGCGAAAACCGACGAAGCCGGGAATGTACTGATTCAAAAACCGGGCACGGCGGGAAAAAAAAACGCCCCGGTGGTTATCCTGCAAACACATATGGACATGGTGTGCGAAAAAAACAGCGACAAAGTTTTTGATTTTGAAACCGATGCAATAGAACCTGTTGTGATTGATAACTGGGTAAAGGCCAACGGAACCACGCTTGGCGCCGATTGCGGAATCGGCATTGCCGCTCAGTTGGCAGTACTCACGTCCACCGAAATCAAACACGGCCCTATCGAGTGCCTGATTACTGTTGACGAGGAAACCGGCCTGACCGGCGCTTTCGCACTGAAACCGGGATTTTTGACCGGCTCAGTTTTGCTGAACCTCGATTCGGAAGACGAAGGTGAGATTTTTATCGGGTGCGCCGGTGGTATCGACACGGTCGCTACCTTCAACTACAAAAAAGAAAAAATCCCGGCAGGTACAGTCGCTTTAAACCTTTCGGTTTCGGGGTTACAAGGTGGACACTCGGGTGACGACATTCACAAAAACCGTGGGAATGCCAACAAAATTCTGAACCGCTTTCTATGGAAGGTCACACAAAAATTTGATTTACACCTGGCCGGATTTAACGGTGGAAACCTGCGAAATGCCATCGCCCGCGAAGCATTTGCCCT
>CAYWBV010000115.1:0-11805 GCA_964455785.1 uncultured Maribellus sp.
TTTCGGGCATATTAATGTCGAGCAGCACCAAATCGGGCTTTTGTAAATGAATCAGACCCAGCAGTTCTTTTCCGTTTAAAGCGTGCCGAATGGTGATTTTAGTCCGCTTTAATATCTCTCTCAGATAATAGAACGATACTTCGTCGTCTTCGGCAATATAGATGATTTTGCCCGAGTAATCGTGGACTTTTACATTATTTCTTTCCTGATGTTCGTTCACCGGCAAATCAATTTTGGTATCGCAGGGCAAGGTAAACCAGAACTCGCTTCCTTTGTCGAGTTCCGACTGTAACCCGATTTTTCCGCCCAACAAATCGAGCAATCCTTTGGTGATACTCAAGCCCAACCCAGTCCCTTCCTTAAAATCGACGTTGTCGGCCTGGGTAAACCGGTTAAAAATTTTCTCAAACGATTCTTTCGGAATACCCCGCCCGGTATCTTTTACAAAAAATTCGGCTACCGTATTTCCGTTGTCTTTTTTCAGCGTGTAACCGATCAAAATTGTACCCGAGTCGGTATATTTTACTGCATTACCTGCCAGGTTATTTACAATTTGCCGGAACCGGATTTCATCGGTTTCAATCACCAGGTCCTGCAACTCAGGCGCCACCTGAAGTTCTATCTTTATCGGTTTTTTTAACGAATCGATTTTGTTTTGCATGATGTTTACAATTTCCACCAATCCGGGATAAACGTGCATTGGTTGAATGTCGATGCTCATTTGGTTCAGTTCGATTTTCGAAATATCGATGATGTCGTCGATAATCCGTAACAGTTGTTCGCCGGAAATGGTGATGAGCGTATTGTAAAGTTTTACCTTGTCGGGAGGAAGCCCCGGTTCGGTGAGTAAGCCGGAAAATCCGAGAATTGCATTCATCGGAGTACGGATTTCGTGGCTCATATTCGACAGAAAAGCCGATTTTAACTGATCCGATTCCTCTGCCCTCTTTTTTTCAATGGCCAATTTGTCGCGGTTTACCTGGAGCAACAACGTCATTTTTTTTTCTTTGCGTAATGCTTTGTCGATGTTGATGATGATAAATGAAAGCGCCAACGAGGAGAGCGTGGAAACGACCATAAAGTTGACGGAGTTAACTATCCAGCCTCCCGTATTGTATTGGGCAATTAAACCCAATTCTTCGATATTAAAATAAACCGGAATCAATAAAAGCCCCAGCGACACAAAATTCACCGCCGAGGAAACCACCAGTCCTCTGAATCCATAAAAAAAGCTGGTAAGTAACGGAAACATAAACAACCAGTTAAACCCGGCCCCCTCCTGCCCCAGCATGACCAAAATCGCAATTCCGAGCACATAAAATGTTACCAGCGTAATTTTCACTTTGGTTTCGGCATGAAGTTTTTTTGAAAATGCAACCACCAAAACGGTCAGATAAACCACTGTGTCAATCAGAGCCACCATCCATAAACCTTGTTTTACAGAAAGGATGAGACTTGGGATATAAGCAATCAGCCCCAAAATAACCAATCCGCCAAGCAATACAAACAGAAGCCGGTTTTTCCATTCCACAAATGAACCCGATTTTTCCAGACTCGGGTACGGAATTATTTTTGACAGAAATCGAATGGTTCTGTTATACTTCATAACCGGAAATTTGGTGTCTAAAATTTATTATCTACCTCTTAATACATTGTCGTTGAGCTAATATATGACTATTTTTTCATATTAGTATCCGATAAACTATAACAGATTTTTCGTTTCACTCAAAATGACAGGTTTCGGATAAGGTTGCTCTCGAGAGGGGTCGGGTAACTTCGCCCGCTTACCCGAACAGCGACAGAAAAAGCAACACCGGCAAAACATCCTTACCCAGCCGGTACCTGATATGTTTCAGCGACAGGTTGATCTGGTTCTCCACAGTTTTTACAGAAATGCCCAACTGTCCGGCAATTTCTTTATGCGACAACCCTTTTTCGCGGCTCAGCACGTAAATCTGTTTTCTTTTGTCGGGGAGTTCGTGTACGGCCGATTCTATCTGTTTGGTCAGGGTTTCATAATCGGTTTCGGAGGGTGAACTCAATTCACCCTGCTCAAAATACTCCTGGAGAAACCTCCTGAATTCCTGGTCCTTCATCCGCAAACGCAACTGATCGACAACCAGGTTGTATGAAATGGCAAAAAGAAACGATTTAAACGACTTTCCCGAATCGATTTCTGTCCGTTTGTTCCAAACCCTAAAAAATGTCTCCTGGATAATTTCCTTGGCGTCTTCGTTGTTTTTGAGCAGCGAAAACGAAAAACGGTACAACTTCCCGCTGTATTTGTGGAAAAGGGCGTCAAATGCCTTTACCTCGTTGTTTCGCAGTTGCAAAACAAGCATTTTTTCATTTTCACAGGTAAGGTCGTTCATCATTCTAAGGAATTTTTGCCAAATTAGAAAAAATAAATGGGTACCGGTAATGAAATATTGTCAATTATATCGTATGATTTTGCCTTTTCAACCGCTTTAATCCTCGGGATGGACAATTTTTACGCGGCCCACCTCGCCGGTTTCCAGCAAGACCTTTATCCCGTGCGGATGGGAAGGTGAACTGGTGAGGATTCGTTTTACAATCCCGTCAGTCAGTTCTCCCGTACGCTGATGATGTTTCTGAACAATTTCCACCTCGTCGCCAATCTGTATGTTTTTCCTGATTCTGCCGTCGGTTCTGTTATTTTCCATAAAAATCCTGTTTTAATCCTCTGCCACTCCTCATTCAGCCATTTGTCTTTTCTGAAGGATATGATTCATTTCATCCGAAAATTTTGCCCGAAGTAAACAACACAAAACAGATGAAACAAATAAATCTTTAAAATATTACCAAAAAAGGAAATCAATTTTCATTTTGTACTATTTTTGTCCCCAGTTATTTCATTTGGTGTTTGTTTTACAAACTCGGATTATGGTTTATCATTTTACCATCGACAGTATTATCGAACTTATTACAGCGCTCGCTGCACTGATTACCATTATTATTTTATGGAAATACAGAGAAAAACCGGAAGTAAAGTTTTTGATTTTTCTTGAAATGTTTGCAGCCATCTGGGCCATTACCTATGCTTTCGAATTTGGGACCAACGATTTAAACACCAAAATTTTGTGGTCGCAGCTCTCCTATTTTGGCATTGCGCTTACGCCGGTATGTTATTTCTTTTTTACCGTGGCATTCAGCCAGAAAAATAATCTTGTAACCCGCCGGAACGTTATCTTTTTGTCCATCTATCCTTTGATAATGATAGTGCTGGTACTCACCAACAATTACCATCGCCTGGTCTGGACCAAAGTAACGCTCGATCCGGTGGCCAATATCGCCCATTATCACCACGGAATCTTTTTTTGGATCTATTGGGTTTATGCGCAGTTACTGATTTTTACCGGTTTATTTACCCTGATTCACTCCATTTTTAAATTTACGGCCTACTACAAATCACAAATCGGCACACTGCTGGCTGCGTCGCTGGTATCCGTTGCGGGTAATGTTATGTATGTTACCGGATTAAATCCATATCCCGGGTTCGACTGGACGCCGGTTTCTTTTGTCCTGACAGGGTTGATCATCGCATTCGGTATTGTCCGGTTCAAAATGTTCGACCTGGTACCTTTTGCCCGAAACGAACTTATCGATAATCTAGACGATGGCGTTATGGTGGTAAACAGAGAGGGCTATATCGAAGACTGTAATCCATCGGTTTACCGGATTTTTTGTATTAGTAAAAAATCGATTATCCGTCAGCAATTTGCCGGTCTGTTTTCTGAGTACCCCCAACTAATCGCTGCCATTAACCAGGAAAAGGTTGAATATGTACAGTTAGAAATGGGCGCCGGAGACGAAAAACATTTCTTTCAGGCCAGCATTTCGCCCATTTATTATAAAAACAAAAAATTTTCGGGAAACCTTTTTCTTATTCATGATATTACAACACTGAAAAATACCGAAAATGAGCTGATTCGGGCAAACCGTCAATTACAGGAAGAAATCCATAACCGGGAGAGACTGATTGACGACCTCGATGCATTTGCCCATACGGTTGCTCATGACCTGAAAAACTCTCTGGGTTCCATTGTTTCGTCGAGCGAACTGATGGAAGAAATTATAACGGCCAACGATACCCGGTTTCTGACCGAACTGGCCGGTCTTATAAACACGTCGGCCAGGAAAAGTATACAAATTACACAGGAATTGTTGATTCTTGCTACTGTTAGCCACCAGGAAATTATCAAAAAGGAACTAAAAATGGGCGATATTTTTTCGGAGGCAAAAAAACAACTTCAGGAAGTTATTCAAAAAAGCGGGGCAAAAATCGTTGGTCCTGACCACTGGATGACTTCTGTCGGATATGCGCCCTGGATAGAAGAAGTTTGGATGAATTACCTGAGCAATGCGATAAAATATGGCGGAAATCCCCCGGAGATTACGGTGGGCGGTAATCAGCTGGAAAACAATATGGTAAGATTCTGGATTAAAGACAACGGTAACGGAATATCGGAAACAGAACAACCAAAGCTGTTTAAAAAATACATCCGGCTTTCCCCGACCAGCGCTGAAGGCTACGGTCTCGGCCTGTCGATTGTTAAACGGATCATCGAAAAACTTGACGGCAAAGCGGGTGTGGAAAGTAACGGACGTACGGGAGAAGGTTCCACATTCTGGTTTGAGTTGCCGGCCGGAACATAAACTGAGAACCGAATTTAAGCCAAAATCGTTATTAAAACCATTGTTTCTTCCCCTCTGGACTCACAAATGAGCCATCCTTTAGAACGAAGTGAAGAATCTGCTTTTCGCCCGACAATCGAAAAAAAATATGAGCCAGTTCCCAATATTTAAATAACTGATAAAACATTGTTATTTTTTTTAACAAAAATTGTTTTCTTTATCATCTGAAAACAATTGAACAAAAAACTCTGAAAAACTGTAAAGCATGTTACCCAATTCTCTGAAAATTTTAGTCTCGTTTTTATTTTTATTTTTCGCGGCGCTTGGTCACAGCCAAAATGTTAAATCGGTAAATGTAAACGAACTCCCGCAATCGGAGATTGACAAAGCCCAAAAAGCAATAAAAGAAGCCGGTTTATCGGAACAGGATGCTATTAACCTGGCCCGGCAAAAAGGAGCGACAGAAGAACAAATCAGGCAATTTCAGCAACGGCTGGAAAACGGTACCGATTCAACATTTTCTGTCAGGGAAACGCTTGAACCGGATATAATTGAGGAAAGTGAATTCTCCATTCGCAAGGATACATTCAGAACATCTTCGCAAATTTTTGGTTCCTATCTGTTTAATAACAAAAATTTAACTTTTGAACCCAGCAAAAATATTCAAACACCAAAGAACTACGAGATAGGAATCGGCGATCAGATTATTATCAACATCTGGGGTAATTCGCAAAACAATTACCAACTGGATGTAAACCTCGATGGTCAGATTATCATCCCCGACGTGGGGCCGGTTTATATTGCCGGGTTGACATTCGACAATGCCAAACAAAAAATAAAACAACGGCTGACTTCCATTTATGCCGATATGGGTGGAAACAACCCGCAAACTTTTGCACAGGTAAACATTGGCGAGTTGCGTTCTGTAAGGGTAAGCCTGGTTGGAGAAGTGATATCTCCGGGAACTTATACGTTGCCGGTTACAGCAACCGTTTTTAACGCGCTCTATTTGTCAGGTGGCATCGATACCCTGGGTTCTTTCCGAAACATAAAAATTATCAGAGACAACCAGCAGGTCCAGACGGTCGACATCTATAAATTCCTGATTGACGCCGATCCGTCGGACAATATCCCGCTAAAAGACGAAGACATCATTTTTATTCCTCCGGTGGAAAAAAGGGTTGAAGTAACCGGAGAATTTAAACGAAACGGATTATTCGAAATGAAAGAGGGAGAAACCTTGCAACAACTCATCCGGTTTACCGGAGGTTTTACCGGTAATTCTTACCAGGCACAGGTGCAGGTTTACCGAAAAACCCAGTCAGGAATTAAAATTATCGATGTTTCTGTTGACAAAGCCGCCGATATTTTGCTCAGTAACGGCGACTCTATCTACAACGGAACAATCAGGGATGAATTTGAGAACAGGGTAACCATCGATGGTGCGGTTTATCGCCCGGGCGAATACGAATGGAATGAGGGAATGTCGTTGTTCGGTTTAATTCAAAAAGCCGAAAACCTTAAAAAGGATGCATTCCTCAGCAGGGGGATGATTATTCGCGAAAACGCAGATAAAACAACCACAAACATTCCATTTGATGTGAATGAAATTATGAACCGGAAAACCGACATCCTTTTACAACCCGAAGATATGGTGATGATTAAGTCACATTTTGATCTCAGGGAACAACCGTATATTACGGTTTCGGGCGAAGTGCTGAATCCCGGGGAATTCCTGTTTTCCGATAGTCTGACGCTTAGTGATGCGATTTTCCTTGCCAATGGTTTTACCGAAGGGGCTGACAGTACTTTTATCGAAGTGGCCCGCCGCCTTTCTTACCGCGAAGCAGCCGAAATTAACGATCAACTGGTACACATCCATACTTTTAAACTCGACCGACAACTAAAACTAAACCAGGATGACGCCAATTTTATCCTGAAACCTTTCGATCAGATATCGGTGAGGCAGGCTCCAGGATTTCGCAACTCCGGGAAAGTTGTAGTATCGGGTGAGGTAAAATATGCCGGACAATATGCTATCAGCCAAAAAGGACAACGAATTTCGGATCTTATCAATATGGCTGGCGGTATTACCCGGTATGCCTTTATGGAAGGGACCACATTTGAACGAACAAATCCCATCCTTGGAGTTGAAAACATTGCCATTGACCTCAACCAGATTTTAACGGCTCCGGGAAGCCAAACCGATCTTTTTCTGAAAGATGGCGATGTTTTGTTTGTCCCCGAATTTATTCAGACCGTAAAAGTAAGCGGAAACGTTCAAAACCCTTTTTCCCTGACCTATGAAGAGGGGAAAAAGTTATTGTACTACATCGAAAAAAGCGGTGGTTACGATACCAGGGCATTAAAACGTAAGGTGTATATAAAATACGCCAACGGAGCCACCGCATCGATAAAAGGTTTTATTGGAAAGAAATATCCGGAAGTGCGCCCGGGAAGCCAGATTATTGTTCCGGTGAAACCCGAAAAGGAAAATTCGGAAACCGGACGCTGGTTAGCTATCGCAAGTACTTTTTCGTCGATCGCTGTTGCTATTGCTGCCGTTTTCAGGTAATCTTTCGAAAAACACCGTTTTTTGAAAGAACCACATTATGTATTTTTATTCTAAATAAAGAGATTCTAAAAAAATTTCGCAACCTATTGAGCATTTATACCATCTTCCCTTTTTTACATTCATTTAAATTAAAGCAAATGAACAACGAAATAAAACCCAACTCCACTCAAAACGATGACGAAATCGATCTGGTAGAACTGGCAAAAACCATATGGAACGGTCGTAAAACAATCATAAAAACAGTCGTTGTTTGTGGTGTTATCGGTTTGGCAGCAGCCCTTCTTTCGCCCAAACAATACACCGTATCCACTACTTTAGTACCACAAACACAAAGCAAAAACAGTATTGGCGGATTGGCATCACTGGCTTCCATGGCGGGGTTCAACCTCAATTTATCGCAAGGGGCGACCGAACTGCTACCACAGGTTTATCCCCAGATTATTGAAAGTGTACCTTTTCAACTGGAAATTCTAAATACGCCGTTTTTATTTGAAGGTATTACACAGCCCGTTACATTGTATGAATATTATACTGAATACCATAAACCCGGATTTCTGTCTGTTATAAAAAAATATACCATCGGGTTGCCGGGCGTTATTATCAAAGCCATAAAAGGCAAAAAGGAACCGGCAATGGTTGTTTCGACGGAAGGTTCTACCCTGAAATTAACCGGAGAACAGGAATCAGTGCGAAAAATTGTGGCGGGTAATATTTCGCTTACCGTCAATGATAAAGAGGGGGTTGTAGAACTCAGTTCGAGTTTTCATGAGCCGGAACTGGCGGCCCAGGTAGCGCAAAAAGCAAAAGAATTACTTCAGCAATACATTACCGAATTCAAAATTGAAAAAGCTACGGCCCAGTTAAAATTTATCGAAGAACGTTATGCCGAAAAGAAAAAAGAGTTCGAAGGCGCCCAGGCAAAACTGGCCTCGTTCCGCGACAGGAATAAAAACATGACCAGCGCCATTGCCCGCACCGAAGAAGAACAATTACAAAACGAATACGAACTGGCTTTTAACGTCTATTCCGAACTGGCAAAACAATTGGAGCAGGCGCGTATCAAAGTAAAAGAAGACACTCCCGTTTTTTCGATTATCAAACCCGTCACGGTACCTTTAGAAAAATCGAAACCCAACCGGCCGTTAATTCTTATGATTTGGATTTTTCTTGGCGGGGCCATTGGCATCGGGTGGGTATTTGGCCAACAATATTTTTACGAATTCAAAAAGAAGATGAATGAAGTGGTCGATTTTCCGGAACCCAAAAAGAAAAAACACAACGGCCACCATCTGCTGGAAGAAAGTAAAATAGAAGTTTTCGAAATCAATTGACCCGCTGGTGAAAGTGAACGCTATTTTTTCCTTCTGCCCCGTCCATTAAAATGTCACCATTTTATCGGCCCACACCACAACATTTACACAATCAACCATTGTTGAGATTGGGCACGAGGTGGAATCGGCTAATTGGCGCGATTTCAGGCAGGTTCCGCAGGCCAGCAATTCGCCGCCGGCAGCTTCAAACGCTTTCATTTGCTCATCCACGTTGTACTTTTCGTGGGTCAGGCCTTCGCATTCAACGGCTTCGCCCATCAAAAAAAGCTTTACTTCGTGCCCTGTTTTTCGTGCTGTTACACCAAACCTGAAAGCATTCCAGGCTTTTTCGTATTCTTTTGTTTCAAGAATAATTCCGATTTTCATTGTTTCGTTTATTTCTTTTTAAACATTTTCTCATCAGCCGAAAGACGGCCCGCCCCAAAAATAATCAAAAACACCAGTAACAAAGTCAAAGCAAAATCGGTGCGCGAATCGTGGGCCATTTGCCAGAAACCTTTTTCCAGAAGTATCGGAATTTTGGTGGTTACCAGTGCCGTGAACATGATAATCAACAAGGGTATTGATGCAATCCGGGTAAGCAAACCAATCAAAACCAGCGTTCCGCAAACGATTTCGAAAGAGGCCACAAACAAGGCCCAGAATTCAGGATTCTCAAAACCGATTTTTGCAAACCTCCCCGCCCCAACCGATTCAGGAAAGAGAAACTTCTGAACTCCTTCGGAAAGAAAAACCAGCCCGACAACCAAGCGGGGAATTAACGGTTTGAAATCTTGAGAAGAAAAAAGTAAAGCGTTTCGCAATTTCATTTTATTCCATTTTAAATTAAACCCACTCCCAAAGCCAATGCAATCAATATTAACATGATTGCCACAAAAACCTGTACAAACTGAAGTGTGATTTTCTTCAGCAGCTTTTTTCCGATAACGGCTCCCAAAATAGCCGAAGCAACAGCAGAAATAATCAATCCGATGTTTTCATGCAACCCGGCTGTTGTAAAACGTTCAGCATAAACCGAAAGACGGGTGAAATCCACAAGCGAAGCAATCATCACCCCTGTGGCGATGTACGCTTCTTTTGAAAGACCGGCTTTAATAAGAAAAGCGCTGCGCAAAGCTCCCTGGATTCCGGCCAGCCCACCAAAAAATCCGCTTAAAATTCCGCCTAACATCAATTTATTTTTGCCAAACTGAATCTTTTGAAAACGTGGAATCACCTCGAACAACGAAAAGAAAAGCAGCAAAACGGCAATCACGAGTTTTATCGGTGTAACTTCAAATCGTTTTTCACCCAAATGATAACTGAACAGCGGCTGAAAACCGGAAATCTGCATCAGCAGCCAGGCACCGGCAAACGAGGCGAAAATGGCAGGAATACCAAAACGCAGCAACACCTGTTTGTCGGTGTGTTTACCTACCAGCGCCATTTTAAAAAGGTTGTTGGAGAAATGCACTACGCCGGTTAACGCAATGGCCACATCAACCGGGAAAAACAGGGCAAAAACGGGCATCAAAATCGTTCCCAGCCCAAAACCCGAAAAGAAAGTGAGGATGGCTGTAAAAAAGGCGGCAACACAAATGATGATTATTCCGGCCATACAACAGAATTAAATAACGATTAAATTGAAAACAGGGAACGAAACCAAAAGTTTTTATTTCCAGTGATTTGTTCAATAGAATTATTATTGTAACTTGCTCACAACAAACAAAATTCAATAACATTTAAATTGTTTCATTATGCCTTCATCAAACGATTACATGCAGTTATTGCCTGAGATACTGGCAGTAAAAACAGAAGAAGTGTTAACACCCAACATGCCTGTTGATGTGTATGTTCAGGAAGCGGAGAACCTCGGTCACTGGAGCAACGACGACAGGGAAGCGCTGGCAGGTGCAGGCCTCGACCCGAGCCTTATCGATATTTTGCCGGTAAGGGCCGGAGCCTGTCGTGAAGCTCAATCGTTGTGGATTAAAGAAAGGAACATGCGCAAGGAAGCCGAAGCCCAGTGGAAAGCCGAATCGCCTGCTGCTTTCGACTTACGCAATCATCTTGTCCATGCTTTCAGATATGCTTTTCGGAAAGACCCGGAATTATTATCGAGGGTTGACGAAATTGCCGACGGTGATACCAACGCTGATATGATACAAGATTTAAATGACCTCTCGGTATTGGGAAAAGCCAATCAGGAGAAAGTTATGATGGTAGGCATCGCCCCCGAAATGCTCGACAATGCCGCGTTGGTTTCCGACCGTATGGGCGATGTTCTGGGGTCAGCCAACGGCGAACGCAGGTCAGTCAACCAAGCATTGGTTATTCGTGATAAAGCCTATACACTATTGAAATGGGCCGTGGATGAAATCAGAGAATGCGGGCGTTTTGTTTTCTGGCGCAACCCCGAAAGGCTAAGAGGCTATTCGAGCGCTTACTGGCAAACCCGCAATGCCCAACGACCCGCCGAAAAACCTATGGAAACGCCAACCGATGAGAGATAAAATCACTGTACTGTTAAAATCCCGGTCATCCTGTTCCATGACATTTTAGTCCTGTATGAATTTGGAATGTCCTGTATGAAAAAATTATAATCCTGTTATAATTTTCATTGTCCTGTAGGAATAAATCATAGTCCTGTTATGATTTTGAATGTCCTGTATGAAAAAACTATCGTCCTGTTATAGTTTTGAATACCCTGTAGGAAAAAATTATTGTCCTGTATAAAAAGATGGGCGTCCTGTATAACAGGAAGCACAAAAAAACATACAGGACAACTCACCTAACATACAGGACAATTCGCCCGACATACAGGAGATTCATTTTTTAATACAGGGAAAGCAGAAAACCAACAGGATGGTTATTTTTTGATACAGGGTATGAAAATTAGTGAGCAGGTGACTCGAAGTCACCTGCTCACTAAAAAGAAGCTGCGCAATGGCCGTTTTTATGGTTTAATTTTCGCAAACAACCCCAGCAACTTCGTATTCAAAATCATTTTGATTTCCGGTTCATGCTCACCAATCGGTTTTACCGGAATTAAATCCATCACTTCTGCCGGTGACAATCCGGATTCAAAATAAACTTTCAGGGCTTTTTTAAGGGTTGAATAAACTGCTTTTTTAGCTTCTTCTGCCGACAGCCCGGTTTGCAGAGCGATATTTTCCATTTCCTGCCACTGAAACCAGAAATAGGTGGGCAGCATGGCCGAAATGATGGCGTAACCTTCGAGTTTCGATTCATCAATTTCGAAAG
>CAYWBV010000116.1:0-11801 GCA_964455785.1 uncultured Maribellus sp.
GGTTCTTCGTGGTTGAGGCTTTTTAAAATTCGTTCTCTTGAGTTCATATTGTTCAATTCGTATTATTTGTATAATAAAATTATGCAAAACGTTGAATTCCGGTACGCCGTCCACTGCAACTATTTTTTAGAGGTTCACCGAAACTGGTTTCAATTTGGGCGAAACCAGATGAATAACCAGCAACCCAATCAGATAACCGAAAGCGGCAATCACAAATGGGAAAACATAACCGTCGGTTCCGGCCTCGTTCAGCGCATATCCGATAAGCAACGCTGTAATCATCCCTGCAATGGAACTTATCGTGGTGGAAAAACCAATGACCGAACCTACAATCTTTTTGGGAAACAAATCGGAAGCAACGGTAAAAATATTGGCCGACCATGAATTGTGTGCGGCCGCAGCCAGCGCAATCAACCCCACACACACGGGCAGCGAATCGATAAACGGAACAATCATTACCGGCAAAACCAACAATGCGGTTCCAAGCATCGTAATTTTGCGCGCAAAGTTGGCCGATTTTCCTTTTTTCAGAAGCGAGGAAGAGATGGCGCCGCCGGCCATACCGCCACACCAGGCCACCAGATAAATGGCCACAAGTGGGAGCGCCAGCCCTTTCAGTTCTACTCTAAACTGTGCATTTAAAAACTTTGCCCCCCAAAAAAGATAAAAATACCACACCGGGTCGGCAAACAATTTACCCAACGCAACCGCCCAGGTTTGACGATATTTTATCAATTCTTTCCAGGGAACTTTTACCTTTTCGAGATCACCCGAATCACTGTTGATGTATTCCCGTTCGGCGGCATTCACAAACCGGCTTTCCTGCGGCGATCGGAACAGGAGCAGCCACAACACCAACCAGACAGCGCTCAAAACCACCGACAAAACAAAAACATACTGCCATGACACAAAAAAATAAAGCACAACCGGGATAAGCAGCGGCGCTAACACCTGCCCGATATTCGAACCTCCGTTAAAAACACCGGTGGCATACGCCCTTTCTTTCTGCGGAAACCATTCTGCAATGGTCTTTATACTCGCGGGAAAATTAGCCGACTGCCCGATTCCCAGCCCAAGCCGCGCAACAGCAAAACCAATCCAACTCCGCGCCGCAGCGTGAGACAAACTGGCGATTGCCCAAATAATTACGGCCAGAGAAAAACCGCGGCGGGTGCCCAGCCGGTCAATGATATAACCGATAAACAGCGGACCGATGGCGTAAGTCAACTGAAAAGCAAACACCACATAACCATATTCCTGCTCGCTCCAACCAATTTCCTTTGTAATAAAGGGCGCCAGAATTCCGAGAATTACGCGATCGAAATAAACAATGGTGGTGGAATAAAAAAGCAGCGCGACAACAACCCAGCGAAAATTAGTCTTTCTGTTTACTGTTTGCATTTTTACAATGAATTACGTTTTATCAGTTTAATGGGAACTATTTTTTGAACTTTTGCCCGGGTAGCAACAAATTCTGCCATTTCAGCAGCCATCATTTTAAAATTGCAGGAGATAACGGTAATTCCGTCCCTGATCACTTCCTTCAGCGGCGATTCGTTGTAGGAAATAACGCCCACATCGCGCCCCGGTTCCCACCCCCGCAATTTACAAATCCTCAGCAGCTTGATTAAATCCGTGTCGTCAATAGTCAGATAGAGAGATCTTTTGCAAATTTCTGTATTCTCCAGCGAATCAACAACTTCACCGGAAATAAAAAATTCGTTACAGAACCTTTCAAAACCGGCTTTTAAGGTTTCGGAATGTCCGCTGTTTTTTGAAAAACTCAAAATAAACCGGTCATATTTTTTTATCTCCTCCGCGGCGGAAGAAAGCGCCTGAAAAGTGCCTTCATAAAAATCCTGAAAAATAGAATTGTAGCGGTTTTCCAGCCTGTCGTTTCGCGAAATAATCAAAACCTTGTTTGCCGGAATACGTCCGACAACAGAAAGAATACGGGGATGATCAAACGACGAGATAATAAATAAATCGTAATTGCCGGTATTCCGGGTAACGATTAAATCCAGCATTTTTATATTGTAGTGATGAAAATAAATATCGATGTCGCAGTTTTCAGAAACACGGCATCTGAACTCGTTGTAAATCCGCTCGAAATGGGCTTCGAAACTGTGAATTACCAAAAGAATCCTCGTTTTCATCTGCGGTTTTTTATTGATAACGTAGTATCCCTTTCTGGGCCTCGATTCAATAAAACCCTGCTCAATCATTTTCGAATACGCGCGAACCACCGTTTTCCGGGCAACTCCAAATTTTTGAGTCGCCTGTTTTACGCTGGGTAAAGAGCAGCCCGCCGGAAAGTCACCGTTTCTGATGGACTGGGTTAACGATTCAATGATGATTTCCGATTTCGATAGAGTCGAAAGTTGTCGGTTTTCAGTTGTTAATCCGGTCATGGTTTATTGTGCTACAATAATAAAACTGTGCTACTTTGTATTACCTGTTAATATTATGAAATAATGAAAATTAAAGCAACGGCATTCTTTAATTTAAAATGAATTTAAAGTACCGTTTTGCCGGGTTCTTCAAAATAATAATAAAAAGCTACCTTTACCGCCAAAGCCAAAATGACGAAGCATCCCGTTGTTCAGGAAACAATTGCTTTATTAACCAAATTTAATGTAAACCGTTTTTATGAATTTGCAGAAAGATTTTAATTCGAACTGGCGAATAGTAGCCTCCACCATTTATAAAAAACCTGTCGATTCAAAAATTTACGGGGCCGTTGAAATTGATGTCACCGAACTTGAAGAATACATTTCAGAAAAACGAAAACAGGGAATCAAAACAACCTTAACCTATATTCTTACATTGATTGTGGGACGCGCCATCCGCCAGGAAGTGCCTGAACTGAATACTTTTGTCAGGCGCGGAAAAATTGTACAGCGCGATCAAGTCGATGCCACGGTAAGTGTTTTGTTGCCCGGCGGTGAAATGGGTTCGGTAAAAGTTGAAAATGCCGACCAACTTACCATTTCAGAGTTATCGGAAAAAATCGCCCAAAAAATCCGCGATTCGAGAAAAGGAAATGAAAGCGAAGCCATGCAATCGAAAAGTTTGCTGGCAACCATCCCATGGCCATTCAGAAACTGGCTTTTTAAACTTTACCGGACAATGACCATCCACTGGGGAATTTCAATGCCTTACTTTGGTCTCGATTCCAACAGTTTCGGCTCGTATGTTATTTCAAACATCGGGAGTGTCGGGCTCGACACCGGCTACGGTTCTTTATTGCCATCGTCCAATGTTTCGGTGGTTTTTATTATTGGGAATGTGGTTAAAAAGCCAGTGGTTATCCGCGATGAAATTGTCGCCCGCAAAATAATGGTACTTTCGGCCACCCTCGACCACCGCATTGTTGACGGTTCGCACGGGGGAAAATTATTCAGGACCATAAAATATTACATAAAAAATCCGCACTTGCTGGAAAACAAACCCGAATAAGCTCAACTCCTGATTTTATACCCAACCCCCGAAAATGTTGCAAAACATGTTGACTGAAATTTTTCCGTGTACGAACACGAAATGTAAAAAAAATCAGTAGTTTTGTACCGCTACATTCATAAACAACAGAAATTAAACAACTTAAAACAAAGCATTATAGAAACAAATCATCAAATACGAATCAAAGATATTGCCGAAAAAGCCAGGGTTTCCATTGGAACCGTTGACAGGGTTTTACATAACCGGGGCGAGGTTTCGGATTCAACCAGAAATAAGATTTTAAATATCATAGCAGAACTCGATTATAAACCCAACATCCTTGCCAGTACCCTTGCATCGAAAAAATCGGCAGTTTTTGCCACATTGCTTCCACAGCCGCCCTCCAAAGAAGGTTACTGGAACAAACCTTTTATCGGCGTACAAAAACGAATTGGCGAACTAAAACAATATGGCGTTCAGATAGAACCGTTTACATTCAGCCAGACCGACCCAAAAGAATTTGTAAGGGAAGCCCAGAAAATTATCGATCTGAAACCCGACGGTGTTGTTCTGGCCCCATTTTACAAAAAAGAAGCACTGGAATTGATTGAAAAACTAAAAACAAACCACATTCCTTTTGTTTTTATCGATTCTGAAATTAAAAATGCAGGCCAAATCAGTTACATCGGACAGAATTCTTACCAAAGCGGCCTGGTTTCGGGAAAACTGCTTGATTTGATGTTGCCCGAGGGAAATATTCTGATTATCCACTTTGCGAAAGAAATGGACAATCAAAACCATCTGGTACTTCGCGAAAGAGGTTTTTACGACTGGTACAAAAAAAACAACCGGGATCAACACCAACTTTTTACCACCGAAGTATCGGATACCGACAACGAACTTTGGATGGAACAGGTGGAAAACATCATCGAAAAGAATAATATCAAAGGCATTTTTGTAACCAATTCCAGGGTGTTTTATGCCGGCAGGCTGATCGAAAAACATAAACTATCCGATTTGAAAGTTATCGGCCACGATTTGCTGAAAGAAAACATTGAATTTCTGAAAAAGGATATTGTACAGTTTTTAATTTGTCAACGTCCTGAAGAACAAGGATATAATGCAGTAAACAAACTTTTCAGATATGTCGTCCAAAAAAGGGCGATTGAGGAAGAAAACTACACTTCCATCGAAATTCTGACCAAAGAAAACGTAGATTATTACAAAGAATTTAAATAAAAGTAAAATTATGAAACCAATATCGTTTGAAGACCTGAAAGGGAAAGTGTGTGTAATAACCGGTGGCGCAGGTGTTTTGGGTGGCACCATGGTAAAAGCGATGGCTTCGGTCGGGATGAAAATAGCCATTGCCGACATCAATAAAGAAGTGGCTGATAAAGTAGCCGGTGAAATTGCCGCCGAATTTAATGCCGAAGTTATTGGAATTGAAGCCAACGTTTTGGATAAAACGTCGCTGGAAAAAGCGAAAGTCGAAATCAACGAAAAACTGGGCGAAATCGATGTGCTGATCAACGGCGCCGGTGGAAACAGTCCGCAGGCCACTACCAAAGTTGAACAAATGACAGAAGAAGACATTGATAAACCGGAGGATACGTTTTATGGTCTTGGAATGGAAGGGTTCGACAAAGTTTTTGCACTGAATTTTAAAGGGACCTTACTACCTACAATGGTTTTCACCAAAGACATGCTGAAAAACCGAAAAGGGGTTGTTTTGAATATTTCATCGATGAATTCGTACAAACCGCTGACAAAAATTCCGGCTTATTCAGCCGCCAAAGCATCTATCAATAATTTTACCCAGTGGCTGGCTGTGCACCTTGCCAAAGTGGGGATTCGGGTAAATGCCGTCGCTCCCGGATTTTTTATCACCAACCAAAACCGTTTTCTTGTGTTGGATGAAAAAACAGGAAATTATTCGCCCCGGGGACAAAAAATTGTAAACAACACTCCCATGGGAAAATTTGGCGAACCGGAAGACCTGCAGGGGACAACGTTGTTTTTGATTTCCGATATTTCGAATTTTATTACCGGAATCGTTATCCCGGTTGACGGGGGTTACAGCGCTTTTGGAGGTGTTTAAAACCTTCTTGAATTATTACGGCGACAAAAATAAATTACAGACAGGTTTTGTACTGACTTTAATCAATAATACAATGAAACGACGTGAATTTATAACTACAACTGCCAGTGCAGCAGCAGCAGCTTCCATCCTTGCGAACCCGGTAAGCGCATCGGTTGCGGGAGCGGTAAAAAAACGACTGGCATTGGTCGGTGTCGGCGACCGCGGAACCTCCTTCTGGGGAAAACGGATTGTCGATAACTACGGCGATATTACCGAATTTGTCGGCCTCTGCGATTTAAACCCGGGGAGACTCGAACTGGCCAAAAAAAATATGGGCGTTAATTGCCCGGTTTTTTCCGATTTCGATGAAATGATTGCCAAAACCAAACCCGATTTGGTTATTGTTACAACCATGGATTCCACTCATCACCAGTTTATCATCAGGGCGATGGAACTCGGTGTCGATGTTTTAACCGAAAAACCGCTTACAACCGACGAAGTAAAGGCTCAGGCCATTATTGATGCTGAAAAACGTACCGGTAAAAAAGTTATTGTTGGGTTCAATTATCGTTACGGCATTCTGTTTTCGGCCATTAAAGAACAATTAGCGAAAAAACCCATTGGCGAAGTCACTTCCGTCGATTTCCACTGGTATTTAAATACTTACCACGGCGCCGATTATTTTCGCCGCTGGCATAGCGAACGGGACAAAAGCGGAACTTTGCTCGTACATAAAGCAACCCATCATTTTGATCTGCTAAACTGGCTCATTGATTCCGATCCGGTAGAAGTACAGGCATTTGGAAGCCTCGAACACTATGGAAAGAACAACAAATTTCGTGGAGCCAACTGTCGTAATTGCGCATACACCGACCAGTGTAAATTTTATTTCGACATCTCAAAAAACAAACGGTATTCACAATTGTATGTCGAGAATGAAAAATACGATGGTTATGTTCGCGACAATTGTGTGTGGCGAAACAACATCGACATTTACGATAAAATGGCGGTCCAGATTAAATATGCCAACAATGTACAGGTAAGTTATTCACTGACCACCTACTCTCCTTATGAAGGCTGGCGTATTGCCTTTAACGGAATGGAAGGCAGGCTCGAATCATGGGAAGACATTCCGTGGCGATTAAAAGAAAAAGTGGACCAGGCCGGTCGTCATACTGCCGAAATGAACCAGACCAGCGAAGGAAACGTTCGTTACGATGAAATTTTTGTAATGAAAAATTTTAATCCTGAATATGAAATGATAAAAGTGGAAGCTTCCCGAGGCGGACATGGCGGCGGCGACTCGCGTCTGCAGGATAAGATTTTCCGCGACCCGAACATGGCCGATCCTTACAAACATGCTGCCGGCTCGCGCGACGGTGTTATGTCGTCCATTATTGGCATTGCGGCCCGGAAATCTATCGAAGAAAATAGGATAATTAAGATTGAAGAACTTACAGATATTCAACCACATCCTACAAGAGGTGTATAAAAGAAACAGCCGGTTAACTTTATGTTTTTATAAAAAAACTGCATGTATTACAAAAAGTAAAATCAAAAAAAATAAAGAAAATGAGTATTGAACTAAAAAAGAATTGTAAATATTCGCTGTTGGTACCCACCAGCATGGGTGTCAGGATAACTCCGGTTAACGGACAACCGGTGCACAGCAGCGATACCTATACCATGTACGCCACCAGCGCCGAAACCAACGTGGCCAGTATTGCCTCCTATTTGGGCCTGCCGGTAAAAGTACTGACCACTTTTGTAAAAGGAAGTCCGATTGCACAGTTCATAAAAAACAACCTGAAAAGCCGCCACATGGATTATGAAGGACCGGAAGTGGAACAGGGCGATCCGTGGGGTTACCGCCACCAGTTTAACATTGCCGACAGTGGTTACGGTTCGCGCGGACCGCGTGTACATAATGACCGCGCCGGCGAAGTTGGCCGCACACTCAATGTAAAAGATTTCGATTTGGAAAAAATCTTTGGAGAAGAAGGCGTTCAGATTGTTCACCTTTCCGGTTTAATTGGCGCACTTTCTCCTGAAACCAGCCAGTTTTGCCTTGAAATTGCCAGGGCTGCCAAAAAACACGGCACAAAAATTTCGTTCGACCTCAACTTTCGCGCTTCCTTCTGGAAAGGTCGCGAAAAGGAGTTGCGCGAAAACTTTACCGAGATCGCTTCCGTATCAGATATTTTAATCGGGAACGAAGAAGACTTCCAGCTTTGTTTTGGAATTGAGGGGCCGCCGGCAGGAGGAGAAGGTATAAAAGCAAAAATTGAAGGGTTCAAAGGATTAATTATGAAGGTGAAAGAAACTTTTCCGAACGCTTCTGTTTTTGCAACTACGCTCCGGGAGGTAATCAGTGTAAATGAACATCTTTGGGGAGCAATTATGTTGGAGGGCGAAAACTGGCATGTGGTTGAACCACGGGCAATTCACGTTCTCGACCGCATTGGTGGCGGCGATGGTTTTGTTGGAGGAATGCTTTACGGAATCCTGAAAAACTGGGCGCCGGAAAAATGGCCGCAATTTGGATGGGCAACCGGAGCTATGGCAACTACTTTCCTTACCGACTATGCCCAGCCAGCCGACGAAGAAATGGTCTGGAGCATCTGGAAGGGAAATGCGAGAGTAAAGAGGTAAAAAAATGCGAAGGCGAAGATAAAGGCGAAGGCAAAGGCAAAGAATACGAACGTCAAAAGTTGTTGCAATGAATAGATACAATGATTTTAGAGATATGTCGGTCTGGCAGAAAGCCTTCACTTTACTCCGTAACGTTTATAAAATAATTAAAGTTTTTCCTCCTGAAGAAAAGTATGCCTTAACAGATGATTTAAGAAGATCAGCAAATTCAGTTGTGCATAATATTGCAGAAGGATATGGAAGATTTGAAGCAAAGGACAAAACAAGGTTCTATAAAATCTCCAGGGGAAGCGCATATGAAGCTATGAGCCAGATACTTGTAGCCGAAGCTGAAAAGTATATTTCTTCTGAAAAATCAGAGAATTTAATTATCAGATACAAAGAAGTAGCTGACGAATTAAGCGCATTAATACGTTCATTGGAAAAATAAAAATGCATGAAGCAAAGCTGCTGGCACTGTTTTTCTTTGCCTTAGCCTTTGCCTCTGCCTAAAACTTAATATTATGATTTTTTTTGAAACAGGTTCGAAAGACCACAATTTAAGCGCAGACGATTTAAAAAAAGGGCTGTTCGCGGCCTTTGACAAAATGGGGGCGAAACAAAAAGTGCTGGCCATTCCACCCGACTACACCCGGCTTCCTTCGAGGGCCGGAGAGCTGACGGAAATGACCTGGGAATATTTTGGCAAAAAGCTCACTGATGTACTTCCGGCACTGGGTACACACACACCCATGACCGATGTACAAATCAGTCACATGTTTGGCAAAACACCACGCAACCTTTTCCGCGAACACGACTGGCGGAAAGATGTGGTTACACTGGGAGTTGTTCCGGCAGAATTTGTGAAAGAAGTTTCAGAAGGAGCTGTTGACTATCCTTGGCCGGCACAGGTAAACCGCCTGCTTATCGAAGGTGGTTTCGACCTCATCCTTTCCATCGGACAGGTGGTCCCGCACGAAGTGGTGGGAATGGCCAACTACAATAAAAATGTTTTTGTAGGAACAGGTGGATCGGAGGGAATCAATAAAAGCCATTTTATCGGGGCAGCCTACGGAATGGAAAAAATGATGGGGCGTGCCAACACACCTGTGCGTAAAATTTTCAACTATGCTTCAGAAAAACTGAGCGCCGAGCTTCCCATCGTTTATGTACAAACGGTTGTCGGGTTAAACAAAGCGGGAAAGTTACAAACCTACGGGTTATTTGTTGGCGACGACTACAGCGTGTTCGATAAAGCAGCTAAACTTTCGTTACAAGTGAACTTCGAGATGGTGGAGAAACCGCTGAAAAAAGTAATTGTCTGGCTTGATCCTTCTGAATTTAAAAGCACCTGGCTTGGAAACAAAAGCGTCTATCGCACCCGCATGGCGCTGGCCGATGGCGGCGAACTGATTGTACTTGCTCCTGCCCTGGTTGAATTTGGCGAAGATAAACAAATCGACAAACTCATCCGGAAATATGGTTATTTCGGGACTCCGCACACCTTAAAATTAGTAAAGGAAAACGAAGACCTTCAGAATAACCTCGGGGCGGCTGCGCATTTAATTCACGGCTCTTCCGAAGGCCGGTTCAGCATTACCTACTGTCCGGGAAAAGGAGAAAAAAATATCACCCGGCAGGAGATTGAGAGCGTGGGTTTCCAATGGGCCGATTACGATGTGATGACAACAAAATACAATCCTGAAAAACTAAAAGACGGATTCAATACAATGCCCGACGGAGAAGAAGTTTTTTACATCTCCAACCCGGCCATCGGTTTGTGGGCTTACAAAGACAGGTTCGAATACTGAGAGCCCCTCCCAGCCTCCCCAAAGGAGAGGAGTTCAAAGCGCCTGGTTATTCGGGGTATGATTTAAAGCATAATATTTAAAATGAATTTGTTCGACTCAGAAAGAAAACCCAAATTCTCCCCCTTGGGGGAGTTAGAGGGGGCCATTATTCACTGGGGAATTATCGGGGTTGGTGATGTTACCGAAGTAAAAAGCGGGCCGGCATTTTATAAAACCGAACATTCCGAACTGGTTGCAGTAATGCGCCGCAATGCAGAAAAGGCTGCGGATTACGCACGAAGACACAATATTGCCAAATGGTATTCAAATGCTTCTGATTTGATTAACGACCCCCGAGTGGACGCCGTTTACATTGCTACCCCACCCGATTCGCATGCCCGTTTTGCCATTGAAACCATGCGGGCAGGAAAACCGGTATATGTTGAAAAGCCCATGGCAAGGAACTATTCAGAGTGTTTGGAAATGCTGAAGGTTTCGGAAGAAACGGGTATGCCGCTGCTGGTTGCTTACTATCGGCGTACGTTGCCTGCTTTTTTAAAGGTAAAAGAGCTGATTGAAAATGGAATAATCGGAAAACCGCTGACAATAAATATCAAATTGTACAAACAGGCCCGCGAACGTGGAAAAAGACCGGAAGAAATGCACTGGCATGTTTTTCCGGAAATTGCCGGAGCCGGACATTTTTTTGATTTGGCATCCCATCAGTTCGACTATCTCGATTTCCTCTTCGGGCCGGTAACAAAAGTTGCCGGGAACGCGGTTAACCGAGCAGGCTTGTATCCGGCCGAAGATACGGTTTCAGGAACATGGGTACACGAATCGGGAGTGGTCGGGACCGGGAGTTGGTGTTTCGTTGTGAAAAAGTTGTCAGAAAGAGATGAAATTGAAATCATCGGCGAAAACGGACAGATTTCACTTCCCTGCTTTTCACCCGGAAAGGTGCGGTTAACGACCAGCGAAGGAATTGCGGAAATGGGATTTATCAACCCGCAACACATTTCGCAAAACCTGGTACAGCAGGTGGTTGACGAACTTCGGGGAGTTGGAAAATGCGTAAGTACTGGAATTTCAGCCGCCAGAACAAATTGGGTGCTGGAGGAGATTGTGAAAGGGTATTACAGGGATAAAGATGAACAACCATATTAGGCACATTAGAACACAACAGAGAATCTATCTGACCTAATGTGACTATTGTGTTCAAAACAGATTGAAATGAAAATTATTATCGACGATAAAATACCGTACATCAAAGGGGCGCTGGAACCGGTTGCCGAAGTCATTTATCTTCCGGGAAGTAAAACAACGCCGGAAATAGTAAAAGATGCCGACGCCATTATTACCCGCACGCGGACAATCTGCAACGAAAAACTGCTGAAAGGCTCGAAGGTAAAATTCATCGCGACTGCTACCATCGGGTTTGATCACATCGATACGGAATATTGTAAAAAGGCGGGGATTGAATGGACAAACGCACCCGGTTGTAACGCCGAAAGCGTAAACCAGTACATTACTTCAGCGCTTTTCTCGTGGTCGATGCGGAAAAGAACTGACCTTGCCGGTAAAACGATCGGGATTGTCGGCGTCGGACAGGTAGGTTCGCGCGTTGCCAAAACCTGCGAAACCTTCGGTATGAAAGTGTTGCTGAACGACCCGCCCCGCGAACGGATGGAAGGCCCCGAAAAGTTTGTCTCTTTAAAAACCATTCAAAAGGAAGCAGATATTATTACTTTTCATGTCCCGTTAAACCTTCACGGCAAAGATGCCACCTTCCACATGGTCGATGAAGATTTTCTTTACAACCTTGGTAAAAAATCGCTCCTTATCAACTCCTGCCGCGG
>CAYWBV010000117.1:0-1574 GCA_964455785.1 uncultured Maribellus sp.
ATTATGATTTATTTCATCAGAAATCAGTAGGACTGGATTTCGCCGTTGAGGATAACGGTTTCAATCAGGTCGGAGCCAAAACTGTAAGGCAGGTATTCAATGCCGGGCATGTCGGCGGTAATAAACAAATTGGCGATTTTTCCGCGGGCGATACTCCCCAGCCTGTCAGAAATTCCCATCGCGTAGGCGCCGTTCAGGGTTGTGGCGCTGATGACCTCTTTGGGAGACATTTTGTAGCGGATACAACCCAGCGACGAAATAAAATTCATGTTCCCGCTGGGCGCCGAGCCCGGGTTATAGTCGGATGCGAGGGCCACGGGCAGCCCGGCCTCAATCATTTTGCGCACCGGCGACAGTTTCAGGTTCAGAAAAAACGCCGCTCCCGGCAAAACTGTCGGCATGGTTTCGGTACCCTTTAACATATCGATCTCCTCATCGCCGATATGCTCGAGGTGATCGACCGAAAGGGCATTGTATTTTACGCCCACCTGCACGCCGCCGGTGTGGCCCAATTCGTTGGCATGGATTTTTGGCCGCAGCCCGTATTTTATCCCCGCCATCAGGATTCGTTCCGTATCTTCCACCGAAAAAAAGCCCTTGTCGCAAAACACATCGATAAAATCGGCCAACTCTTCGGCAGCCACCTGCGGAATCATCTCGTTGATGATTAAATCGACATACTTCGACCTGTTGTTACGATATTCGGGCGGCACTGCATGCGCGCCTAAGAAGGTGGTACGTACGCAAATCGGCGCCGTTTCCTTTATCCAGCGGATAACCCGCAGCATCTTCAACTCGTCAGCCACATTCAACCCATATCCGCTTTTGATTTCCACGGCCCCGGTGCCCATTTTCATAATTTCCATTACCCGTGTCATCGCGCTGTTGTACAACTCCTCTTCCGAAGCCTCGTGCAACTGTTTTGCCGAGGCCAGAATGCCGCCTCCGCGCGCCGCAATTTCTTCGTAACTCAGCCCGCTGATTTTATCGACAAACTCTTTCTCGCGCGAGCCTGCATAAACGAGATGGGTGTGCGAATCGCAGTAACTCGGGTAAACCATGCGGTTGGAGCAGTCCACCTCAATCAGCAGATCGTCGTCCATATAAACATCTTTCAGTTGGCTCATCGTTCCGAACTCTTCAATAATCTCGTCACGGATAATCACAAATGCATTTTTTATGGTGTTAACCCTGCCCATATCGGCGCCCGCCTTAAACAAAACCGGGTTGTCTTCCACCTGGACAAGTTCTTTGATATTTTCAAGCAACAACTTCATTTTTTCTCTTTTAATTGCGTTACTAAAAGTTACGAAAATGAATCGGGATATTAAACTCCAAATCCACTGACAAAATCTTTAGGTTTTTAAATTAGGTAAAAAATTGATTGCTCCTGCCAATATTTATTATTTTCGGGGAATTTAAAATCCGGATATGCTGAAAAAAGTGCCACACACCTATGTGATTATTTTTTTTCTGATTGTTTTTTGCGCCCTTCTCACGTGGGTTATCCCCGGCGGCGAATACGAAAGGGAACGGATAACGGTAAACGGCGTTGAACGCGAAGTGATAAAAAG
>CAYWBV010000117.1:1674-8180 GCA_964455785.1 uncultured Maribellus sp.
TCGCCGGTTTACGACGATGACGAATACTGGCGCAGCCGCAACACAGAAACCGACCTTGTTTTTGAATTCTCTAAACCGCGTTCCGCCTGGTTCTCCTTTCTTTTTCTTTCAGCGGCTTTGATACTGTTTTCGGTTTTTTATCCGGTGACCCGCCTGCAGATGGGGAACAGCGAGCTAAAATTTCCGGCTCTTCCGGTAAGTACGTTTCTGTTTATTGCCGCCGGGATCCTTTCATTGAGAAAGACCGTTCATTACTATATTCTAAACCTGCTGACTTTTACCATTGTTTTTTTGATTATCGGGGTGATGGGCTACAGTTGGTACGTCATGGAAATTGCCACGCTGTTTCTGGCGCTGGGTATTTTTTCGGGAATTGCTGTTGGGAAAACACCCAACGAAATTACCCGGTCGTTTATTGAGGGGGCGAAAGACATTCTGTCCGCGGCAATGGTCGTCGGGCTGGCCGGCGGAATAGTGGTAATCCTTGAAGACGGAAAAATTATCGACACCATTCTCTATTACTTGTCGCAATCGATGGAAGATTTGGGGAAAGTAGGGTCCATTTCGGTGATGTACATGATTCAAACATTTCTGAACATTTTTATCCCCAGCGGTTCGGGGAAAGCGGCGCTCACCATGCCGATGATGTCACAGTTTTCAGATTTAATCGGGATTTCGCGTCAGGCCACTGTGGTTGCGTTCCAGTTGGGCGACGGTTTTACCAACATGATAACGCCAACGTCGGGAGTATTAATCGGAGTGTTAGGTATTGCCCGGATTCCGTATGAAAAATGGTTCAAGTGGGTAGCGCCACTTATAATTATCTTGACCGTACTTGGCTTTTTCCTTTTACTTCCCACTGTTTTGATGGAGTTAAACGGGTTTTAAGCAAAAAAAAAGCCTGAATCATAAAGAAACAGGCTTTAGTGTTTTATGTTGTCCGGAATTATTCGTCTATCGAAATAGCTTCTACCGGGCAAACTTCAGCGCATGAACCACAGTCAGTACAAAGCTCAGGGTCAATTTTGTAAATATCGCCTTCAGAAATTGCATCAACCGGACATTCGTCTATACACGTTCCACATGCAATACATTCTTCAGAAATTTTATATGCCATAACAATATTATTTTTAGTTAAACATGTAGGTTTCAGCAAAAGTACAAAGTTTGGAATAAATACAAAGTACCTGTCCGATTAATTTCCGGCACTTTACAAACATTTAAAATAAAATATTAATTAACAGTAATTTATAATGTGTACATTAATGTAATATAGAATTAATCTACTTTTTTATAATTTTACAGCCAAATAAATATCCTATGCAATTAGACTTTCTGTTAGACATAAACCCGGTGTTACTGGCCTTATTTGCGGCGTTGTTTACCTGGGGTTTAACGGCTTTGGGAGCCTCGATGGTTTTTTTCTTTAAAAAAATTGACCCAAAAGTGCTCAATTCCATGTTGGGTTTTGCTGCGGGGGTTATGATTGCTGCCAGTTTCTGGTCGTTGCTGAAACCGGCAATCGAAATGACGGAAGCGCGGGGAGATATATCATGGATCCCGGCGGTTGTTGGATTTTTGTCGGGTGGGGCATTCTTGCTCATCATCGATAAAATATTACCCCACCTTCATATGGGGCTAAAAATAGACAAGGCTGAAGGCGTAAAAACTTCCTGGAAACGAAGTGTTTTGCTGGTGCTGGCCATTACACTACACAATATACCCGAGGGTTTAGCCGTGGGAGTAGCTTTTGGCGCTTTGTCGAGCAGCCCCGATACCGGAGCTTTGGCGGGCGCAATTGCGCTGGCGTTGGGCATCGGGTTACAGAACTTTCCTGAAGGCGCGGCCGTTTCTATCCCGTTACGGCGTGAAGGTTTTACAAGGTTAAAGGCATTTAATTATGGACAGCTTTCAGGAGTGGTCGAGCCGGTTGCTGCGGTTTTAGGCGCATTTTTAGTGCTTCTTATCGAGCCATTACTTCCGTATGCTTTGTCGTTTGCAGCGGGCGCAATGATTTTTGTGGTCGTGGAAGAGTTGATCCCCGAATCGCAAACCGGAAATGAAACCGACTTATCGACCATTGGTGCAATGTTAGGGTTTGCTACCATGATGCTGCTTGATGTAGCACTGGGCTAAAAATAACGTTAAAAAGGCGAGAGACAAAAAATCAGGATACGTTAATCCAGCCAAAATATATTTCTCTTTTAGTTATTTTTTTTGCTGAAGATAGTATTGACAGACCTCTGTTAATCCGCATTTATCACATTTCGGATTTCTGGACACACACACGTAGCGGCCATGTAAAATCAACCAATGGTGCGCTTTGGGTACCAGCTCTTCAGGAATATATTCCATCAACTGCATTTCGGTAGCCAGCGGGGTTTTTGCGCCCGTACTCAATCCAATCCGGGCCGCCACCCTAAAAACGTGCGTATCAACAGCCAGCGCTGGTTTATGAAACACAACCGATGCAATTACATTTGCTGTTTTCCGCCCAACACCGGGAAGCTTCTGCAAATCATTGATATCACCGGGGACTTCGCCTTCAAAAAGTTCCATCAGCTTTTGCGCCATTCCCACAAGATGTTTCGATTTGTTATTGGGATACGAACAACTCTTGATATAATCGAAAACCTCGGCGGGGTCTGCTTCTGCAAGTTTTTGCGGCGTCGGAAACCTTTTTAATAAATCAGGGGTAATCTGGTTCACTCTTTTGTCAGTACATTGTGCCGATAATATAACCGCCACAATCAAATCAAACGGATTTTGATACTCCAGTTCAGTCTCGGCAACCGGCATTGCCTTTTCAAAATATTGTATTACATAGTTAAAAAGATCCTTTTTCTGCATTATTCCTTTTTTTGTTCCAAAAATAACTCAAAAAAAAGATTGACAAAAGTGTAACAAAAAACAATTTCAATTGTCTTATTTCCGGAATTTGATTTAATCCATTTCTACCCTCTTTATAGAAATGGTTTTAAGTTAGTAAATTAAACAGACGTAAAAAGCCGGTATTGACCGGCTTTTTTATTTTGATAAAGAATCGCCCGAAAAAAGATTTATTGGCCTCAAGTCCGATTCATTTTCTATTTTTGCCAAAAATGATTGAATGAGACCATATATACAGGCGGAGAATCTTTCCAAACGATGGGGAGAGTTAATGCTATTCGAAGATATTTCGTTTACTGTTTTTGAAGGACAAAAAGTGGCGTTGATTGCCAAAAACGGAACAGGAAAATCAACACTTCTGAACCTTTTGGCCGGAAAAGATACGCCCGATTCAGGAACAATTACACTGACCAACCATGTTGAAATAGGCTATTTTGAACAAATCCCGAACCTGAATCCGGAACACACCGTACTGGAAGAGATTTTTGTTTCAGACAATGTTAAATTAAAAACTGTTAAAGAATTTGAACTTGCATTGGCCCAAAATAATTCGAAAAAAATCGAGGAGATTTCGGCAAAAATGGACGAGTTACATGCCTGGGACATGGAAGTGGAAATCAAACAAATCCTTACTCAGCTTAAAATAAATCTTCAGGAACAGAAAGTAGGAGAACTCTCGGGCGGGCAGCAAAAAAGGCTTTCGCTGGCAAAAGTGCTGATCGACAAACCCGACCTTTTAATTCTCGACGAACCGACCAACCACCTCGATCTGGAAATGATTGAATGGCTGGAAGCCTACCTCGAAAAAACAAAATCAACCCTTTTGATGGTTACCCACGATCGTTATTTTCTCGACCGTGTGTGTAACGAAATTATCGAAATGGAAGACAATCAGATTTACCGTTATCAGGGTAATTACAGTTATTTCCTCGAAAAAAGGGCTGAACGGATTGAAATGCAGCAGGCCACCGTAACCAAGGCAAAAAACACACTGCGAACAGAAATGGAGTGGATGCGGCGGATGCCAAAAGCCCGCAGCCACAAAGCCAAATACCGTATCGATTCGTTTTATGATTTAAAGGAAAAAGCATCGCAAAATGTGACAAACGAAAACATAAAACTAAGCGTAAAATCGGCGCGGCTCGGGAAAAAGATTGTCGAACTCGAAAACATTTCCAAATCGTACCCAGGGATAAAACTGATTGAAAATTTTAGTTATAAATTCTCCCGGTTCGAAAAAGTCGGTATAGTAGGAAAAAACGGAACAGGAAAATCGACGTTTCTGAATATTGTCACCCAATCGGTTTTACCTGATTCAGGAGTCGTTGACATCGGGCAAACCATAAAATTCGGATACTACCGACAGGAGGGAATTCAGTTTGATCCGCGCGAAAAGGTAATTGATGCCGTAAACAAGATTGCTGAATTTATCTATTTTGAAGACGGCACAAAAATGAGCGCCACACAAATGCTGACCCGTTTTCTTTTTCCACCCGATACACAGTATAACTTTATTGAAAAATTGAGCGGAGGCGAACAGCGGAGACTTTACCTTTGTACGGTGTTGATGCAAAATCCCAATTTCCTGATTCTTGACGAACCCACCAACGACCTTGATATTATGACGTTAAATGTTCTGGAAGAATACCTGCAATCGTTTGAGGGATGTGTGGTTATCGTTTCGCACGACCGCTTTTTTATGGACAAGGTGGTCGATCATCTGTTTGTGTTTGAAGGCGACGGTCTGATTTCCGATTTTCCCGGAAACTACACCATCTACAGGAATAAAATACAGGAAGACAAAGAGCTCCTTCAGGCAAAGGAAAAAGCGGAGACAGAGGCAAAGAAAAAAACAGAAATGGTCGTGCCCAAAAGTACAAAATCGGAAAAAAAGAAACTTTCGTTTAAGGAAAAAAAGGAACTGGAACAATTAGAGGAACAGATTGCTGAGATGGAAAATACAAAAAAAGTATTGGAAGAAGAGTTAAATTCAGGAATACTGCTCCACGATGAATTATTTCAGAAATCTCAGGAATTGGCAAAAATAAAATCGCTACTGGATGAAAAAGAGCTTCGCTGGCTGGAACTGAGCGAGTGGGAAAACTAAACCGGCAGGAACCTAAATTTCCTCAAAATCAACATTCGTATAATCCGAACCTTCTTCCCCGATAACCATTTCCCGGTCTGCCCCTTCAGATTCAATCTGCGGTTGGTTTTTATCGATAAAAGCTAAAATTTCATTAAAACAATCAGAGAATTTTTCAAAATCTTCCGGGTACAGAAAAATTTTATGTTTTTCATACTCCGTCCTTCCATGGTCAGAAAACCACTTTTTGCTCTCGGTTATTGATATAAAAAGCTCTTCGTTTCGAGTACTTTTAACATCAAAAAAATAAGTTCTTATCCCGGCCCGGATTACCTTTGAGTAAATTTCCTTTTTAAACTTACTTCCAGGATTTTTTCTTCCATACTTATTATCAACGCTTTCCATCCCGTTATTTTTCGATTTTTTAAGTTAGCCATTCAAAAATAGAAAAATAATTTTAATAAAGCCTAAAACCAATGGTTTAGAGCAAGATTTAAATGCGCAGAAAAGTATTTATACCGATTCTATTATTACTTGTAAATCAGTTTTTTTGCTGAAAGTAAAGTATTCCAGAGCAGCGAAACACGGGTCATAGGGCCAACGCCGCCCGGCACCGGGGTAATAAATGAACATTTTTCGGCTACTTCTTCAAACAACACATCGCCTTTTAATTTAAAGCCCGATTTGGTTTCCGCCGAAGGTACGCGGGTGGTCCCGACGTCGATAACCACGGCGCCCTCTTTTACCATATTCCCTTTAACAAACCCGGGGACACCGATAGCGGCGATCAAAATGTCGGCATTCCGGCAAACTTCTTCAAGGTTTTTGGTGCGGCTGTGAGCTACGGTCACCGTACAATTTAAAGCCTTCTGCGACATCAATACGCTCATCGGGCGGCCAACAATATTGCTCCGCCCCAAAACCACACAATTTTTGCCATTTGTTTCAATATCGTAACGTTTCAGCAGTTCCACAATCCCAAATGGTGTGGCCGAAACAAACGACGGCAAACCAATGACCATTCTGCCTACATTAATTGGGTGAAATCCGTCAACATCTTTCCGGGGATCTATGGCTTCGATTACCTTTTGTTCTGAGATGTGTTTTGGCAACGGCAACTGAACAATAAAACCATCCAAATCATCATCTTCGTTCAACTCCCTGACTTTGTCCAGAATTTCTTTTTCTGTCACATCGTCTTCGTAACGGATGAGTGACGACCGGAAACCAACGGCTTCGCAATCCTTGATTTTAAATGCAACGTACGTTTCACTGCCTCCGTCGTGGCCAACCAGGACAGCCGCCAAATGAGGTGTTTTCCCTCCGTTTTTTTTGATTTCGGTTACCTCGGCTGCAATTTCCTGTTTAATTTCTTCCGCTATCTTTTTCCCGTCAATTAAAATCATTGGATTTAAAATTTATTTCTTTCGTATTGGCAATTAATAAATTGTTCTTTTCTTTCTGAAACCTGAGACTGAGACTGAGACTGAAAACTAATATCTTCTCTGTTGTTGCATGCTTCCCATCATCC
>CAYWBV010000117.1:8280-11782 GCA_964455785.1 uncultured Maribellus sp.
GAGACTGAGACTGAAAACTAATATCTTCTCTGTTGTTGCATGCTTCCCATCATCCGCTGCATATTTTTGCCCTGCGAAACCATTTTCATCATCTTTCGGGTTTCCACAAATTGTTTCAGCAAACGGTTCACTTCCTGCACATCGGTTCCCGAACCGGCTGCAATCCGCTTCCGGCGACTGCCGCTGATAATGGAAGGATCTTCGCGTTCGTCGTTGGTCATCGAATGAATAATGGCTTCAATGTGTTTAAATGCGTCGTCTTCAAAATCCATATCTTTTAACGCTTTCCCCATTCCCGGAATCATGGAAACCACATCTTTCAGGTTTCCCATTTTTTTGATTTGGTTGATTTGTTTCAGGAAGTCGTTGAAATTAAATGTATTTTTTGCCAGCTTTTTCTGAAGCCGTTGTGCTTCTTCTGCATCAAACTGTTCCTGTGCCTTTTCTACCAGCGAAACAATGTCGCCCATTCCCAAAATACGGTCGGCCATACGATCGGGATGAAAAACATCGATAGCATCAACTTTTTCGCCGGTCCCTACAAATTTAATGGGCTTTTCAACCACGGCACGAATGGAAAGTGCCGCGCCACCGCGGGTATCGCCATCGAGTTTGGTAAGTACAACTCCGTCGAAATCGAGCCGATCGTTAAATTCTTTGGCTGTATTTACGGCATCCTGACCCGTCATCGAATCCACCACAAACAAAATTTCATCCGGATCTACCGCTTTTTTGATGGCGGCGATTTCGTTCATCATCTGTTCATCAACGGCCAAACGTCCTGCCGTATCCACAATAACAATATCGTAACCTTTTGCTTTTGCTTCTTTTATTGCATTCTGGGCAATTTTTACCGGGTCCATGTTTCCCTCTTCGGAATAAACCGGAACATTAATCTGCGCCCCAAGCACTTTCAACTGTTCGATAGCCGCCGGACGGTACACGTCGCCGGCAACCAACAGCGGGTGGCGCCCCTTTTTACTTTTCAGCATGTTGGCTAATTTGCCCGAGAAGGTTGTTTTACCCGACCCCTGCAACCCCGACATCAAAATTACCGCCGGTTTACCTTTCAGGTTCATATCGGTAAACTTGCCGCCCATTAACATGGCCAGCTCGTCCTTTACAATCTTCACCATCAGTTGGCTGGGTTTAACCGCCGTTAAAACCTGCTGCCCCAGCGCTTTTTCCTTTACGTCGTCGGTAAATTTTTTGGCAATTTTAAAATTTACGTCGGCATCTAACAAAGCCCGGCGAATATCTTTCAGCGTTTCCGCCACGTTAATTTCAGTAATCGTCCCCTGCCCTTTCAGCAGTTTAAATGACCGTTCCAGCCTGTCGCTTAAATTCTCAAACATCGTTCTAATTCTTTTGAAAATGAGTTGCAAAAATAAAGTTTAATGTTTAAAGTTCAAGGTTTAAAGTTGAAGGATTGGAAAAAAGTTTTGGGAGTGATATTTATCCTATTTTCAGAAAGGGAGATTTTTCCAACTGATATAATTTCCATCAGCAGTTTTATAATTTGTATCGCCACCAAAAATAACATTTAGCTTGTCAGTACTTTCTCCGCTAAGGTTCTGCCAATACTTTAAATTAGAAAAATGCTGTTTGTTCATCGTCATCGATGATTTTATTTCATAAGCATTTAAATCTCCTCCCTGCTCTACAAGCAGGTCAACTTCCTGTTTTGTTTTATTCTGCCAAAAATACAATCGTGGAGTGAGGCCATTGTTCAACCTGTTCTTAAGAAACTCGTTAATCATCAGATTTTCGAATAATGCACCCTTTGCATGATAATTTTTTACCTGAAGTTCATTTTCAATCCCAATTAATGAACACACAAGACCCGTGTCATAAAAATAAATTTTCGGAGATTTAACAATTCGCTTGTTAAAGTTCTTGTAAAATGGTTGAAGGAAATAGATAATATAACTTGCTTCCAAAACCGACAACCATGATTTAGCCGTATTTGTTGAGATTCCGGCATCAACAGCCAGTGAATTCATGTTTAAAATTTGCCCCGTCCTACCTGCACAGAGTTGTAAAAACCTCGTAAAATTGTTCAGGTTTTCAATGTTTTTAATTTGCCTTACATCTTTTTCAATATAAGTTCCGATATATGACGGATAAAAAAATTGCGGATTAATTTGCCTGTCATAAATACCAGGATACAACCCTTTAAAAATTACATCCTCGTAGTTGTCAAACTCAATTCCTGCTTTTCCAAGCTCACTGAGGCTAAAAGGCAGTAATTTTAACAGCATTGTCCTGCCGGCAAGACTTTGCGTGATTCCTTGCAGTAACTGAAAATTCTGCGATCCCGTAATTACAAACTGTACATCGTGTTTATCATCAACGATGCCTTGTATGTATGAAAATAATTCAGGTGTCCGTTGTATTTCATCGAGAACAGCGCCCTTTGGAAAATTGCCAAGAAACGCTTTGGGGTCGAGTAATGCATTATTTCTTACATCGATATCTTCCAGGCTAACGTAAGGCAAATCAGTAAAAACCGATTTTACGAGTGTGGTTTTTCCACTTTGCCGTGGACCGGTTAACGTAATAACCGGAAATTTACCCCTGACCTCGTTCAATACTTTCGTTTGTTCTCTGTAAATCATGATTCAAAGGTATTATAATCCGGACAAATTTGCAATCTGATTGCAAATTTGTCCAAAATCGTTCATCATTTGGTTTCTCCTTTACCTTTTCGGCAGTTTAAATGACCGTTCCGGCCTGTCGCTTAAATTCTCAAACATACATTTTTATTCTTTTGAAAATGAGTTGCAAAAATAAAGTTCAAAGTAAAAAGGGTGAAGCAGTTTTAACCGCGTTTTAATTTGGGAGTCATTTTATTGCCTTACATCGGCCTGTTCGCAGTGGATAAATTTGTACAGATGAAACTACCCCGTAAATTCAATCCGTTGTTTATGGGTTTCAAATATCAACCGGCATTGTGGCCGTAAAATCAGGCATGTAAATGAACCTGCCAAAGGGTATAAAACCCTGTTTAAAAACAACGGAATCAATGCTGTCCGGTTAAAAAGTATTTTAATGAAAAGATTCTTCACTTCATTTTATGTCGTTACCAAAAACAGATTCAATTTCAAGGAGTTTTCTTTTTAAGAAGGTTACCTCTGTTCCGTCCGAAAGGAGAGCTGCGCTTTTTCCGGGCAGACCATCGCGGACGGTTTCCGTTCTCTGTTTCCGGTTCTACCATACTGCCGCACCTCCGGTGCTGTTAAGGTTCAAAATTCAAGGTTCAAAGTGTTGCAGGCCCTGGTAATTGGTTATTAATCATTCGATATTGATTATTCCCGTAGCTTGCAGCCCGCTGTCGGGAGGAAATAAAGAACATACATTGTAGTGTTGTTTTTTTGATGTCCGGATAACCTTTTGACCCGGTCGGATAAGGTTTGACCCATCCCGGATAAGCTTTCCACCCGGTCAGATAGGTAAATTTCCCTTTCCGGATAGGATTTTCACCCTCCCGGATAGGTTCCTG
>CAYWBV010000118.1:0-11778 GCA_964455785.1 uncultured Maribellus sp.
GTTGGCCCGCTGCCTGTTGAATTGGAAAACCTTGAAAACATTTGCCGTTTCGACATTGATAACAATCTAATTGGAGAAACGGATCTGAATAAAAATGCCACACTGAATGAAGGTACGCCCATAGATAACGACAGACAAATTCCTGACGAACTTGCTGGATTGATTCAAATGGATACACTTTATCTTGGCGGGAACAAACTCCAGTTTAACGATATCGAAGCTATTTTCTCCTGGGAAAACTTTGACAGTTTCAATGAGTTTATTTACTCGCCGCAGGATTCGATAGGGATTAAAAAAACTGAAAATAAATTTACCGGCGAAAACGTAACACTATCCATAGAAAATTATTTTGCCGGGCCGTCCGACCGCTATCAATGGTATAAAAATGGAAGCAGCATCCCGGGAGCCACATCAGCATTGCTAAATTTAAATGCACTTCAAATTTCGGATGCAGGAAAATACTATTGCAAAATAACCAATCCGGTGGCTACCGGCTTAACGCTTTACAGCAGGAAAATCACACTCAAGGTTTCCGAAGGAATAAAAGGCGCGGGAGTTCCGCTTTCGGAATATGAAGCACTGGTTGCGATTTACAATTCCACAAACGGTTTGGGCTGGACAAATCATAAAAACTGGCTGGATACGGTGAACCACTCGGTTGGCGAATGGTTCGGAATTACTGTGAAAGAAAATCATGTTACAGGTTTCGAAATGCCAAACAACAACCTCAGCCAGTTTCCGCAATATCTTAACCACTTGCCGGAATTAATAACCATCAACCTGTCGGCAGGAAATTTTGAGAATTCTGTTTCTGATTTTGAAAACCTTTCAAAACTGGATACCTTAAATTTATCAGGAAATAAATTTACGTTTAAAGATTTGGCTGAAATTACTGGCTGGACTAATTATGATAATTTCAAAACAAATTTTATCTACAGCCCACAGGCAGATGTTGGGGAAGAAATGACATACATCTTTCACATTGATGACACGATGAAACTCAAAATAAAATTTTATGAGTCTGAAATCAACGATCACTTTGAATGGCACAAAAACCAAACGATAATACCGGAAAGCGACTTTGAGATTTTTAAAAAATTAGTCACATATGATGACAACCGCACAGATTTCTATTGTAAAATTACCAACCAGACTTTACCTGAATTAACTCTTCAAAGTGAATTAATCCATATCGAGGTTACCAATAGTATTGTTGATTCATTTCTTCTTTTTGATTTAACAATTGAATACCCTCAGTTGCAGACAATTTGGGACTACGAGGTTCCCTTTTCGAAATGGCCCGGTGTTACCTTTGAAAAAGGGAAGGTGACCGCGCTCAATCTTTCAGGGTTAAACCTGGAAGGCGATTTTTCATCTTATTTTACTGATTTTGATTCGTTAAGACGACTCGATTTGTCGAACAACAACCTCTCCGGAGAATTTCCCGAAAATGAAGCGGCCAATAATTCAACCGTAAAATCGAATGGAAGCAACAATCAGATTCTTCAATATTTAGACATTTCAAACAACAACTTTGTTTTTGCCGGATTAGAACCTGCGTTTGATTTTTTCCAAACCATTGACACATTTATTTATGCACCACAATCGATGGTTGGGCTACCGTTCGACACGACTATCTTCAAAAATCAACCCGTAGCTTTCGAAATCGTAAATTATACACCGGGCAGTTTCGACCGTTATTCCTGGTCGAAAGACGGGGCAGAAATAGCAGGTGCCGACGAGCTTATGTTTGTTATACAAAATGCAGATCTCGCCGACAGCGGTTATTACACTTGCACAATCACCAATTTACTATTCCCCGAACTGACATTATTGTCGGATACCAGCAGGCTTAACGTTTTGATCCCGGTTGGGATTGACGATTTCAACAACGCACATTTTAACATTTACCCCAACCCGGCCGAAAAACAAGTTTTCGTGGAGACCGGAAACAAGCCAGTCAATCTGAAACTTTTCGATATTGCCGGAACATTGTTTTTCGAGGAAAAAGATTTTACGTCGGGATGGATTAACATCGAACCATTTACCCGTGGAATTTATATGGTCAGGATAACCAGACAAAATTCAGAAATAATAACTAAAAAATTGATTTTCAAATAACAGGATTCATAAATCAGACATTGAGAAAACCGGCATCGTTACAAAAAAACGCGCCGGTTTTTTTACACTTTATTAGAAAACCAGCGCTTTTGTTCTCTTCCATTTCATTATCGTTTACCGAATTGTAAGTTGCTGCAAACCAAGGGAAAACAAAACATACCTGTGATCCTCAAAAAATGTAACGTCTTTTTCAAAAAAACACACGTCTTTTTTTTAAATTGTAACGTCTTTTTCCCAAAGATCACGCTTCTTTTTTTTAGGCTCAAATTTGAAGGCACCGCAGCGATGTTGTTCAGGGTAAAAACGAGTCAGACTATAATTTTTTCAGCCATGCTTCGGCCTCTTCCATCCCGGTAAGATCGTTGGTTTTTACGGCGTAGTTAAACCCGGGCTGGATACAAAACGAACCAAATTCACCCGATTTGCTAAGCGCCAGATAACCAATCTGGTGATTTTCGTAATCCGGAATTTTTCTGACTATTCGTTTCACCGCTTCCTCGCAGGCCCGTTTGGGCGACATTCCGCCGCGCATCAGTTCCACCACCAGGAAGGAGCCGACAGTTTTCATGACCAGCTCGCCAGAGCCGGTCGCAACAGCGCCGCCCACTTCGCCATCCACAAACAGTCCGGCCCCGATAATGGGCGAGTCTCCTACCCTTCCGTGAAGTTTGTACCCCATTCCGCTGGTAGTACACGCCCCCGACATTCTTCCGTCTTTATCAATGGCCAGTATCCCGATGGTGTCGTGGTTTTCTTCCAACTGGTTTTCGATATTAATTTTTGTGCTGAACTCCCGTTTTTCCTTTTTCCATTTTTTCCATTCCGCTTTCATTTCCGGGGTTAGCAGTTTCTCCTTTTTAAACCCGTTTTGAAGGGCAAATTGTAAAGCTCCTTTTCCGCTCAGCATCACATGCGGTGTTTTTTCCATCACAAGGCGTGCCACCGAGACGGGATGTTTGATGTGTTCGAGATAGGTAACACTGCCCGCCCTTCCCTTTTCGTCCATAATACAGGCGTCGAGCGTAACTTTTCCGCTGGCATCGGGAATCCCGCCGTAACCAACAGTAATCACATTCGGGTCGGCTTCGGGCACACGCGCACCGGCTTCAACGGCATCGAGCGAATAACCTCCTTTTGAAAGGATTTCCCAGGCCGCCTCGTTGGCCGGCAGCCCGTGGTTCCAGGTGGAAACGACAATAGGAAAACTGCTCTTGTTTTGTTGCAGCGCCAAAGCGTTGTTATACTTTACCAGAGATAAACCGGCCAGCGCCAGTGAACTTTTTGTAACAAACGAACGTCGGGAAATCATCTTTCTATTTTTTAATACGTTTGAATTCTAATCGTTTGAAAAATTCTGCAATGTTTTCCGGTACTTTGAAAAGGCCACGGCCCGCGAAATAAACCCGAGGTATTTTCCATCTTCGATAACAGCCAGGTTGTAACGCCCCGAAGTTTCAAACTTTTCGGCCACGGTTTCCATATTATCGTAAGGCGAAATAAAAAATTCGGGCATGTACATCAAATCCTTTACTTTCACCGAATCGTATAAACCGGGTTCAAAAATGAGGTTTTTTATTTCCGAGAGTTTTACCATTCCCTTTAAATAACCGTTTTCGTCCACCACCGGGAACAGATTCCTGTCCGACTTTGAAATGGCTTTTACCAAATCTCTTAAAGTTGCTGTGGGCGAAATCACCTCAAAATCGTGTTCAATCAGTTGCTTCACTTCCATCATCCGCAACACGGCTTTGTCTTTGTGATGGGTTATCAGTTCGCCGCTCTGGGCCAGCCTTTTGGTATAAATCGAATGGGGTTCGAAACGCATAATGGTAAGATATGCCACGGTTGAAGTAATAATCAGCGGCACAAACAAACCGTAGCCACCTGTAATTTCGGCCGTAAGGAAAATTCCGGTCAGCGGAGCGTGCATCACGGCAGCCATCATTCCGGCCATTCCCGCCAATGTAAAATTGTCTTCGGGCAAACCGAGTGAATAAACGGTATTAAGCAATTTCACCAGAAAAAAGCCACCGATAGCGCCCATAAACAGGGTGGGCGCAAAAATTCCTCCGATACCCCCCGCTCCGGTAGTGGCGGCCATGGCAAACACTTTAAAAATTAAAATGGCGGCCAGAAAAGCCAGCATCACATACGGATTGTCTTTCCCTTCAAAAAACAACGAGTTGTTTAGCAGATTTGAACCGCTCCCGTTAAAAATGGTGATGATACTGGAGTAACCTTCACCCCAAAGCGGCGGAAAAATAAAAATAAGCAACCCGAGGACAAAACCTCCGAACAGCAAACGAAACCCCCAGTTTTTGAAAACGGCAAATTTGGTTTCGAGGTACATCGCCAACCGGGTGAAATAAAACCCAAGCAACCCTGTAAAAATTCCGAGCAAAATATAAAACCAGATGTTATTTATCTCGAACGGAGAAACGTGTGAAAACCGGAGTAAAACTCCCTCACCCATAAAAAAATAGGAAAGGGCGGTTGCAGAAATCGCTGAAATCAGCAGCGGTACCAGGTAAGCCATCGTCAGGTCAACCATCAAAACTTCGAGGGTGAAAACAATCCCGGCCATCGGCGCGTTAAAAATCCCGGCGATAGCGCCTGCCGCTCCACAACCTACCATCAGCGTTACATATTTGTAGTTCAGTTTAAACAAGCGGGCCAGGTTGGAACCAATTGACGCACCTGTGAGTACAATCGGCGCCTCGGCCCCTACCGATCCTCCCAAACCGATGGTAAGCGAACTGGCTATCATCGACGACCAGGTATTGTGCGCTTTTAACCGGCTGTTCTTTCGCGAAATCGCAAACAAAATTTTGGATACCCCGTGCCCGATATTGTCTTTTACGATATACTTCACAAACAGCACCGTCAGAAAAATCCCGATTAACGGGTAAAAAAGATACCAGTAACTTATTGCATCGACAGCAAACCAGTTGGTTAATTTCTCCTCTACAAAATGGATCAGGTTTTTCAGAATCAATGCCGCAAAACCACTAAACAACCCAATAATCAAACTTAGCAGGTACAGAAAATATTTCTCCGGAATATTCGCTATCCTCCAGGCAACCGCTTTGTTTATCCAGTTTGACGAATTACGCAGCCAAACTATTTTTATCCTTCGAAACATCTTCTTTTTTTGTGAAACTGAATTTGATGGTAAAAGTAACAAAACATCATCTTTCAATGGTAAATGATTTCAACATCGCCATTAATTTTTTGTTATTTTGACACTGAATAAATAAATATTGGATTTTAAGTCCGGGCAAGATAGTTTTAGTTTAAAATCAGTCATCAAAATAAAAGGAATTGAAAATCAGTGTAACAGGTATTTCAGGATATCTTGGCGAATTGGTCTCTGAAGGGTTAAAAAAACAAGGGCACCAGGTTTCAGGAATTAAACGTCAGTTGTTGTATGGCACGCCGGAATTGCTGTCCAAAGAAGTAGAAGGGGCAGAAATTATCATCAACCTGGCCGGTGCTCCCATTTTACAGCGCTGGACCCCAAAAAACAAACAATCCATTTACGAAAGCCGGGTAAAAACAACACAAAACCTGGTACAGGCTATCCTGATGTTACCCAAAGAAAAACAACCCAGGAAGTTTATTTCCGCTTCGGCCATCGGAATTTATCAACCGGGTTTGTCGCACGACGAATCGAGTACCGATTTCGAAGCCGGATTTGTCGGGCAGATTGTAACCGACTGGGAAAATGCCACAAAAGGATTACCATCTTCTGTTCAAAAGATAATTTTCAGAATTGGGCCTGTTCTCGGGAAAAAAGCCAAAACGATAACAAAGATGTTACTTCCGTTTCAGTTTGGGCTGGGCGCAACCATCGGTAACGGGCAGCAGCCGTTCCCGTTTATCCACGAAAAAGACGTGGTCCGCGTTTTTTTATGGGCCGTTGAAGAATATAGCGGCAGTGGAATATTCAATCTGGTCGCTCCCCAAAAAATAACCAACGCAAAATTCACAAAAGAACTGGCCAGGCAACTGCACCGCCCGGCGTTTCTGTTTATTCCCGGCCTTTTTCTGAAACTGATTTTTGGGAAGGCCGCAACGATGCTTGTCAATTCACCCGAAATTACCTCCCAAAAACTGATATCCGAAGGTTTTTCCTTTGAATACCCAAACCTGGAGGCTGTTTTGTCCGATATCCTCCAATCAAATCCATAGCAACTCAGGCGTTTCCTTCGTTGCTGTTAAAAGTCTGTCATTCCGCAGCGAAATACTGAATCAGAGTTAACGATTCAGAAAGTTGGTATGATTCTCTTTCTATTCCATCGCCAAACCCTTCCCTCTTAATTTTATCCGCCCCGAGACAGTGGTTGTTCCTTTGGTGTTGGGCTGACCGCCGCCAACCGAAACCGTAAACCACCCGGGTTCGACAACACGGGTTTCGTCACTACCGATGATGGAAAACTGGCGTGGCAGGAGGTCAAACTCCACCATTTTCGATTCGCCGGGTTGCAGCGATATTCTTTTAAAACCCTCCAACTGAACAATCGGGCGGGGTGTTGAAGCCTCTTCATCTTTCAAATAAAGCTGAACAACTTCTTCACCGGCCACATTCCCGATGTTGGTTACCTTCACTTTTACCGTTACTTTCTCCCCGGTTTTGGCTTTCGAAGGAATTTTTAAATCCGAATAGGCAAACGTGGTATAACTCAGCCCGTAACCAAACGAATAGAGCGGCTCGCCCCGGAAATAGCGGTAGGTGCGACCTTCCATATCGTAATTTTCGAATGGCGGCAACTGTTCCACCGACTTGTAGTAGGTTACTGGTAAACGCCCTGCCGGATTATAATCACCAAACAGCACGTCAGCTACCGCGTTTCCACCCTCCTGCCCCGGGTAACCGGCCGAAAGAATGGCATCGATATTTTCGTCGGCCCAGTTAACCGATAGCGCGCTTCCGTTCAGCAAAACCAAAATGGTTGGTTTCTCCAGTTTTTTGACGTCCTTCATCAGCTCTTCCTGAATTTTGGGCAAATTCAAATGGGTACGGTCGCCACCGGCAAACCCGTCAACCTGAATGGGCATTTCCTCACCCTCCAGCCGCTGCGACAAACCCATCACCAGCACCACCACATCGGCCTGCGAGGCCATTTCGAGCGCTTCACTTTTCATTTCCGGGTTGGGCAGCGTCCACATCAGTTTGGCATCGCCGTCGCCATGCCAGTTGGAATATTCATACACAAACTTGTATTTTTTCCCGGCTTCGAGGTTCACCGACTTTTCGTTGTGAAAAGCATGGTGTTCGCTGTTTTGCGACAGTATCTTTTCGCCTTCGAGCCAAACCGATAACGTTGGCATTCCCCAGCAACCGATTTGGTATTCGCCCGAAACCTGCGGCACCAGGTAACCGGTCCAGCGGATACTGAAATTGTCGTCAGGCAGTTCAGGCGCCGGAGAACCTGATTCCCAATAGAAGTCGATGTTTTTATCGATCCTGGTAAATGCGGGTTCGCCGTTTAGTTTCGAGTTGGCAAAATACTCCCCGGTAACGCCCGGCTCCCCTTTTTCGGTTATCAGAAACTCGCCCGGAATCGTATGAAGATTATGGACACCCTCAGCAAGATGACATCCCTCGGCATAAAGAATTTCAGTGGTTTTTAATTTGTTTTTTAATCCCTGCAAAACCGTTACCGGATTTTTGGCAATCCCGTTGTAATTTCCTACCAGTGCTTCCCAATTGTCGGCATTCGGCCCGATGACTGCAATTTTTTTTACATTTTTGGAAAGCGGTAAAACATGATTTTCATTTTTCAGAAGAACAATACTTTTTCGGGCGGCTTCCAGCGCCAGTTCACTATTCCTTTTAGAAGTGTTAACCGAAAACGGGATTTGTGCATAAGGTACTTTTTCGGCCGGGTCGAACGTACCAAGTTTAAAACGAGCTGTAAACAAACGTTTTACAGCCACGTCAATATCTTTTTCTTCAATAATTCCGCGTTTTACAGCCTCATTCAGATGTGGGTACGAATTGCCGCAGTTGAGGTCGGTTCCATTTTTTACAGCAATAGCCGAAGCTTCGGCAGCATCGGCTGAGAATCCCTGAAATTTAAAAAAATCGGAAATGGCCCAGCAGTCGGAAACCACATACCCCTGAAACCCCCACTCGTTACGAAGGATATTTTCCAGAAACGGGTTGGCGCAACACGGGTAATCGCGGAACTGGTTGTAGGCGCCCATCACCGACCACGCGCCGCCGTCCATCACCAAGGTGCGGAACGCCGGCAGATAAGTTTCCCGCAAATCGCGTTCGCTAACCAGCGCGTTGAACTGGTGACGCAGCGGTTCGGGGCCCGAGTGAACGGCATAATGTTTAGCTGTGGCCACTACTTTCAGGTATTTCGGATCATCTCCCTGCAGGCCCTTTACAAATTGTTGTCCCAGTTGTCCGGTTAAATATGGGTCTTCGCCATACGTTTCGTGGCCGCGCCCCCAGCGGGGATCGCGAAAAATATTAATGTTGGGCGACCAGAAAGTCAGTCCCTGGTAAATTCCGCGTTTTTCACAACGCACAAATTCGTGGTGTTTGGCACGCGCTTCGTCTGAAATGGCCGTTGCCACACGGTACATCAGGTCGGAATCCCAGGAGCCGGCAATGGTTATCGACTGCGGAAAAACCGTGGCGTAACCGGCGCGTGCCACTCCGTGCAAACATTCGTTCCACCAGTTGTATTCGGGCACCATCAACCGCGGGATGGCAGGCGCTGTGTAAACCATCTGTCCGATTTTTTCCTCCACCGTCATTTGCGAAACCAGCAAATCAACCCGATCTTCCAGCGAAAGTTCAGGGTTCAGAAATTCAAAATTGACATCCTGTGCATTTGCTGAAATTATCAATAAAAAGGTTGTCAGGCTTAATAAAATCTTTTTCATCTCGTTTGTACTTTTTACTGTTCTGTTCTGGTACGGTAAAATTAGTAATTTGATTTCATTCAAAATAAAATTGTGAATGTATTTAAATACAAAATATCTATTTTTCGCCCATGAAACCAATTTCAAAATATAAAAACGAATATTTAAAACTCCGGGATGAAATAGACACGCTTTCCAAAAAAATAGAAGACAAACATAAAAAGCACCTAAATTGTAAAAGCGGCTGCGATTTGTGTTGTATGGATTATAACATTTTCCCGGTCGAGTTTGACTCCATTTTGAGTGAATTAAAAGGCCGGGATTTTTCGCGCACAGCGCTACCGGAAGTTTTGAATGAGGGAAACTGTATTTTTCTGAAAGATCACCGGTGCCTGATTTACGAATCGCGGCCGGTAATCTGCCGCACACACGGCCTCCCCCTACTTTTTGCCAACGATGAAGGCGAATGGGAACTTTCGGTTTGTGAACTCAATTTTACACAATTCGATTTTGGAAAGTTCACTGTAAAAAACACCTTTCCGCAAGACAAATTCAACAGCGAACTGTTTTTGCTCAACCAACAATTTATCGAAGCCAATCCAAAACCGGGTTTTGATGAATTCACCTTAATTCCTTTAAAAAAACTCACAGAAAATCTTTAAATCATGGATACCTTATCTTTATTCAATTTAAAAGGAAAAACCGTGTTGATAACCGGTTCGGGCAGCGGGATTGGTTTTGCATTAGCCGAAGGTTTTGCCGGAGCCGGGGCTAAAATCATTCTAAACGGAAGAAATGAAAGTAAACTTGAAGGCGCTGAAAAAAAACTGCTTAAAAGCGGCGCCGCGGTTTCGAAACTTGTTTTTGATGTTACCCGTTCGGACGAAGTTAAAACCGCCATCAAAAATTACGAAAATAACGATGCCCCGATCGATATTTTAATCAACAACGCCGGCATAAATCTGCGGAGACCGTTTGAGAATTTTGAGGAAAAGGAGTGGAAAAACATCCTCGACATCAATATTAACGGGGCGATGATTGTTTCGCAGGCAGTTGCGCCGTTTATGATTGATAGAAAAGCAGGTAAAATCATCAACATCTGTTCGATGCAGAGCGAACTGGGCAGGCCTACTATTGTACCGTATGCCGTTTCAAAAGGCGCAATAAAAATGCTCACCAAAGGATTGTGTGCGGAGTGGGCAAAATACAACATCCAGGTAAACGGAATCGGCCCGGGTTATTTTGAAACCGAACTTACCCAACCACTGCAGGACGACCCGAAGTTCGACGAGTGGTTCCGCAACCGGACACCCGCCGGACGCTGGGGTAAACCCTCGGAGTTAATCGGGGCGGCTGTTTTCCTGGCTTCTGATGCTGCAAATTATGTAAATGGGCACATTTTGTATGTTGACGGCGGATTACTGGCCAGCGCATAAACCAGAACAAAAAGCGAAAGATATGTTTTTAAAGCACAAAAGCAGGACAAAATCCTGCTTTTAATATCTTCTTCCTAATTTAAATTAATTGGTTTAATACTCGTCTTCATTAAAAAAGAAGTCATCCTTGCTGGGATAATCGGGCCAAATGTCCTCTATACTTTCATACATCTCACCCTCGTCTTCAATTTCCTGAAGATTTTCGATAACTTCAAGCGGCGCGCCCGAACGGATTGCGTAATCGATTAATTCGTCCTTTGTTGCCGGCCACGGTGCATCTTCCAGTTTCGATGCAAGTTCAAGAGTCCAATACATTTGCTGAATTTTATGTGGTTAAACCCATTTTTTACTTAGCCGCGAATATAATAAAAAATCAATACGAAAATTGCCCGAATATATTTTTTTATCGACTCTCCCAGATTATTTCTTCAACACCGCCGTCAGCCGCTATCTTTCGGGAAACGACAAATAAAAAATCGGACAACCGGTTGATGTATTTTATAATCTCCGGCTCGACTTTACCGATTTCTGAAAATTCAAGAATTCTTCGTTCAGCCCTGCGGCAAACTGTACGCGCCACGTGGCATTGAGCAATAGTTGCGTTTCCCCCGGGCAAAATAAAACGGGCAAGTTCGGGCAGATTTTTTTCCATTTCGTCGATAGCGTCTTCCAGAACTTTTATGTTTTCGTCGGTAATGGAAAGATTTAAAGTAAAACTATCGCCTTTTTCATCCGATGCGAGGCGCGAACCGATGTTAAAAAGTTTATTCTGCACCTGTAATAACACTTCGGAAATGTTTTCAGCCAGTTCTGCGGCCCTTAATACGCCAATCCACGCATTTAACTCATCGACCGTTCCGTATGCTTCCAGCCGCGGATCATATTTTTTGACGCGGCTGCCCCCCACCAGTCCGGTGGTTCCGTCATCGCCTGTTTTTGTATAAATTTTAAATTTACCCATTGATAACTAATAAATCGGAGTCGGATTTTTATAATCCATTTCAATTTCCCCATCTTTCAGTTTTATAATCCGGTGTGCATGGCGGGCAATATCTTCTTCGTGGGTAACCATTACCAGTGTGTTTCCTTTGCGGTGAATATCGGCAAACAACTTCATAATTTCTTCCGATATTTTTGAATCGAGGTTTCCGGTCGGTTCGTCGGCAAGTAACAGCGATGGTTTGTTCACCAACGCACGTGCAATGGCAACCCTTTGCCGCTGTCCTCCCGAGAGTTCGTTCGGACGGTGCAGCATACGGTCGGTCAAACCGACATCCGACAACGTTTCTTCCGCTCTGCGTTTTCTTTCATTTTTCCGGATGCCTGAATACACCAAAGG
>CAYWBV010000119.1:0-11748 GCA_964455785.1 uncultured Maribellus sp.
CTTTACCGAGAACAAAATTATTTTTTACAAACGAGTCTCGGCAAATCGTGTAACTATCTCTTTTTCAGAACTTAAATTGTCCAAACAGAACTAAAAAGACTAAAAAGAAATGAAATATGGGGACAATTTACACTATTCGTACCTCAGCGCCTCAACCAGATTCCTCGTTGCCGCTCTCTCGCCTTTCATTGTGAGACCAACTTACTGTATATTCATTCATATCTCAAACTTTCTACCGGGTTCTTAGTAGCCGCCTTCCACGATTGAAACGAAACCGTCAGCAATGCAATTCCCAGCGCCAGCAAACCAGCCAGAGCAAAAATCCACCAACTGAGTTCAGTTTTGTAAGCAAAGTTTTCGAGCCATTTATTCATGGCGTAGTAAGAAACTGGCGTGGCAATTACAAAGGCAATGGCTACCCATTTTACAAAGTCTTTGTTGAGCATGGTCATTACTTCAGAAATGCGGGCGCCGTTTACTTTGCGGATGCCGATTTCGACTGACCGGTTGACAACGGTCAGTGAAATTAATCCGATTAACCCCATACAAGCCAGGAAAATACAGATTCCTCCCGCCCAGATAACGCGGTCACCGTAGTCCCACCAATCATAAACCCTGTAGATATTTTTAGCATTTACGTGAAAACGATCGAAACTAAACTCATTAACCGAATAAAGGAGAAATAAACTAAAGCAGGCGAGACCTATTGACAACCCGGAGATGTTTATAAGAGTCAGAATTTTCTGCCTTTGCAGATTCCTCCATGCTATTTTTAAATAATGTTTAATCATAGCTTTTTTCTTTTAGTTATTTATACCTCAATGCCTTCACCTGATTTCTCGTTGCTGCCCGCCGCCTTAAACGGGTTTTGTTATCTTTTTTTTGACATTTAAACCACCGCAGTACGATAACGCACCCTGCCGGTACGATTATGCAGTGCGGTGGTTCGATAACGCACCCTGGCGGTGCGATAACACATCAACTCGGTGCAATAACTCAGCAATTTGGTACGATAACGTATCAATTGGGTGCGATAACGCAGTGCGGCGGTGCAACAACGCAGCAACTGGGTGCGATAACTTACCTCCGTGGTGCGATGAGGCTATCCCGGGGTGCGTTTCCGCTTTTTTCCTTGCCATTTTTGTTTTTCTATTCATTTAATCTGCTTAACCATAGCCTGCCTACCGTTAGTCAGGTTCAAGACTATTCATATCTCAGCGCTTCTACCCCGACGCTTCGGTCGGGATTTCGTTACTCATATCTTAATGCCTCCACCGGGTTTCTCGTTGCCGCTTTCCAATTATCTAAACCTTGATTTGTTCGATTTCCATGATGGACTTTCATTTTATATCTTTTTTGAATCATAGTTTTCATTTCATCATTAAATCAAAGTTCAAGACTATTCATACCTTAACGCCTCTACCGGTTTCCTAGTGGCCGCTTTCCACGATTGAAATAAACCCGTTAGCAATGTATTTTCCAATTCCAGCAAGCCAACCTGGGCAAATATCCACCAGCTCCGTTTGTTTTTTTACAATGGTTTCGAGCCGCTTTCAGCTTTATCTGCATGGCAACGAAACCTCAACTATTTTATCAATTAAAATGCCTTTTTTACAAATCACTGTATAACAGTCTACTATTAATCCAAGAAATTAAATAGCTGTCAATTTTTTTGACACAAGGTGTATAATTTTTAGTCAGATTGCGAATCGTAGGTATTGAAAATGCTAATATCACTGATGCAAATTCAAACATGAAAACACGTTATAAACTAAAAGTATTGTAACTACTCAGGTCTTTATGATTAATACCTTTGGTTGTAACAATGTGTTGCAGAATAGAAAAACAATTTGGCGGTGTGTAAATCAAAATATTTGACTCTATTTTGATGTCAGATTGTCAGTTGTTTTCCGGAACAATACAACCAAAAACCTGCTGGCCCTGTTCAGGGTTATGCTTTTTAATCGTAGTCATTTTTTAATAAAAAGTCTCCATATATGGCGTAAAAAATAAACCAAGTAAAAGATGTCGGGGGTCTGCCTATATTCTACATTTTTTAATTTCTCCTTCCAGTACCGTTTAGAATGAAGCATACAACAGCCATCGAAAATGAAAAAAATAATGAGACATTGCAGTGAAACACTGGATATGTTTGGAATACCAGTTTATTTTTGGACACTACGGGCCCCCAATCTGTGAGGACGCTTCGTTTCAAGAATAAGCAGATAATCCTGACCACTGGTACCGTTGTCCTCGGGAGGGGAAAAAAAGTAAGTGCCTTTGTTGGGAATATACAGGTCAAGCGGAACGGCATTTCCGTTTACCGGATTAAACCACCGTCCTTGCACTGGTCCGGAAAATTTAGACATGTCAACCGTAAGTTTCCCTTTGTAAGGAAAATAGGCAAGCGCCAGGCTTCCCTTTGGGTCGTAAGCCAACGAGATATAATGTTCACCTCCAAAATTTCCAAATCCACTAATCCCAACATCATGATTTTGATCGGGCACCAATGTCCACCACTTTATTTCGGAAACAAGTGAACTGAGGTTTTTTACCACAATGCTGTTCGGCTCGTCCAGCGCATTTTGCCACCCCTCAATAAATGGAAAAATTTTCTGATGCCCGATCGAATGGCCTGTAATCCCACATGTTATTCCCCACAGCGGGTTTCTTCGGATTGCATACAATTGTTTCTGGTTGTCATTGAAGGTATAATTGAGCGTACCTTCATAAAAACCCTCTCCCAAAATAATCGGTTTCACAGGCTTCAAATTGTAAGTATGGATGAACTGAACAGGCGCATAGGCATCGAGCCGCGGGCAGTGATACGGGTCGTAACAGTAGGCCATGTTAAAATCGAGCCAGGGTTCGCGGTGGAAAAGTGCCGAGCTGGAAGTGCTAGTCCCATCAGAATAACGGCCGCCGTGATAGCTCAGCAAATGTTTTTTATCGATGGAATGGATGGCCTCTGCCAAAGCCAGTTGGGCATCCATTTTATCTTCGGGATTAACATCGCCCCCGGCAAACCACATGATATTATCGTGGTGCAAAAACCTGTTCGCCACATAACTGCCAAAAGCCCGGGAATTATTCACATTGGTATGATCGCGCCAATCACTTCTTAGCCAAAATAGATTAATACTCAATTGAATACCATATTCATTTGCCTTTTGAAGTACCCAATCGATATGTTCGAAGTACTTTTCATTTGGCTGGGTAAAATACTTTTTGTCGAGAAAAGCCGGTTCGCCAAAACGGTTAACATCATCCGCCTTCCAGGGGAGCAATGTTACCTGAATGGTATTAAAGCCTTTTTCGCTCCGGTTTTTTAAATATATTTCCGTTTCTTCCCTGGTAAGTTTCGACAGCAATTCCCATCCGGTACATGCCTGGTAAAAAAATGGCCGGCCTTTGGCATCGGTAAAATAACGCTGGTTTTTGCTGATTTTTACCGGATATTCAAATTTGTTGTCAGGATTGGTATTCCTCTTTTTTTGGAATGCAGTTGGGTTAACAGCGCCTACAAAACCCGGAGATGTAAAATTTATTGTTAATACGATAATAAATAATAACTTCTTCATTTGATATTCTTTTATAAATTAGTTCTGTTTATACTTGGATATTCGCCTTTCCAATCCACTATAATATTTGTTTTTTCAGACTGGATTTTCAACACGTTGTCAACCATATTGACGTGGGGACTTTCAATCATTGGCCATTGGTGACAAGGAATGTCCATCTTGCCATTGATCCAGACCGAAGGCACCGACCGGGCCAATCCGTCGGGATCGACCGGCAACCCGGCATGGAATTGAATCCGTAAATTTTCACCGTGAGAATTTTTGTAGCTGACTGCCATTGTTTCCCAGTCAATTTTCAATTCATTTTCAGGCAGCTTTTTCTGAAATTTTTCGAATGACCCAAATTCTTCTTTTGTACCTACCTCGAAAACAAACCCTGTCCGGGCATGGTCGCTTTTGACAATCGTGAAGCCATCAAGGCCCCTGCCTGTCAGATTATCTTGTGTATAGAAATCTTTCAGTGGTTTTATACCAATGTAGGTTTCACCTTCGCGAAGGAATATCCATCCGTTTGTCCCGACCTTTTCATCAACTGATTTTGGATAACGCAACATGCCCCTTTTGATCAACCCGTCAACATGGCCATCACGCCAAGCCCATTTGAATGCCCATTCGTCAAAAGCCGGGGTCTTTATCCAGGGGTCTTTGTCAGGAATATTAAACAATATAATCACGGTATTTTGGTGGTGGGCCGTTTGCTGAAAAGGTGAAATATTGCCTTTGTACCAGGTATCCGGTGTGCGGTCTTTGTCATCGCCATCGCTGTACCAATATGGATGGAAGCACCCGATATAATTGAAACGGTCGGGGCTTTGCCATACGATGCAGAACCCATTGTTGTCGTGATCGGCATAATATCCACCGGGCATCCACCTGAAATTGCCTGTGCCAATGGCAAACGTTTTGTCGCGAAATACCTTTCGCATCATCAAGTGAGGTATGCCGTTACCGTAAAGCCCGAAGGTTGATGCCGATGATTTCAACGAAAATGGCCCTGCACCGGAGCCAGCCAAACGAAAAAATACTTCATCAGGAACAATATTGGAAAGGGAGGCATAAACGGCATAGCTTGTTTCGCGGTAGTTTTTAAAATCGCCCGGTTTGACATTGCCTGTCGCGGCCCCCCACCCCCACATCAGCCAATTGTAATAACTAGTGGCCGCTATATAGTTTCCGGTTGGAGCATGGTCTTCCTGTGTATTCATGCGTGCATACGGGGCAAGAATATTCCCTTCAAAGTTGTTAAGCGACAGTAAGGACCACTTATAAAGCATAAAAGCTTCAGCCATGGCTTTCACTTCGGTATCAAGGGCAAATTCGAGCAAAATTTCAACCGGGAAATTCATCACCACCTCATATGTAGTAGAAAGATATTCGGTATAACCTTTTTCATATCTGTTCTTAAAGGTTTTGCGCAAGCGTTCTTTCATATCAGCCATCATTTCTGCGCTGGTCATCCCATTGGCCCACCTGGCATCGGGGAATAATTGCCCAAACAAGTATGCGCTGCACCACATCATGGTGGCGTGGTTTTCAGTCCCATGCCCCAGAAACCCTTCGCCCCCTATTTTATCGCTTTTCGCCAACCGTTCCAAATCAGATTTTATTTCAGCAACCTGTTCCGCGCTGAAACTGTCCCAATACCGGCACAAAGCCAACGCCACTCCCGGAAAATCGAACATATTTTGGGTTTTGAGGTCAAGGATGGCGGTAATATATGCAAGGGCCACCTGGTCATGAGGGTCGGCGTTTAAACGGGCTATTGCTTTGGGCAAACCATGTTTACCTCCTTCGGTAAGCGGTATATCTTTAATCGCTTCCAAAATAAAGTTTTTCCGGTTTTGATAGCTTGATAAATCCTGTGCAATGGTTAAAACCGGGATAAGCAATCCCAGTATGAGTAGCATCATCTTCATATATGCAACAAAAAAAATAAAGCCTGTTCAGATTAAATCCAGACAGGCTTTATACCATATTATTAATAATTAGGGTTTAAACTAACTTCCGTTGCTGGAATTATCCATTTCCAACTGCTGTAAGGTGGAGCAATTGGAGTCACATTCCGGTCACCGGCAGGAATATCCATTTGGGTTGCCATGATAAAATCCAGGGTCCATCCTTCACCTGACATTTCTTTTACATACTCTGCAAATATAGCATCGTGATTGATGTTGCTAACATTGTATCTATCGGGGGCAGTTGGATTTGCCCTGTTCCATACTTGATTTAAATCGGATGCTGCGCCTGAAGAATTGCCCAATTTCCAGTTTAGCCATGCACGGATGAGATAAATATCAGCTAAACGGATCAACGGGAATTTTGTGTAACGACCATCGCCCGGGCCTCCCCGGAAATATTTGTCAACATAAAGCTGAGGTTTATCGACAGCAGCATGTGCACTCACTGTTTCGTACACGAGTGGGTCGCCAGTGGGATTATAAGCAAGCAGATAATAATACAATTCCTGAAAACGAAGGTCATTACTTGCTTCGGCAGTCAGCGAATAATCACCATTGAGCGGATCGGTCATCCAGCCAATTTTATCCAATGCCCAATAGCTCAATGTAAACTGATTCCAGCCGCTTTTCACCATGTTCGCGCCTCTTCCCCCGTTGTCGGCATCGCGAAAATTTAAGGAAATAAGCATACCAAAATACATGTAATTCGATGCACCACCTACTGTAGGGTCTCCCGAATTAAATTCCCAAATCACTTCTTTGGGAATATTTTTAATCACGTTTTTATTAAATGCTTCGATAGGCGTTTCCAATGCAAACCGCCCTTCATTTTCAGCGGCTGTGATGATGAAATCAGTTTCCTGCTTTGCCCCTGTATAATCGCCTTTCAAAAAAAGTACTTTCGCCAAAAGGGCCGAAGCGGTGTATTTGGTGGCCCTCCCGCACTCATAATTAGGAAACATGGTGGATGAATTAAAACCTTCGGGCAGCTTATCCTTGGCAACCCTCAAATCTTCAATAATCTGGTTATAAACCTCTTCCGTAGTACCCAATTTTTCCGAAATAATTTCATCTTTTGAAGTAGGCACCTTCAACTTAAAAGGAATATACGCAGTACTATTGTCCCCATTGTGGTTATAAGGTGGGGCGAAAATTTTGACCAGGTTCCAATAAGCATAGGCTCTTAAGAAATAATATTCGCCTACTTGCCGGACGTAATTATCCTGATAATCGGAACCGTCAACTTTAAGGACAAAGGGATTTCCATCTTTTTCTTCATCGAGTTGTATGGCGGCATTACAAAGGGTAACGGCCTTATACCAATCTCTCCAGTGATTTTTGTTGGTAGATACATCCTGATCAAACAACCTGTTATACATCTCATTCCACGGAATCCCGGTTGAAGTTTCCGGTAATAGCTGTGAAGTCCCGGAAACAATAAATTCTCTCATTTGAATCCCTCCCGGTTCGCTGTATGCAACAAGTGCATAGGCAGAAGCCAGCCCCTGGTCATAAGTTACGGTATTGACCCATTGCGTTTCCTGTGGCCTTTTGATTTCAAAAAATTCATCTTGGTCACATGCCCATAATCCCAAGATGAGGATCACATATATACTATTTGCTATTATTTTTTTCATATCGGATAAAATTAAAAGTTTACGGAACAGCCAAAATTAAATGAACGGGGAATAGGCAAATCATCATTACTTTCAGGATCAAACCCCTTGAATTTGGTTAGTGTAAGCAAATTGGAACCACCGATATAAATCCTTGCATTTTGCAACTGTATTTTTTTTGATATGGAGTTTGGAATAGTGTACCCCAGTTGTATATTTCTCAACTTAATGTAGTCGCCCTTTTCCATATAAAATGTAGTATAATCAGTTCGAAACCTGGTGCCGGAAGCCGATGGGTTACCATTGTTGTCGTACTTGTAGGTATATCCGTAAACCAGTTGCGGGAATTGTGCAATGTCTCCCGGTTTTTCCCAGTTTTTCCCGACCATGTCTTTTGCAATCTGCCCGTAACCAAGTGCATCAATCGTACTGCGTGAATATAAATAATTCATGATGTAATTTCCTCCGGAAAAAACAAGCTGAACATTCAGATCAAAGTTTTTGTAACTGAAATTATTCGTAAGCCCGCCATAATAGGTCGGAAGTGCAGATTTTCCATGTTGGACCATCTTATTGGCATTCACATTGGCTTCGTTCATTGGGATCAGATTCCCATTGGATACGGTGTTAAATTCCGTATCCCATTTTTCCTGATCACGCTGCTCAATCATCGCAATTCCTTTGTCCGGGTCAATATGGACATAATTTGCAATGAACCATGTATCTAATTTTTCACCTTCTTTGCGAATTGTACTGATTCCTTTAGCCTGGCTAAAGGAAGTGACTTCTGCCCCTTTGCCTTTCTCAAATTCATTCAGCCTAACTATTTTATTGTCATTGAAGCTGATATTAAAATCGGTTTTCCATCCAAAACTACCTGCATTAATATTTATTGTTGAGATATTAAACTCCCAACCCCAGTTTTTCATATCTCCAATATTCTCCCAAACCGAATTGACATTAAGCCCAACGGATTCCTGCACATTCCCTCTCAAGATCAGATCGGAAATACTTTTCGTATAATAAGCGACGGACCCTGAAATTCTGTTGTCAAAAAAGCCAAAATCCAAGCCCACATCGGTACTTGTTGTAGTTTCCCACTTCAAACCCGTACTTCCGATTGGACCAATCGTTGTACCACCTGGCAAAAAACCTCCGCCATAACGGGTACCGGTAAGACCCCAGTTAACCTGGGTCATTGCCTTGCTAATGGCGGTATTACCTGTTTGCCCATAACTTCCCCTCAACTTAACCAGGTTTATCCATCTGACTTTAAAAAATTCCTCATCCGTGATAATCCATCCGGCGCCGAAGGCAGTAAAAGTTGCCCAACGGTTATTTTTGCTTAAAGCTGAATGCCCGTCACGCCGAATACTTGCATTCAGGATGTAACGGTCTTTAAATTTGTAATTTGCCCGGCCAAATAGACCCATTAGATACCCACCGTCCCCGAAGGACCCGTTTGCCGAGTTAATTTGTAATGGATTTATCAGTTCAGGGTAGCTGCTTAAGATCTGCACAGCATCGACCTGCCTGTTATACGATGCAGATCTCGTGGCTTCAGCACCGGTTGTAATATTAAAATTGTGACTCCCGATAGTCTTATCGTAGTTTAAATACCCATTATAGTTAAAGGTATGTTGGGTTACAGAACGTTCAGCGGCCTGGTTTTGAAACGGTGCATCCGGATCAAGAAAAATTGATCGCCAATGGCTGCTATTGGTTAGTAACAGGTCAACACCTATTTCACTTTTAATACTTAACCCTTTTACCGGAGTATCCCACTTAACAAAACCACTGCTAATTGCCTGATATTGATCCGTATCATTCCGAACAAGCTTTGGATCGGACGAAGCGAGTGGGTTATAACCCGAACTGGTCATCCAGTATCCCGTTTGCGAATTGGGATCATATAGTTTGTACCAGGGCATCATCACCATTAAATTCCCCCATCCTGCACCGCCTTTCCCTTCTGCTGAAGGAATGCCTGTATTTTTTAAATACAGGAAGTTTGAAGTAACCCCAAAATGCAGGTTTTTTAATGGATCAAAATTAAAATTAAACCTCGATGTCAACCGCTGAAGATTGTTGTTACGGAGAAGTCCCTTTTCGTCCCTATAATTTAGTGAAAACATAACTCCCCCTGTTTGGAATCCCTTATTGGCCGTAAAACCAAACTGATGGAAACGGGAACTCTGGGTTAAAGCATCTAAATGGTCAATATCCGTTGCCAATGCTTCTTCTCTTGTCATGTTTGGTTTTTCATCCAGGAAAAGGAGATTTGTCAAACTATTAGGTTGTAAAATTGAAGTGTTTCCGCTATTTAGCCAAGCTTTATCGGTTAATTCCCACCAGGTTTTTGTATCAACATAAACATCGTCTTCCTGAAATGGTAACTGAAAAATTCCTCCATCATAGTTAACATTTACCCCTGTCAAATCGCCCTTATTTGATTTTGTGGTCACAAGAATAACCCCTCCCGATGCCCTGTTTCCATAAATGGAAGTTGCTGCGGCATCTTTTAGTATTTCTATTGATTCAATGTCGTGAGGATTTATCATAGAAAGTGCAGATACTGATTTTACTCCCTGAGTAGTCAACTGTGAAGAACCGGTATAAATTGGGATGCCATCAACAATCCATAAAGGACTGCTTGAAAGATTGATGGAACTTCTGCCACGAATCAAAATGTCTGATCCACTTCCCGGATGGCCGCTGCTGTTGTTTACAAATACTCCACTGGCAATCCCCTGTAGTGATTGTGCCACGGAAGTTACCGGATTTTTGGTAATCATCTCGCTGCTCACTTTCGCAATGGAGCCAACAACATCCCGACGTTTGGCAGTTCCATAACCTACTGCCACAACTTCCTCTAATCCAATCGCTTCTTCCTCCATTACCATATTTATATTTGTCTGGCTACCCACTGCAATTTCCGTTGTTTTCATCCCCACAAACGAAAACTGCAATGTGGCGTCGGACGGAAGGTTAGCCAGTGAATATTCACCATCGGCATTGGTAACCGTACCTTGAGTGGTGCCTTTTATCACCACGGTAACACCGGGCAGGGGAAGGTTGCGGGTGTCGGTTACCTTACCTGAAATTGTTTTAGACTGTTGCTGAGCAGCCTGGGCCCTTCCTAGTGTATTTATTATTGAATTTAAGTCCCCGTCATATAAAACAATTTGTTTGTCTTTTATTAGGTAGTGAATGCCGGTCTCTTTCAGCATCCCCTCCAAAACGTCTTCAATTGTTTTATTGGCTACATTAACATTAATTTTTTTGGTTACGTCAATTTGTTCGTTGTTATAAAGAAAAAAGAATTCACTTTGGTTCTCGATTTCCTTTAAAGCAGACTCGATTGAAATATTATTTACGTTCAGGTTTAGGAGTTTGGTTTGCGAATAAACCGAGGCACTTACCTGTATCAGGGTTACCAGGATTATTATTGCCGTTAATTTTATCATTCGAATTAATTTAAGCAGGTTTCCATCCCACCTGCACAGATACATTAATTTTTTATTCATAAGTTTGTAATGTTATGTGATACTTTTCCCTTTCGGGGTAATTTATCTCAGGTTCGTGCAGGAACACGAACTACAGGAGGAAGGTGCAGGAACACTTTCCTCCTTTTTTACAGGCATTCGTTTATTTCATAGGCATTTCTTTATTAAAATTGATATAAACAATATCTTCTTTAACCTCATATTTCATTGGAGTTGTAACCGCCATCAGACCAAGCATTTCCCGAAGGCTCTCTGTTTTTATGGTCATGGTATAACGTTGTGTGTATTTCAAATTGTCGTCCAGGATTATCTTTACATCATACCAGCGCTCCATTTTTTTCACAACATCGGCAAAAGGGGTATTTTGAAACCTCAGCATGTTCTCTTTCCACGACACAAACAAATCAACATCTACCTTTTTATTCGCCATTTGATTGTTCGATTTATAAAAAATGGCCTGTTCCCCGGGTTTAATTGTCATTTCTTTTCCGTCAACATCCCTTATTACCGATACACTCCCTTCTTCAAGCGTTGTAACTACTTCTGGATCATCATTGTAGGCACAAACATTAAACCGGGTTCCGTAAACTTTAATCTTTACATTGTGGGTTTGTACTGTAAAAGTCTTTTTATCATGAGCAATATCGAAAAATCCTTCTCCGTTTAATTCAACCCATCTGTCTTTAAAAAAAGAACTGGCATATCTAAGCGTTGAACCCGAGTTTAAATAACCGGATGAACCATCGGGCAAAATAAATTGCGCCTTTTCTCCTTTGGGGGCCACTATTTCAGAAAACTGTAATGGTTGATTAAAAGTATTTATAATCAGATAAATACTAAATGCCATTATTGGCAAAATCAGTATCGCAGCAATTTTCGAAAACCGGTTGTACAACTGTTTTGTTTTGGAGATGTGTTGTACATTGTTTTTCGAATTAATAGTATAATGAATTTTATAAAGAATATGACTCAAATCCATTCCGGAGATTGGACTATTTAAAATCTCAACCCATTTATTATTTAACTCCTGCTTTAATTCCGGTTCATTCTTCTCGTCTTCAAATAGTTTTTCAATTCTGTCGCTATT
>CAYWBV010000120.1:0-1963 GCA_964455785.1 uncultured Maribellus sp.
GCATTGTCAAACGGAACATGGGAAATTGATTACCAACCGGTTTTCGATAATTTCGACCGGATTTATTCGGAATATGCCAGTTATATCAGGGCTTCCGACTATTATTCGGAGATTGTTTTAAACGGTGCCGAGATTTTTCGTTTGGCGTCGATGGTCGGCGCGGTTGTGAACCAGGTGGAAAACACACAAACCGAAAAACTAAAAGAGTACTGTGACGGAATTTTGGATCGGTTACCGGGATTTTACAAAAATTTCAACCAACCTACCGATGAGAAGCTTTTTATCGAATTGCTCCCGTTGTTGATGCGGGATATTGACCACCGCTTTTTGCCTGCAGACTTTATGCAATTAATGCAAAAAAACGATGCTGATAAATTGCTGAAAAAGGTTTACCTGAAATCGGTACTTGTCAACCGGCCCGAACTGGAGCAACTGCTCCGTTCGGCCAATGAAACACAACTCCGCAAGTTGCAGCGCGACCCGCTGATAACGATGGTAAAAAGTCTGAATTTTTATTACGATGTCCACATCAAACCGAAAGTCGATTCGCTTACCATCCAGATCGATCAAAACATGAAAAAATATATGGCCGGGATTATGGAGATGAAAAAAAGCCAGGCGCTTTACCCCGATGCCAACCTCACGTTGCGGGTGGCTTACGGCCGGGTGGAAGGTTATCACCCGCAGGACGGCATTACCTATAAGCACTACACCACTTTGTCGGGGATTATGGAAAAAGATAACCCGGAGATATACGACTACGACGTTCCGGAGAAATTGAGAGATCTTTTTAAAACAAAAGATTTTGGAAAATATGAAGTTGACGGAGATGTACCGGTTTGTTTTACTGCTTCGAACCACACCTCGGGTGGAAACTCGGGGAGCCCCGTGGTCAATGCCCGCGGCGAACTGATTGGCGTAAACTTCGACCGTTGCTGGGAAGGGACCATGAGCGATATCCTGTTCGACCCCGACATGTGCCGCAATATTTCGCTCGATATCCGGTTCGCCCTGTTTGTTATCGATAAGTTTGCCGGCGCCGGATATTTGCTCGACGAGATGGAGATAGTCAGATAATTGTCAGTCAACCTCCTTTTAGCCCGGTTGTCTGATTTTCTGTACTTTTTGTCCCCTCAAAATTGTTGTTTGCCGAAAACTATTGTTCATTATTTTTGTTTGATTTATTTTTGATTGAGAGTTAAAGGTGTTTTAATATTAATCGTAAAATTTATCAAATGAAAAAATTTACTTTTCTTCTCTTATTTACAGCAGTTTCAGTTTTCGTTCATGCTCAGAACACACAAAATCTTACACAGAAAATTCAGCAGATGAAAGAAAAATATGACCTGCTAACCCGGCAATCGGCCATTTTTTTGGACTACTCAAATGAACAAAATGGTTTAAAAAGCGTAGCCGCCGTTCAAACGCTCGACAGTACTGTAACACAGGTAATGATTAGGGAAACCGAAACCTGGGAAAATGATTCGAAGGATGAATATGTCTATAATGCAGAAATGAGAAACACGTCGTGGCTCAGTTTTGATTGGAATACTACCTCCGAAGCCTGGGACAATGACAGCAAAACCGAAGTGGAATACAATGCCCAGGGAAAGGTGAAAACACTCCTTATGTACAACAGCGACGGAGAAAACCCCGGATTGATCCTCGACAGTAAACTGGAGGCAAAGTACAATGCTGAAGGAAGGCCTGACACGATTATCAGTTATTTCAGAGAATCGGAAACCACGTGGATGGTAACATCCAAACAAATTTTTTATTACAACGAAGCAGGACAGGTAGTTCAGGTTATTTACTGGCAGTTGGACGGAGAGGATGGCCAGGAGGTGTTAACCGAGAGTATAAAAGTTGCATATGCCTATCGTACCTCGGGTGAACTGGAAACTGCAAATATGTATTATCTGATTGAAGGAGAAGAAGTTCTTTTTTCGAAACTGGAATACAG
>CAYWBV010000120.1:2063-4008 GCA_964455785.1 uncultured Maribellus sp.
ACCTCAACGGGTATTGACGATATTAAAAATGCAGTAGTATCGGTTTATCCGAACCCGGCGACCGAATCGGTGACCTTTCGGTGGAAAGATAATTATTCCGGACTCGACCTGGAGATTTACCAGATGACCGGCGCCCGGGTGCTGGCCCAGAGAGCATTTTCTGGCCAATCGGTTCCTGTTTCGCAATTGGGAAATGGAGTCTATTTCTACAAACTGCTGGATGGAAATCAACCTGTTTTTTCAGGGAAATTGGTTAAAAAATAAAAGAAGTTCCGGTGGAATATATTATTTATCGATAAAAGTTATAATCCCGCGTTTTTCCGAAAAAATGCGGGATTATATTTTTTTGGATGTTTTATTTCCCGAATACATAAACAATCGACATTTGCTGCTGCTGGTCGAGGTCTTTCCAATCTACGGTATGGAACGAGAGGTTAAAAGTGCCTTTTACCCGTTCATGATTGATAAAATACCAGATAACATCAGTGCGCCAGTAGTTCTCCACCCGATAAAAGGTGTCGCCGGTTTTAAATTTGTGGCTGCCCCCCGAACTTAAAACCGATTTGATTCCATAGTTTTTATATCTTCCTTTCGCCTCGGCAAATAACCCGGTTTCGGTTTGAAAACCGTCGGTGACACTCCGTTCGCGGAACGAAGAACTTAAAATCCCGGCTTTTACATACCCGTTAACCGCCGAAGTTTCGGACGTGCGGATTCCGGCCTGCAGGGCGTAACCGAGATAATCCTTGATGTGGTCTCCCGGTATATCAACACCCGGGCCGGCGTCGTGAAACATCAGCACATAGTTTTGTACGAACAGGTTTTTGTAAAATATTTCGCCCGAAAAACCGGCCATAAAGTTTTCGCGTTTTATTTCGGTCTGGCGGCTCACCCAATCGACAAAACCGTTTTGTTTGCCCCAGTTCCAGCGTACTTCGCCAAACAGCCCTTCGATGTTGGGACGGTAATACAACAACGTGTCGGCTAACATGGCCAGCGGAAAATCGATGGTCCCGCGGCGTGGAAAAGCGCCGAACTTAAACTCCTTTTGAAGGTCGTTGTACTGATAGTATAATGTAAGTTTCGGTTTCTGCGCGTCGATGTCGCTGCCAAATTCGAGCAACTGGCTCAATCCGCCGCGGATGCGATGGTTATCTTTTTCCACACCCAATTCGAATGCGCCGCGGGAGCCTAAAATGGATTGCGACAATGCCTTTCCGCTTTGTGCATATTCGCGGTTGTCGCCAATACCTTCAAACAAAACCTGGTATTCGAAATTCTGCGATTTCCCCAGGAAAACAACAAGAACAAACAGTATAAAAAGTAATTTTTTCATGATTTTGTGATTTCAGCACGAAAGTAATAAATCCGTCGGTAACTAACATCGGAAATGTATTATGGAATGTAGAATACAATTTTGTTTGAGCCCTAATCTAAAAGACTCAAGCTACAAGATGACGGTCCCTAAATAGGATTGACAATTTTTACTGGTAAATGTTAATTGTAAGGCCAACTGCGACTGCCAACCGATCACTGCCAACGGGAATCAGTCGCACAAAATATAGTTGTCCTTTCGCGGGTTAACCACCAAAACCGGCAGGCGGCCCGCCTGCCGGATGATCTTCTTTTCGGGGAGGCCCACCAGCAGATCGATCGGCGTTATCACCGAACTGCCAAGGATTATCAGCAAGTCAGCATTCGACGACTGCGCCAGTTCCAGCGCTTCAAACGTATTCCTCAGGCTCGACCCGCGGCCCTTGTAAATTTTATGCCGGATGTTTAATTTCTGAAATAGCTTTTTGGTCAGCACCACATTTTTCGCCACCTGCTCCTGGTTGTCTTTCCCTTTGTCGTTGGCGGCCACTACTACAATTTCTGCTTGGTTAAACCGCCCGAAATACGAACTCCACATCGCACTGTCGTCGTTTTCTTTCCGCAAATCCAC
>CAYWBV010000120.1:4108-11690 GCA_964455785.1 uncultured Maribellus sp.
CCTGATTCAAAACAACTGAAATTTATGGGTGAAGGTTAATTCTGAAATGTATAATTTTACCGCAACAAAAAACGGTGGTATGATCAATGAAAAACTGCTTCATCCGGAAAGTATTGCGGTTATTGGGGCCTCGAACAATATTTCGAAACCCGGCGGGAAGATTATCAAAAATTTAACCGACAACCGGTTCCAGGGACAATTATACGCGGTTAACCCCAACGAAACCACCGTTCAGGGTGTGCCGTCGTTTGCAACGGTCGAAGAGCTGCCTTCGGTTGATCTGGCTGTCCTGGCTATCCCGGCGCAAGCCTGTCTGCCGGTGATAAAAACGCTGGCCGAACAAAACGACACCAAAGCGTTTATCATCGTTTCTGCCGGTTTTGGCGAAATGGACGAAAAGGGGAAACAACTGGAAAAAGAGATTGCTGACGTTGTTACACAAAACGACGGGTGTTTGATTGGCCCCAACTGTATTGGCGTGATGACCCCGTTTCATACCAGTGTTTTTACCACGCCCATTCCAACGCTGACACCCGACGGATGCGATTTTATTTCAGGGTCGGGAGCTACCGCGGTTTTTATCATCGAATCGGGGATTCCAAAGGGGCTCCGGTTTGCCAATGTGTTTTCGGTGGGCAACTGCGCCCAGACCGGCGGCGAAGATGTGCTGGAATATCTCGATAATACGTATGTTCCTGGCGTCAGTCCGCAGGTGAAACTGTTGTACATCGAAAATATCGCCAACCCCGATAAACTGCTTTATCATGCCTCTTCGCTCATACAAAAAGGATGTAAAATAGCTGCCATCAAAGCCGGAAGTTCTGTCGCGGGAAGCCGTGCGGCGTCGTCGCATACCGGCGCGCTTACCAGCTCGGACGCGGCTGTTGACGCGCTTTTCCGCAAGGCGGGAATTGTGCGGTGTTACGGACGTGAGGAGCTGACAACCGTGGCCTCGGTTTTTATGTGTAATGAGCTGAAAGGGAAAAGGCTCGCCATTGTTACCCATGCCGGCGGGCCAGGTGTGATGCTGACCGATGCACTGGAAGATGGAGGCCTGAAGATTCCGAAAATAGAGGATTCTCCGGCAAAAACTGCGTTGAAGGAAAAACTGTTCAGGGGCTCGTCGGTAGAAAACCCTATCGACTTTCTGGCGACAGGCACTGCGGAACAGTTGGGCGTAATTATCGATGCCTGCGAAAATGATTTTGATATCGACGGGATGGCCGTTATTTTTGGCAGCCCCGGTTTGTTCCCCATTCGTGATGTGTACGATTTGCTTTCCGAAAAAATGAAAACCTGCCGGAAACCGATTTACCCCATTCTGCCGTCGTTGATAAATGTGAAGGAAGATGTCGCCCGTTTTCTGTCGTTTGGCCATGTGAATTTTCCCGACGAGGTGCTGTTGGGCCGGGCGCTCACCAAGGTGATAAACACGCCACCGCCGTCTGTTTATAAAATTGATATGAAGGAGATTGATGTCGCCCGCATCCGGGAAATTGTGGATAATGCCGGAAACGGTTACCAGCCTCCCGAAATCATTCATCAGCTTTTTGATGCCGCCGGAATCCCGCGGGTGAAGGAGATGATTGTTAATACCGAAACCGACGCGGTGCTTGCCGCCCTCGAAATTGGTTTCCCGGTGGTGATGAAGGTGGTTGGACCGATACATAAAACCGAAGTTGGCGGCGTAATTTTGAATGTAAGAAATGCGACCGCCGTTCGGAAAGAGTTTTTTCATCTCAGCGGGATACCTGGAGCAGAAGGGGTGTTGCTGGCGCAGATGGCATCGGGAACCGAGCTTTTCTTAGGCGCAAAATACGAACAGGATTTTGGGCATGTGGTTTTGTGCGGGATGGGAGGTATTTTTGTGGAAGTGCTGAAAGATGTTTCCTCAGGACTGGCGCCGCTTTCAAAAGAAGAGGCACTGGCGATGATTAAAAGTTTAAAATCGTATAAAATTCTGAAAGGGTACCGCAAACAACGGGGCGTGAATATCAAACGGTTTGCCGAAATTATCGTGCGGCTTTCGGGCCTGCTGCGTTTTGCCACCGAAATTAAGGAACTCGACATTAACCCGCTTTTGGGGAACGAAAACGAAATTCTTGCCGTAGATGCACGCGTGAGGATTGAAAAGTGATCGGTTGGCAGTGATCAGTTGCCCGCCTGAACGACACTAGCCGGGCAGACAGTTGGCAGCTTTCTTTTCCCTTCCTTATCTTATCTGCCATGTTTTATATTTTTGTTTTAACCGGAAAGAATTGAGTAAACAATCTCAGTCAGTTGCAGGTTTCAATTTGTTGTTCTAAATTGACAACCTTGGAAACGGTGGTGGAGAATTTCTGACTTGCAGCATATTTCTCCCTTAAATCCAATGACATAAAAGAGATATTTTTAATGATGAATTCAGAAAATCAAAATAAATTTTACACCTCTATTTCAAAATACTATTCCGAGATATTTCCCTATAATCCGGAACAACCTCAGTTTGTAAAAAGCAGGGCAGGGGAGCTGAACGGAAAGCAAATTCTCGACATCGGCTGTGCTACTGGTGAATTGGCGTTTCAACTGGCAAACGAAGGTGGAAAACTTACCGGAATCGATCTGAATGAAGACTTACTGTTTCAGGCAAAAACGAACAAAGTGCATCCCAATCTCCATTTCCAAACCGGAAATATGTCGGAACTTGTGATTGATTTCCGGCCAGAATACTTTGATTTGGTGTTGTGTTTCGGGAACACGCTGGTACATTTGGAAACAAAGGAACTGGTCCGGCAAATGCTGAAAGGAGTTTTTACGGTGTTAAAACCCGGAGGCCACTTTCTGCTGCAAATTTTGAATTATGATTATATTCTGGATGAACAGCTTTCCGAACTTCCTTTGATTGAAACCGAAAACATCCGGTTTGTGCGGAAATACAGGTTTGAAAAAAGCTCACCGCTTATCCGCTTTCAAACGACCCTGTTTCTGAAAAGGGAAGAAACTGTTATTTCCAACGAAACCCTGCTTTTGGGTTTAACAAGTTCCGATTTGGCTGAATTACTGCCGGAAGCCGGATTTTCGGAAACAGAACTCTTCCGGAATTTCAAACAGGAGCCATTTGGAGGGAACCACTTGCCGATGGTGGTTAGTTGCAGAAAAGGGAGCGCGGGTTTGTAACTTCCGGTTTACAGTACAATAGAAATTGTATCATCTTTTTTTTCGGTGTAATTTCCACCATAACATAAAACCGCTGATTAAAACCAGCAAAATACAAATCCCGGCCAGAGGTACGTACAAAATATAAAACGGCCCGATAAGGTGTTCAAAAATCCGCCCGGTATGAAACTCCAGCGCCACATTCCACAACGACATGGGTGAAGCTTTCCTGATTTTTTCCGGCATCTCCGGGAAAGACGGTGTCCCGGCCATCGAGGCAATTGGCTGAGCGCCACTGTTGTAATCGAACCAGAATGCCGATTCATTTCCTTCCACCAGTCCGGCGGCCATATTCGCCCCAATCGGATTTTGTATTCCTTCCGGCGCAACATAGGGTTGCTGCGTAAAAAAATCGGCAACAGCGCCGGTTTGTATATTCCATAAAAACATCCCGTTAAACGATCCCACCAGGTAAAAATCTTTCCCAACGGGTTTTAATACATTGCATCCCATAACACTCACCGGCGGTTGCGAAAAAGCAGGTTGTAAGGTTTTAGTAAGCGATTCTTCCGCAAAATAAAATCCTTCGGAAGTGGAGAAAATATATTGTTTTGAATTTTCGTTCCAGTGCACCCGCCGCAGTTTATCGAACCAGGGATTGGGGCTGTCCAAGTGTGTACCGGGAATGATACCCACCTGTTTGTTTGCAATTGCGATTAACAACGGCGGTCGCAGGTGCGTTCCCGAAAAGGTATTGATGAGCAGGAATAACACAAAAATATACCCGACAACATTGTGCCAGCGCAGGTTTTTCTTTTTCACCGAAACCAGGGACGCCACTTCTTTTGCCTTCTTTTTTCGGGTTTTAATGATTTTTGGAAAGAAAAAGTGGAGTAATCCGGTTACCGAAAGTAAAATCGTAACCAGTCCCAGTAAATCAACAATTAGTTTTCCGGGAAGTCCCAGCAGTTCGCCGCTGTGCAGTTGCCAGAACGTATCGAAGAGGCCCGTTTTTCGTTCATAACCCACCGGCGCCGGAAGTTGTGCGGTTTCAAATGTTCTGCCGTCGGTACTTTTTAAAAGATATTGTCGCGTTAAAACCAGCAGAGTATCGTTTTTGATGGTGAGATCGGCAATACGTTCTTCTTTTACCGGCAGATTTTCTTTTTCCCATTTTCCGTCGGAAATATTCCGGCTGAATAATCCCATGTGTGTGCCGGCGAAAAGTTCATTTTTAAACTGAATCACCGAATATATTTTCCGGTTATCTATCCCTTTGGGAAAACCCTGATTGAAATCGGCAAAGTTCTGAAACATTCGGTCGCTTTTCCAGATGCCAATATTTCCGTAAACCAGGATTTTTTTTTCATCAATTGGAAGCGAACCGCGTACGGCTGCAAGATTCCAGTTTCTGTAAGTATAGTTGGGTGGCAGCAGTTTCCGCGAAACATCAATGGAAGAAAAAGTTCCGCGGTGGTTCATTACAATTCCCGATGTGGCAAAAAGAATGGCAAAAAAGGCGATGATAATGGCTGGCCATTTATGCAGTTTCTTGAAAATTTTCAGGGCTCTGTTTTTACTCATTTTTCAACAATAAGAAACGGAAGTTTACTTTACTTCCGTTTTAACTTTTAATAAAATTCACTTTGTTTTTTTGATTAGTTTACTGAAACAACCTCCCATGAATCTTCCCTTTCTTTGGCTTTTTTCATCCATCCAGGTACTATCGTTTTCAGGAATTCTTGTTTTTCTGCATTTAATGTTTTTATATCCAGTCCAATAAACTCCTGCGCTTTGGTTTTGGTCAAAATATCGGGATAGGGAACTTCTTCGTTGTGCCCCAATTGAGCCAGCAAACGGGCCAGTTCAATCCGGGTTTCCTGCGCAATGGTAATTCCGGTGGTAATCACCCGTCCAATTTCTACCGGCGAATGAAATGACGCACCGTGACTGGCCGCAGCATAGTCCCAGCGCCACTGCGAATGGCGGATTCCTGTCAGAATTTTTTTCATCTGAATATCAGTCGCCCCCAAATCCCAGGCTTTTTTTGCTTCCACGTGCGCCCGAACGAGCAGCTCTTCCAGTTTATCGCGGTTTTCGATAATTTTATCCTGTCGTTCATAAACATTGGCAACTAATGTTAACGCTTCTTCGCGGTGGCAAACCTGACACGAACTGGCAATATTATTTAGCGGCGACTGCATTTTATGGTCGGTAAATTTCTGGCCGCCTTCGCTTTTGTAAGGCATGTGACAATCGGCGCACGAAACACCTCGTTGAGCATGGATCCCTGTCATATAGGTTTCATACCCCGGATGTTGCGCTTTTAGCATGGGCGCTTTGCTCAAGGCATGTGTCCAGTCGCTGAACTCCATTTTGTCGTAATATTCTTCCATTGCTTCCGCCGAAAAACCGTTATCCCACGGGAAAACCAGGTAATCGGCGCCTTCAGCAATATTTTTATTGAAATAATATTCTACATGGCATTGGGCGCAAACAAGGCTGCGCATTTCCTGGTGGCTTGCTTTTTTAATATCTTTTCCCATTCGTTCAAAAGCTTCTACCAGCGCCGGTCGTGTGATGGTCAGGTTCATGGTTTTTGCGTCGTGACAGTCGGCGCAGCCAATCGGGTTGACCACTTCGTGGCCCAGGCTGGCCCATTTCCCGGTATAAAATTGTGTAACACCCATTTCGTTCATCAGCCTGGGAACATCCGGGCTTTTGCACGTCCAGCAGGTAGTCGGTTGCGGGCCATCACCGGCGGTTTTTGGCGCCCCGGTACGCAATATATTTTGAACATCGGTAACGGCATAGTAATGCCCACGTCCCTGGTTGTATTCTTTCGAAAAACTGTAACCTGCCCAAAGTACCACAAGTCTTGGATCAACTTCCAGCATGTCGATCATCGCATTTCCGTTGTGTTTACTTCTGAAAGAAGTATCAGCGGTGCCGTAGTACGACTGGTATTCGCGGGGGTAATTCTCTCCCCATACTTCGTTGCGTGGTTCAAATTCATTGATCTTATTTTTAGGGACGTTTACAAAAGCAGCTTCCGTTCTTCTCTCGATGATGGAAGAAGCCAGCAACCCTAAAAAGAAAACAACAACCATTGTTGTTATAAACAGCGCCCATGCAAACCATGGACGCCTTTCGGTAATTTTTAAGTTGGAATTCATAGATTAAGATATTTAGTCGTTATTAATTGATGTCGTTATCCAGGAGGGTACCGGGCTTTCGGGTAAAGGCACCCTTGCGTGGGGAACACTCGACAGGCTGTTTACCCGTCCGTGTGGTACCTCACGGTGGCAGTCCCAGCATTTTCGGTCTGTCATGTGTGAATAATGATTTGCTACTCCTGCTTCGAGTTTTGGATCATTGAGCAACTCCGTGTGGCATCGGATACAATTCTGATGTACCACATCGGCGCCTGCTTCTTTGATAAAAATGACCTGAGGTTCCAACCTCAGTGTGAAAATGGTAGCGTGGCGCATCCCGTCTTTTGCTTTAAAATAATATTTGTTAAAAACATTGTTATGCGGCACATGGCAATCGTTACAATGGGCAATTTCCCTGTGCGAACTGTGGTTCCAGGTTGCATACTGAGGAGCCATTATATGGCAGTTGGTGCATGTTTCCGGATTATCGGAAAGATAGGAGTGGGCATTTGATACATAAAAAAGAAAAACGACAATGCCAAATAAAAAGCTTGTTAGAATCATTACCGGAATTTTCCATTTTGCAGGCGGCAGCAATTTTTCAAACATAATAATACTTTTGGTTACGGTTTCAAAGATCATTATTTCTATACTGTGAAATTGTTTCAGATGTTACATTCTTAACTTTTTTTTTGAACGGTTATTTAAAACAGAAATAAATTAGATGTTTGCTGTATTTAATTAGTTGTCTGGTATTTAATGTTGTTTGTTTTGTGTTATTTTTAGTTTTCGAAATTCAACAAAAACCAAAGATTAACCATGAGAAGGATTGTATTGCTTTTAATCGTTTTTTCTTCCGTAAAAGTTTATGCTCAAGGATTTTTGTCATCCAGAAATATTCAGGTCGAACTTTCTGGGTTTGTGCGGAACGATTTTATTTACGATTCGAGAAAGAATCAGGACGCCTGCGATCATCTGCTGGAAATGTATCCTCTGAAGCCAATTTACGATGAAGCTGGAAACGACATTAACCAGCAACCGAGCGCCAATTTTTTAAACACGTTTACCCGTTTTGGGGCTCGGTTTTCGGGTCTTGAAATGGGGAAGGCGAAAATAAGCGCTTATGCCGAAATCGATTTTACCGGTGGAAGTTTTACGCCTACCCTTCGTTTGCGTCATGCTTATACCCAGGTTGTTTGGCCCAAAACCAGGCTGCTTTTTGGAAGGGCCTGGCACCCCACGTTTATCGAAAAAGTATATCCGGCCACTTTGAATGAAAATACAGGATTGCC
>CAYWBV010000121.1:0-6624 GCA_964455785.1 uncultured Maribellus sp.
AAAGCCCGGTAATTTCGCAAGATGCCACTTCACGCTATTTGGAATTCTTGGAAAACTATCCAACGCTTACTAACCGGGTTGCTCTTTCTCATATTGCTTCATACTTAGGCGTTACGCAACAATCGTTAAGCCGAATCAGGAGAAACATCCGCTAAATTCGCTTTTTACCAAATGGTAAATGACTTCATTTCTTATAGTGAAATCTTTGCACTATAAATTTTAAAACGAATAAAAATGAAGACAGCATTTATCACAGGTGCCAACAAAGGCATTGGCTTTGAAACCGCAAAACAACTATTGCAAAAAGGATTTTATGTTTATCTCGGAAGTCGGAATTTGGAGAATGGCATACAAGCCGTTGAAAAATTGAAAGCCAAAAACTTAATGAACATTGAAGCGATTCAGATTGACGTAACCGATGATAATTCGGTAAAAAATGCCCGGATTGAAATCGGTAAGAAAACAGAGGTTCTCGACGTTTTAATTAATAATGCAGGTATAAATGGCGGAGCTCCATACACCGCGCTTGAAGCAGACTCAACCCAGTTTTTATCGGCATTTAACACCAATGTATTTGGCGTAGCCAGGGTTACACAAGCATTTATTGACTTGTTGCGCAAATCACCTGAACCACGAATTGTAAATGTAAGCACAAGCGTAGGCTCACTTACACTGCAAAGCGACCCAAATTGGATGGGGTACAATTTTGCAAAATATGCGGTTTATGGTTCATCAAAAGCCGCATTAAATATGTACACCATTCATCTGGCTTACGAACTCCGGGATACCCCATTTAAAGTAAATGCAGTTTGTCCGGGTTATACAAAAACCGATTTTACAGGCTACAATGGTGGCGAAGTTGAAGATGCAGGAAAACGTATTGTAAAATATGCCTTGTTAGACAAAGAAGGTGTTACAGGCAAATTTATCAGCGAAGAAACAAACCCCGCAACAGGAGTTATTCCCTGGTAGCAAAAACATTTACCGAAAAGACAAAAAACTGTCCATAATAAATAGAAATAAGAGAGATCGGCACAATCCAGTCCCGCCTGAATGATTTAGCCGGGCAGGCTAGTTTCAACAAAAACGATACGTCAATTGTTGTTTCGGTACTGACAACAAAGTCTGTAGCCGTCAGTTGGAGGTGGAGGACAAGCCTTACATCATCCGGAGATAAACCATTAAATAAAACAAAATATGAGAAAGATAATCGCAGCAATCAATATGACACTTGACGGGTTTTGCGACCATACGGCAGGGGTGCCTGATGAAGAAATCCACCGGCATTACGCCGACCTTTTGGACCATGCTGACGTAATTCTGTATGGAAGGATAACCTATCAACTGATGAAATTCTGGCAAACCCTGCTGAAAAATCCTTCCGGAGAAAAATCGATGGACGACTTTGCCGCAGCGATAGACAGGGTTCCCAAAATTGTCTTTTCACATACACTAAAAAATACGGAATGGGACAGCGCCAAATTGTCAAATCGAACGATTGAAGAAGAAGTGTTGGAACTCAAACAACAGTCGGGTAAAACTATTTTGGTCGGTAGCCGGAGTTTAATTATACAGCTAATGAAACTTAATTTGATTGATGAATACCAATTTTGTGTTCACCCCGTAGTTGCAGGAAACGGGTTGCCGTTATTTGAAAACATTAACAACAGCACTACTCTTCAACTTATAAAAACGAAAACCTTTGGCGGTGGTGCAGTAACGCTTTACTATAAACCGGCAAACGCATAAACACCAAAAAAAATGAAAGCAGTAGTGTACGACAAAAAATACCCCGGACGGTTGGTTTACCGCGATGTAAACAAACCGGGACCCGGCGAAAACGAGGTATTGATAAAAATTGTTGCGGCATCGGTAAATGCGGCGGATTACCGTTCGAAAAAAATGGGGATTATACCCAAAGGAAAGATATTTGGTGCCGACATCAGCGGCAGGGTGGAATCGGTGGGTAAAAACATCGGGCAGTTTAAACCGGGAGATGAAGTTATTGGCGAGCTTTCGGGTTGTGGATTTGGCGGTTTTGCCGAATATGTGGCGGCCCCCGGAAATGTTTTGGTACACAAACCGGCCAGCCTGTTGTTTGAAGAAGCTGCCGCTTTACCGCTGGCGGCGTTAACTGCCCTCCAGGCTTTATACAAAGGCCGGATTCAAAAAGGGCACCGCGTTTTGATTGTCGGGAGCGGCGGTGGCGTAGGGACTTTCGCCGTTCAGCTTGCCCGTTATTTCGGCGCGGAAGTAACGGCAGTATGCAGTACAAAAAATGTGGAGCAAACGTTTGCCCTCGGTGCCCAAAGAGTGATAGATTATACCCGGGAGGATTTTACCAAAACCGGGGGCGGTTACAACCTCATTGTGGCTGTCAACGGAAACCGGCCGCTTACCGCCTACCAGCGAATGTTAGCCAGGAACGGCACCTGCGTAATGGTGGGTGGCGCCCTGCTCCAGATATTTGAGTCGCTTTTGTTTGGCCGGCTGATGTCGCTGGGTTCGAAAAAAATGGTGTCGCTGGCTGCGAAGACGAATATAAAGGACCTGGAATTTATCGTAAAACTTGCCGCGGAAGGCAACCTGAAACCGGTGATCGACAGGCGTTATCCGCTGGAAAAAACCCCGGATGCCATGGTGTATGCCAACGAGGGCCACGCGAGGGGAAAAGTGGTGATCGGGGTGGAGTAAAATGATCGGAAAGAGCCGGAAAAGTTCACCGAAAAAAATAATACGCAAAATACGATCACAATTCACGCAAAACGTGATCGCAATTCACGTAAAACGTAAACACAACTCACGCAAAACGCGATCGCGATTCACGCAAAACGCGATCGCGATTCACGCAAAATAAAAACACAACTTACGCAAAACGTAAACACAGGTTGCCGCCCAATTACATATAGGATGTGCAGCAATTCCCTATAACAACCATTCGTCCGGTTCCCGATAAACCGGGACAAGACTTACCTGCCAGGCAAAATCAGGGGTCGGCCGTGGCCAACCTGGGGTGTAAATGGTACTTTTTTATTTACAATCTTCAGGAGAAGAGAATAAATAAGTAATTTTGGGACACTTTGCAGTAGCTGTAAAACATTAAATCAGAAGTAAAAATTTATTTATATCGTTTGTATAAACCATGGCCACGATTGATTTTGCCAAAGCAGCCTATTTTCTCGATGGATTGACAGACCAGAACTTGTCACAGGAAATGATTGGAGTTATAAATTCTCTTCTTATTGCTGAGAATCTTTATTCATCGGCTACCAGGGAAATAACAACCAAACTTGAAAACCTGAATGATGAATTTAAACATGTCAAAGATCGCAACCCGATACATATGATAAAGGCCAGGGTGAAAACGCCCAAAAGTATTATCAGGAAACTTTCGCAGCGTGGACTGGAACTCAGTATTGAATCGGCCAGGGTGAACCTTACCGATATAGCTGGCGTCCGGGTCATATGTTCCTATATCGACGATGTTTACCTTATCGCCGAACTCCTTACTTCGCAGAATGATATTGAGGTTATCCGCAGGTCCGACTATATCAGCGAACCAAAACCAAACGGCTACAGGAGCCTGCACCTGATTGTAACTGTTCCGGTGTTTCTGTCGGAAAGCACCGAACTTGTTAAAGTTGAGGTACAGATACGAACCATCGCGATGGATTTATGGGCTTCGCTTGAACATGAACTGTCATACAAACTAACCTCCGCGAAGGCGGAAAGTGTTACCAAAGAGCTGAAAGACTGTGCTGATATTATTTCGAATATTGATGTGAGGATGCAAAACCTGTACAATGTTACGCTGCCTTTTAAAAAGACAGAAAAAGGGTGAACCTTCCCTGTGTATTCTTCAAAGAATTTTCTTTGAGTATGTATTTTGAGTTAAATCAACAATTTAAATAAAGTAGTTATGCCGAAACTAATTCTAATCCACTGGATTGTATTATTGAATTTTTTGTTCTTGGAAAGTTGTTTACAATCGAATAATAAGGCAAATCTCAATAAAGAAGTAACACCCAATCTTTTTAAGGGTAGCGATACACAACGTATCCAGGCGGCGGTTGATGCGGCAGCCGGAACCACCGGCAAGATTATTATTCCGGCAATAAATTCCAACGGAACAAATATTTGGTTGCTGGATAGTGCCATTTTACTACCCGGCAATATCACCATAATTTTGGATAATTGTACACTTCAGCTATCCAACCAATGCAGGGATAACATGTTCCGGAGTGATAATGTGGGGGTTGGAATAACAGAGCCGGTCTGGAATAAAAACATAAGTATCATCGGAATCGGAGATGTTTATTTAAAAGGAGCTGACGACCCCAGGGCAACGGGAGACGGAGCCAGAACATTGACGGCAGACCCTGAAACAGAAAAACAAAAAGGAAACTGGCGGGTCAGTTACGGAAGTGATGCGGGAAAAGAAGGCATAAAACAAAAGGGAGACTGGCGTAATATTATGATACTTATGGCCTACGTTGATGGATTTAAACTGGAAAATGTAACAATTGAGAACGCACATGCCTGGGCAGTCAGCTTTGAAAGAACAATAAACACTGACATCTCAGATATAAATTTTAATTGTCCTGAACTTCAGAATATTAATGGGAAAGAGGTATTTGTAGCCAACCGGGATGGAATTGATCTTCGCCATGGTTGTAAAAATTTTCGTATTGATAATATTTCAGGAAAGACCGGCGACGATTTTATTGCCTTGTCAACGCTTGGTTTACACTCCGAAAATTCAGAAGGAGGAACTTTGAATTCTACCATGGTAACATCCAGAAAATGGAGGGGGCCGGAAGATGATACAGAGAATATTTATATTACCAATATCGTTTGCGAAAGTTCTACACGCGCTATTGCCATCAGGGCAAATGATGTAGCCAGTACAAATAATGTGTATATCAACGGTGTAATCTTTAAAGGAGGCTACAATACGATGCTGGTGGGCGGCAGGGGATACGGCAACGATTCCCAACCCGGAAAAATTAATAATATCCATGCCATGAATATGACGGGTGACGGTCGTTCTTTAATTCAAATTGAAGAAGCCATCGCCGATTGCAGCTTCATAAATGGTCTTTACCGGGGAGATGGGGAACATATCGTTTTATATAATTTGGAAAAAAGCAAAACCAGAAATATTGTTTTCCAAAATCTCATAAAATTAAATGAATAAAAATCCGTTCAACTTTTTGGACCTAAGCTGCCGCGCGATTTGGCGACAGATTTCCTGTAAAAGTTTCGCTGTGCCGTATTTTGGAAACGGATAAAAAAACCAGGCAACTCTCCTGTGGAAAAGTTGTTCGTATTCTCCTTTTGCGCCCTTCGCAAAGGGAAAGCCAGTATGGTTTATTTTTTTGTTTTCAGCAGGGCGGTTGCGCCGACTACTGCTTTTTCAAACAAGCTGTAAATGTTCTCTTCACCCACAATACGGTCGATGCCCGACTTTTTCAGGTCGGCACCAACGGCGTCGTTAACGCCTGAAAGCACCACCTTTTTCCCCGAGTCCTTCAGAATTTTCAGGGCTTCCTTAAAATTGTGCAGGCCGGTGGCATCAACAAACGGCACGTGCCGCATACGGATGATAATCACTTTACTTTCGAACCCGATGGATTTTAAAACCTCGCAGTATTCTTTTGCCGACGCAAAAAAGAGCGGCCCGCTGATTTCGTAAATCCCGATTCCTTTGGGCAGAACCGAATAATCTTCAATCACATCGGAGTCGATACGCGTGGGGATGGTTTTGCCAAGGTCGGCCATACGTTTCATAAAAAGGATGGCTGAAAGTACAATCCCGATTTCGATGGCCACGGTAAGGTCAACCAGAACGGTTAAAAAGAAGGTGGAGAGCAAAACGAGGATGTCGAAAACGGAACCTTTGAGGATGGAACGGAAGGTACGCCATTCGCTCATGTTGTAGGCGACGGTAATTAAAATCCCGGCGAGACACGCCATGGGGATCAGTTTTACCCAACGGCCAAAAAACAACATAATCAAAAGTAAAGTGATGGCGTGAATAATTCCGGCAACAGGAGTACGTCCGCCGTTTTTTACGTTGGTGGCTGTACGCGCAATAGCTCCGGTTGCCGGGATACCGCCAAAAAACGGGGTAACAATGTTGGCAATCCCCTGCCCTATCAATTCGGTGTTCGAACGGTGGTTCCCGCCAATCATCCCATCGGCCACCACCGCCGAAAGCAGCGATTCGATGGCTCCGAGTAAAGCGATAGTCAGGGCAGGCTGAAAATAGTATCCGAGGTTTTCAAAGTTGATTTTGGGTATTTCGAAATGAAAAGAGGTTGGAATCTCTCCGAAATAGGTTTCGATGGTGCTCACCGGGAGTTGTAACACCTGCACTGCCACGGTCCCGAGTACGATGGCAATAATGGAACCCGGTATTTTTTTAATCACCTTTTTGGAAAAAACCACCAGCAAAATGGTGGCGATGGTAATGGCGACGGCATAACCGTTCACCGCCGAAAGATGTTCGAAATAAGCCCCCCACTTTTCGATAAACCCGGCGGGCAGGTCGTTAATCTCCATCCCGAGGGCGTCTTTTATCTGGGTGGAAAAGATAACCACGGCAATACCGCTGGTAAACCC
>CAYWBV010000121.1:6724-11622 GCA_964455785.1 uncultured Maribellus sp.
CGCCACAATCCCGACGACAATCCCGGCCATCGTATCGGTTGTAAACTGTTTCCGCGAATAGTTTCCGTTTAAAACGCTAAAAAACTTGGGTTTAAATATCTTATCCATTTTACAATCCTTTAAAACGAGGCGCAAAATTAGACGAAATCCAATCTGAATATATTTTGGCGTGGTTTAAAATTCCAATGTTATGCCAACGTAAAGCACACACCGTTCAAAAAACGACCTCGGAGGGAACCCGCCTTTGGAACGTTTATTAAGTTCGGCCTTCCATTCCGGGAAAAAAAACGATAATTTTTTATGATCTTTAAGATATAGTGTAATTTTACCGGGTTTAAAATTTGAAAATCATGCCTGTCTTTTTGATCCTGATTCCGGCGGTTTGTTTTATCTTGTTCTTTATACCGAAAAAATTTCATTTTCCGGTTACGCTTACTATCGATATTGGAATCATCCTGCTTTCGGGGTACGCCGCTTTACAGGCTTTTATTTCGGCTGAAGTTGCGGAAATTTATGCCGGGCAGTTGTTCGGGAACGATCTGTTTTTTGTGATTGACCGGATTTCGGCTTTTTTTATCCTTGTGGTGAACCTGACGCTGTTAACGGGTATTCTTTATTCAAAAGGTTATCTGGCGCCGTACATGGGCAAAAAAACCAAAACTGAATTTGCTTTTCATCATTTTAATTTGTTGCTGATGCACCTGGCCATGTTGCTGGTTCTGGTACTTCGCGAAGGCGTCAGCTTTTTAATTGCCTGGGAACTGATGTCGGTGGCCACATTTTTCCTGGTTATTTTCGAGTCGGAAAACCCAACAACCATCAAGGCAGGCATTCAGTTTCTGATACAGATGCACATCGGGTTTGTATTTCTGGTGGCCGCATTTTTACTTTCGGCGATTGTAACCGGCGAAACTGTCGGCTTTGCCAGCCTCGAAAATTATTTTCGCACACAACCGGTATTCCCGCTGTTTCTGTTGTTTTTTGCCGGGTTTGGTATCAAGGCCGGGTTTATTCCGCTGCACACGTGGCTGCCACACGCCCACCCTGCCGCGCCATCGCATGTTTCGGGAATCATGAGCGGGGTTATCATCAAAATGGGGATTTACGGGATTATCCGGGTACTCACCTTTATCCACACCGATTTGCTTGGTATCGGTATTTTCCTGCTGATTGTTTCATTTATTTCAGGAGTGCTGGGTGTTACGCTTGCCATTGTTCAGCACGACATAAAAAAACTGCTGGCTTACCACAGTATCGAAAATATCGGGATCATCGGGATGGGAATCGGCGTCGGGGTAATCGGCCTGGCTACCGAAAATTCCACGCTGGCCGTTTTGGGCCTGGCGGGCGGGTTTCTTCACATCCTGAACCACTCGTTGTTTAAATCGCTTTTGTTTTTTACCGCCGGAAATATTTATCAGCAAACCCACACCCGCAACATCGAACAACTGGGAGGGTTAATCAAAAAAATGCCCCAATCCGCCTTTTTCTTTTTGTTGGGTTCGGTGGCCATTTCGGGGTTGCCGCCTTTTAACGGTTTTATTTCCGAATTTCTGATTTACCTGGGAATGTTTAAAGAATTACACTCCGGCGATTTGTCGCTGAGCTTACTGCTTCTGGGCGGAATTGCCGGACTGGTGCTTATCGGCGGGCTGGCGTTGTACTGTTTTACCAAAGTTTTCAGCATTATTTTTCTCGGAAACCCCAGAAGCGATAAAACCCGGTTGGCACGTGAAGTAAAGGGAAGTATGCTTTTCCCGAAATACATCATCGGCGTTTTTATTGTTTTTATCGGGGTGCTTCCGGTGTTTGTTCTGAAACCACTGTCCGGGATGGTTTCTGTTTTTACCCCCGATGTTTCGGCGCTTGCTGAAATTACGCCATCGGTACAGGGAATTTCAATTTCGCTCGGTTTTTTTATTCTCCTGGTAATCGGGTTGTGGCTAATCCGCAAAAACGTTGTCAGAAACAAAACGGTTGAAACCGGCCCTACCTGGGGTTGCGGATATTCAGCCGCCGACCCGGCAGTCCATCAATATACGGCCACGTCGTACGCCGAATCTATCGGAAGCCTGGCCAAATACATCACCAATGGCAAAAAAAAGTTCAAACCGATTGAAAAAGATGAAATATTCCCGGAAGAACGGCAATTCGAAACCCATTCGTCAGATGTTTTTGAAGACTGGCTGGTAACCCGGCCAACCGGCAAAATCTTGCAGTTCCTGGAAAAAATTGCGGTTTTTCAGACCGGGAATATCCAGCATTATTTGTTGTACGCCATTGTTTTTATGGCTTTAATTTTAGTCCTAACGATTTTTAATATCATTTAAAATGGTTTTAAACCCGTTTGTCATTGTTTTGATCAGCCTTGTTTTTCCGGGTGTTATCGCCCTGACCAAGGCTAAAATTGGCGGAAGAAAAGGGGCTTCCATCCTGCAACCCTACTACGATACGGTCCGGTTGTTCCGAAAAGGAAATGTTTACAGCACCACTGTTAGCTGGGTTTTTCAGGTGGCGCCCATCATATATTTCTCCGCCATTTTTATGGCGATGTTTTTTATCCCGCTGGGGAACCACGCCGCGTTGTTGTCGTTTGAGGGCGATTTTGTGTTGTTTGCCTATTTGCTGGCCTTCGGGAAATTTATGATGATTGCGGCGGCCATGGACACCGGCAGTGGTTTTGAAGGAATGGGCGCCAACCGCGAAGCATTTTATTCGCTTTTGGTTGAACCTGCCTTTTTTATCGTGGTAGCGTCGATGGCGTTACTTACCAACCACACTTCATTTTACGATTTGTTTAACAATTTACATATCGAATCGGAACTGTCGTACCTGATTGCCATCCTGGCGGTTTATATCTTTTTATGGATAGCGATGGTCGAAAACAGCCGGCTTCCGGTTGACGACCCGAAAACCCATCTCGAACTCACCATGGTACACGAAGTGATGGTTTTGGATTACAGCGGTTTTGATCTGGCCCTGATTCAGTTGGGCAACGGTATAAAATTTACGATTTACGGAGCGCTGATTTTCAATTTTGTATTGCCCATGCAAAACTATTTTGCGGCCCAACTGCTCCTGTTTGTGCTGGTGGAATTGATTTTCGCCGTTTCGGTCGGGGCCCTCGAATCGTTTCGGGCGCGGAACAAAATGGCCAAAAACCCGCAGTGGATTTTATCGCTGACAGCCCTGGCAATCGTCGGTTTTCTGTCGGTTTTAATCATTACCGGAAAAATAATTTTACTGGATTAATTATGGTACTCGTTTTAATTGTTTTGTTTGCAGCAACCCTGGTTTATTTTTTCCTTTCCGAAAGGGTTTCCAAATTTATCTGGCTGCTTTCCATCCAGGGAGTGTTGTTGTTTGGGATAGCTTTTAACAACCTCATCCACATACAACCGGTGGGGTTAATCCTGATCCTTCTGGAAACGCTGGTGGTAAAAGCCATCGTAATTCCCTGGTTTCTCGACCGGTTGCGGTATAAAAACCAGCTAAAAAGGGTTCATGAAAGTAAAATCCCGGTTTTTTATTCGCTGATTATTATTTCGGCCATTCTGATCGTCAGTTTTCTGATCAGTTATAAAATCGACAACGAGATTATCCAACTGCGGTTTTTTACCGTGGCGCTGGCCACCGTTATCGGCGGAATGTATTTTATAATCATTCACAAAAACATTTTCAGCCACCTGGTCGGTTTTTTAATCATCGAGAACGGAACTTTTTTACTGTCGCTTGCCGTAGGTAGCGAAATGCCGTTTATGGTGAGCCTCGCGGTGCTGCTCGATGTGCTGATTGCGGTGCTGGTAATCGGTGTTTTTATGAACAAAATCAGGGATACATTCGATACGATTTCGGTTAGTAAGCTGAACAAATTAAAAGATTAAACTATGATTTTTCTGTTTTTCGGGATTGCACTGGTTTTCGGTCTGCTCATTTTTTTAGTCCCCAAAAGAGGTGTTACCGCTACCGTTAGCATATTGTTTGTCATGCTGCACGTGGCGTTAACGGGTTACTCCTTTCAAAACCTGAATCAGTGGGATTCGGTTTATTTCCGGTTCGACAGTCTGGCCGTACTGTTAAACGGGCTGTTGAGTTTACTGCTCGTCCCGACACTTTTTCACGCAAAACTTTATTTCCGGCGTCACCTTGACAATCAAAAAAAAGAGTCGTCGTTTGCCGGAACGATGATACTTTTGTCCACCGCCATTTCGTCGGTTTATTTTGCTGAAAATATTGTGGTGATGTGGGTGAGTATCGAAATTACCACCCTCTGCGTTGCCTTTCTCATTTATCACAACCGGTACGAAACGCCGCTGGAAGCTGCGTGGAAATACCTTTTTCTTTCGTCGGTGGGCATTGCCATCGCTTTTTTGGGAATTTTAATCCTGGCCACCCAGGCCAAATCTTCGGAAGGTGCCAACCTTTCGGTTTCGTACCTTACATCGGTGGCATCGCAAATGGATCCCTTTTTCCTGAAAACCGCGTTTATTCTTATTCTTACCGGTTACAGCGCCAAACTGAATGTGTTCCCGCTGTTTGCGGCCACCATCGATGCGAAAACGGTTGCCCCGTCGCCCGTAAACGCCATCATTTCGACCACGCTGGTGAATGCCGGTTTTGTGGCCATTTTTCGCATTTATACCATTATCAATTCGACAGAGCTAAACGACTGGGCGCAAAATGTTTTTCTCGTTACCGGGCTGATCAGCCTTTCGCTGGCCACCATTCAACTGTTCAGGATTAAACGTTACAAACGAATGTTCGCCTTTTCGAGTATGGAACATATCTCGCTTATCCTGATTGCACTGTCGGTGGGGAAAATAGGTTATTATGCCGCGTTGCTGCATCTGGTTTTTCATACGCTGGTGAAAGGAGGGCTGTTTTTTCAGTTCGGGCAG
>CAYWBV010000122.1:0-11150 GCA_964455785.1 uncultured Maribellus sp.
CATTAGTTCCCACAGGAAAGACAACGATGAGTTGTCTTTTTTTGTTTTCAGGATATGTACTCCCTTGTTGAAAATATAGGTGTCCTTGTAACGGTATAACCCTCCCTTGTTGAAAATATGAGCGTCCTTGTAATGGTATGACCCTCCCTTGCTGAAAATATAGGCGTCCTTGCTACGGTATGACCCTCTGAAAATATGGGTGTCTTTGTAACTGTATGAACTATCCTTGTTGAAAATATAGGTGTCCTTGTAATGGTATGACCCTCCCTTGTTGAAAATATGGGTGTCTTTGTAACTGTATGACCCTCCCTTGTTAAAAATATGGGTGTCCTTGTAATCTTTTGACCCACCCTGTTAAAAATATCGGCGTCCTTGTAATCTTAAAAATTATAGATACTGCCTTCCCCGCAAAAGGGTGGACAACTACCGGCGTTATCAAAAACAATCGTTTTGTCATCCACTTCTCTGTTCTCTGCTACTTCCGGATAAATCATAACATTCATGGTTTTTGATATTCCGAATTCAATTTGAGCCTCACTTTTATTCTGTACGTTAAAAATTTCCTGTAATTCCGATTTTGTAAACAGATAGGCATTGGGGTAAATATATTTCCGAAAAGCTGCACCTTCAAAGTTGTTGTCTGTTTCTCCGGTACGCCAACTTCTGTAAAGTTTTATTTTCTCCAGCACATCAGGTATTTTTGACGAGTAATCTTCATTGTTTTTGGCCAGTTTAAAAACAGGAGTTTCATAATCGACATATACATCGCCACTTCCAAGAAGAAATGCCGAAACAGCGAATGCACATAAACGATAGATTCCCCCTTCTCCTGAATCTTCCAATCCTAAATATATTCTGATTCGGTTTTCATTTTCACCTGCCAGTTTTCTGTAAGTTTCTTTTTGAAGAATAATTTGTGGAATAACAAGATTGAAGGTTAAGCTTTTTTCTTCTTTAAAATTCATCCTCCAATTTTGAGCCTGGAGTGGCGGAATCTCATCGCGTTTCAAATTTGAGCTCATAAAGGTTGGTAATTTAGTAAGGTAAAAATAACTAAAATCTTGATGTAAAAAATGTTTATACAGCCCGGGAATTTAAAAACGTCATAGAATTTATTCAACCTAAATACAAATAACTTTTTCCCGGATTAGATTTGGTTTTTGCCGGTCAAAAAAAACTGCCGGCAAAGGCAGTTTTTTTGAACAAACTCAATATTAATAATAAATATCGTCGTCGAAGTAGTACCCTTCGTTCATATAGTTCTCGTTATATGCAAAATACCTTTCAGGGTAATGAACAAGTCGGTAACCGTAGTCTGAATGTTCGAAAAACAAGTTTCCTAACCTGAAATACAAATACCCGTTAATATAAACCCTTTCGTATCCGTAGGGCAACCGTTCGAAAGCAATTCCAAACGGGATATCAACCAGAACATATCCTATTCCCCTGTGGAATCTGAAAAAGTGCCCGTTGTAGCAGTAGTATTTATGATGGTTATGGATAAATATATTGGGCTGGTGACCAAACCTTCTGATTACATGCCCATAAACCGGATGATGAAAATAGTATTTGTGATATCGGTATGAATACGGGTTATATCCGCTGTAATAGTCTCTCCAACTATTCGAATTCCAGCGGTATCTTTCCCAGTTACGATCCCAGTGGTTGTGTTTGCGGTAATCATAGTCACGATAGAAGTTTCGGTCGTTGTGATTGTAGTTCATACTTCCGGGTCTGTAATTATTTGACCAGTAGCGGTCGCCTCCTTTGTAATTATTATTCGGCGTGTAGCGTTTGTCGTTATCATCATGCCGGTAAATCTCACGTGCCCTTGACGGGGTGTTGCGTGAGTTGGTGCGCAATGCATCGTTCCCTGTAGTCCTTCTCTCAGCCGGTTGATTGTAACTCTTGTTTTTTGACAGCCGCTCTGTGTTGCGGTTTGTATATCTGTTTTCCGGTTTACCTGAAGGATAGTTCCGGGAACGGTCGGTTTCCATCCGCTGGTTGTTTCTGTCGCCATTTTTTTCAGAAACAGTGTTTCTGTTTTTAGTGGTTGTTTGTGGCAAAGCGCTGGACCGTCGGTCCCTGTTCTGACTATTAACCACGGGAGATTTTTGAGCAGGATTATTGCCAGACTGGCGTTCTCTGGTAACCGTGGAACCACTTTTGGTTTTAACTCCGCGGTTACTTTCTACCCTGTTATTGGTTGTATTTCTTGGTTTTGAGTCAACCTCTTTAAAAGTGCTTTTTCGCTGAACAGTTTCTTTCCGATCCTTTTCACTCCTTTCCGTACGGGCTTCCTTTGAGTTGGTTTTATTATCCCGGCGTTGAGCCGATGCAGAAATGGTTGTTGTTGCTGTAATTGCTGCAATGGTTATTATTGTTGTCAGCAATTTTATTTTTATTGTTTTCATGGCTTTAAATTTTTTAATTCAACAATTTGGTTACTTTATTTTTTGGCGCCTATGTTTAAAACCGTTATTTGCTGCGGATTAAAACAAAGGCTGTGCCAAATCAGGACTGTGCTCCCGGCCAAATTTTAAAAACTCTCATTTCTACTATTTTACAATCCTTCTTTTTTTAGCAGATTCTCTTTATTTTAGCAGGCTGTTTTTAAACTATGGGGAGAATTTTATCCATCGATTACGGTAAAAAAAGGGTTGGACTGGCCGTTACTGATCCCGGTCAGATTATTGCGAACAAATTAACTACGGTTGCAACACATTCCATTTGGGATTTTCTTCATGAATATTTTCAAAAAGAAAAGGTGGAAACGGTGGTTGTGGGCTATCCTAAACAGATGAACAACGAGGCTTCAGAAGCTGTTATTTATATTAATCCGTTTTTAAAAAAATTTCAGTTGAAATACCCTGAAATACGTTTGGAGGTTATGGATGAACGTTTTACATCGAAAATGGCGTTTCAGACTATGATTGACGGGGGGGTGAAAAAACAAAAAAGACAAGACAAAGCATTGGTTGACGCCATTAGTGCAACCATTATTTTACAGAATTATCTGGAACAAAAAAGAAATGAAAATAGAATAAGATGAAATATCCGGTTACTGTTTATGGTGATCCGTTGTTGCGGAAAAAAGCGCAAAAAATTGATAAGGATTTTGAAAACCTTGAGGAGATTATTGAAAATATGTGGGAAACCATGTATTACTCTGATGGTGTTGGACTTGCTGCGCCACAGATTGGGCTTTCAATCCGTATTTTTGTTATCGATGCTTCGGCTGGCGCTGACGAAGAGCCGGAACTGAAAGATTTTAAAAAAGTTTTTATCAATCCCGAAATTGTGGAACTTACGGGCGATGAATGGGTAATGAATGAAGGATGTTTAAGTTTGCCCGAAATCAGAGAAGATGTATCGCGCCCGGACACAGTCCGCATTAAATATCTGGACGAGAATTTTGTAGAACACGACGAAATTTTCAAAGGATATGCAGGAAGGGTAATTCAGCACGAATACGACCATTTGGAAGGGGTTTTATTTATCGATCATTTATCGTCGCTTCGCAAAAGACTATTAAAAGGGAGGTTAAACAATATTGCCCACGGGAAAGTACAACCGCATTATAAAATTAAAGTTCCTCTAAAATAATTGTAACCCTTTTCCAAACTTTTCCGTTTGAAACGATATTCTTCAAACAGTTAAGTTGGAAAAGACAGTACAAAAAATACCCTTTCTTCGGCTTACAATAGCCCTGACAGCAGGAATCGCAATCGGTTCATCGATTTACTTTCCGGTCAGCCTGGCGTTGGTCATATTATTTGGGCTAACAATCTTCCTCTTTATCCTTCAAAAAAAATACAGGTACTCGTTTACTTTCGTTTTTGGGTTTGGAATTCACCTGGTTTTTATGTTAATTGGCAATCTTATTTTTCAATTGTACAATAAAGAACCATTTTTTTACAAAGACGGAATTTTTCAGGCTACCGTTCTTGAAACGCCCCAGGAGAAGCCGAATTCTTATAAATCATTAGTCAGAATAGAAGCATTTTCAAACGATTCAGCGATCTGTAAAGCTCACGAAAATATTATTGTGTATTTTGAAAAAGATGTAAAAGCAAAGTTATTGGCGCCTGGAGAAAATATCGTTTTCCGCCAAAATCCGGAACGGATAAAAAATAGCGGAAACCCGTATGAATTTGATTACAAAAAATACCTGCAACGAAAAAAGATTTACCGTCAACTCTATCTGAGGTCTGAAAGCTGGAATACTACCCCGGTTAAACCTTCATTTTCAGCGGTAATTTTGGCCGAACAAACCCGTGAAAGCCTCCTGGAGATATACCGCTCGCAAAATCTTGGCGAAGAGCAGTTTAAAATTCTTTCGGCACTAACTCTGGGGTATAAACGAGAATTGGACACTGAAATTAAACAGGTGTTTTCGGCTTCGGGCGCTATGCACGTTTTAGCGGTTTCCGGGCTACATGTGGGAATTATTTTTGTTGCACTAACTTTTATTTTTGGGTTCCTAAAAAACAAACGATTTGGCAGGATATTATTCGTCGTATTTATCGTCTCTTCGCTTTGGGTGTACGCCTTTATCACCGGTCTTTCTCCTTCGGTTGAAAGGGCGGCCGCCATGTTTTCGTTTGTAGTTGCGGGAAACAGCTTAAGACGACAAATTAGTATTTATAACTCACTGGCTGCCTCAGCTTTTATCCTTTTGCTTGTCAATCCTAATAATTTGTTTGAAGTCGGTTTTCAACTTTCTTATTCTGCCGTTTTTGGTATTGTTTATCTTCAGCCGCGATTAAATAACCTGTACACTACAAAAAATAAATTGATCAATTATCTGTGGGCTCTCCTAACCGTTTCTGTTGCGGCGCAAATTGCAACGTTCCCTTTCACTCTCTACTATTTTAATCAGTTCCCGACATTTTTCTGGATTTCCAATTTGTTTGTCATTCCGGCGGTGACAGTCCTTATTCCGCTCGGGATTGCACTACTGATTGTTGCCCCAATCCCGGTACTTTCGTCCATAATCTCAACAACATTAAATTACATCATTTACGCAGTTTACTTTCTTTTACAACAAATTGAACAACTGCCGTTTTCGGTAGTCTATATTTCAATCCACTCGATTGAATTTACTGGAGTGCTCATTTCGATGATTTTCTTTTTCTTATTTTTAAAAACCCGTAGGATATACCATATAAAAACAATTTTAATCACCGTCTTTCTGATGGCCGTTTTTTCACTTTTGAATAATGTTGACAACTTTAACCGGAATGAAATTATCATTTACAATTCACCTGAAAATACAACTGTCCATTTAATCTCAGGAAAACGAAACTATGTAGTTTCGGAATATGAAATTGATAAAACTGCGGGTGTCGGGAATTTAGTCGAAGCCACTATTCGTAAACTTCACCTGGAAGAACCAACATTTATTAACGGAAACGAAACGTTTAAAGACGAGAAGCTGATTGCGCAAAACGGTTTTCTGAATTTTGGAGGGAAACAGATCTTGTTTAACTGGCCCGACAGGTCTATTCCCTGGGAAATCAAGCCTGATTTGATTATCAATCCAGTATATTCCGCCAGGTCTGATACGACTCATTTTCAATCGGTAAAATTTATATCGAACAAAAAATATATCCCCCGCAACTTTCAACATTCGGAACAAGTTTATCACGTCCAACGACAAGGTGCATTCCGGGAAAAATGGTAGGTTTTCACATTAAATCAATTTTATTTAGGTAATAATAATTGTTTATTTGCTGGAAATTCGGAACTTAATACGTTATTTTGCGCGTTATTTTTTTTGACAGGTTACAGATGAAAGTAGTTATTGCAGGCGCCGGTGAGGTTGGTACCCACCTGGCCAGAATGTTAAGCAAAGAAGATCACGACATTGTTTTGCTGGACGATTCGCCGGACAAACTGGCAGGCATAAGCAATGAAGTAGATTTAATGACCGTGACAGGTTCTGCACATTCCTTTTCTGATTTGAAAGAAGCGGGATTGGCAAAAGCAGATCTTTTTATAGCCGTCACCCCTTTTGAAGAACGAAATGTGCTGGCCTGTTCCATGGCTTCTTATCTCGGTGTAGGGCGTACCATTGCGCGTATCAACAATTCGGAATACCTTCAGGAAAGGTATCGAACGAAACTGAATAACCTTGGAATACACGAACTGATTTACCCCGAAAGCCTTGCTGCCAAAGAAATTGTAGCATCGGTAAAACAAACCGGAACCAGGCAGATGATTGAATTCTCAAACGGAAAACTTATTCTTCTCGGAATAAAAGTGAGAGAAAACGCGTCGATCCTGAATAAGACCTTTGAAGAACTTTCGCAGCAAAACGAACATATCCTGGTGGTTGCCATTAACCGCGAGAACGAAACCATCATTCCGAACGGGCACGACTTTATCAAAAACGGCGATATTGTGTTTTTTATCACCACGCGTAATGATCAGCAACATGTATTTGAACTGACCGGGAAAAAACCCTTCGATGTAAAAAACATCATGTTCCTTGGGGGGAGTAGGATTGCACAAAAAGCTGTGGAAAAGCTCGGGGATCAATACCGGATTAAAATTATCGAAATCGACCGCGAACGGTGCGAAAAAATAGCCGATAAATTTGAAAATGTATTGATAATCAACGGAGATGGGCGTAATCTTAACCTTCTTAAAGAAGAAGGTATTGAAAAAATGGATGCCTTTGTGGCCACCACCGGAAATTCAGAAACCAACATTCTGAGTTGCCACCTTGCCAAATCTTACGGTGTGCGCCGTACGATTGCTGAAGTAGAGAACCTTGCTTACATGGGGTTGGCCGAAAACATGGACATTGGTACCATCATCAACAAAAAACTGATTGCAGCCAGCTACATTTACCGGTTTACATTAAACGCCGAAATATCAAAGGTAAAATGTTTGACAGCTTCCGATGCCGAAGTTTTTGAGTTTATTGCCAAACCCAATGCGCGAATTACGCAGAGGGCCATTAAATTTCTCGATTTCCCGGAAGAAGCAAAAATTGGCGGTGTCATCCGCGGAAACAACGCCTTTATTGTACATGGCGATACCGAAATTATTGAGGGAGACAAAGTAGTGGTTTTTACGCTGCCTTCAGGAATAAAAAAATTAGAAAAGTTTTTTAAGTAATTTTATCCGAAATTGCTTTTATACCGATGAATGTTAAACTGATTATTCGCGTACTGGGTTTTTTGTTGTTTGTTGAAGGTGTTGCTATGTTGTTTGCATTGCTGGTAGCTCTGATTTATCAGGAAAACGATATAACCGCGTTTCTGATTTCTTCCGGGATAGCCATTGCAACCGGTGGAATAATCCTGACTACTACAAAAAGGGCGGCAAAAGACATCGGCAAACGCGAAGGGTTTATTATTGTATCGTCGGTTTGGGTTTTATTTTCGTTTTTTGGGAGTCTGCCCTACATAATCAGTGGTGCAATTCCAAATTTTACCAATGCTTTTTTTGAAACTATTTCAGGTTTTACGACCACCGGCTCCTCCATTTTAAATAACATCGAAGAACTTCCGCACGGGATTTTATTCTGGAGAAGTTTTACGCAATGGTTGGGCGGCATGGGGATTATTGTTCTCTCATTGGCCATTCTGCCGGTTTTTGGAATTGGAGGAATGCAGCTTTATGTGGCGGAAGTTCCAGGTCCGACCCCTGATAAAATCAGTCCCAGAATCAGGCAAACCGCAAAAACCCTTTGGATAATTTACCTGGGGTTCACCCTAATTGAAACATTATTGCTTTGGATCGGTGGGATGACCTTTTTCGATTCAGTCTGCCACTCGTTAACCACAATGGCAACCGGCGGTTTTTCAACCAAACAGGCAAGTGTCGCCTATTGGGACTCTCCTTTTATTCAATATGTTATTGTATTTTTTATGTTTGTTGCCGGTACAAACTTCACCCTATCGTATCTTGCACTGAAAGGAAAATTCAGGTCGGTTTTAAAAGATGAGGAATTTAGATACTACGGCTTTTTTGTACTCGGATTTACACTTCTGATTTTTTTAGGGCTGTATGTTACCACTACCTTGGGCGTTGAGAAATCATTCCGGGATTCGCTTTTTCAGGTTGTGTCCATTATGACAACCACCGGATTTGCTACCGCCGACTATCTGACCTGGCAACCCATTTTAACCATCCTTATTTTTGCGTTGTTCTTTTTTGGGGGGTCGGCTGGTTCAACCGGAGGTAGTATTAAAATTATGAGGATTGTTTTGCTGATTAAAAACAGCTATTACGAATTGAGAAGAATGCTCCATCCGAATGCAATTATTCCTGTAAAATTCAACAAACATTCGGTTGATCCGAAAATCATCACCAATGTACTGGCTTTTTTTATGCTTTATTTTATCATTTTTGCATTTAGCACCATTATTTTTACGCTGATTGACCCCGACATGGAGTCGGCAATGGGCGCTGTAGCCACTTCTCTTGGAAACATTGGCCCTGGGTTGGGTAATGTCGGCCCTGCAGAAACCTTCGCACACATCAATCCTTTCGGTAAATGGTTCCTTTCGTTTCTTATGCTGCTTGGAAGGCTCGAATTATTTACCGTTCTCGTACTATTTTCACCCTCTTTCTGGAAAGAATAAACCTATTTTCTGAATTAGTTTTAAAGACTTTAAAATAAAATTGTTTCTGAAAACCGGAAATAAACCTGCCAACGACATACAACCGGAAGCCGGGTATTGAAAATAAAATTAAGGTTGTTTCGGGTGATTGGAGCGAAATATTATCTTTAACACCCTGAATCAAACGAAATGAAATGAGACGATACCTTTACTTTGTGACTTTTGTGGCAGCGTTGGGCGGACTTATGTTCGGGTTTGAAACTGCGGTTATTAATGGTGCCATTTATTATATTGCCGAACATTTTCAGCTAACCGATTTGATGAGGGGGTTTGTAGTGAGTACGGCGCTTGCCGGATGTGTGATTGGCGCACTGTTTATCGGTAAACCCGGCGATAAATACGGACGGCGTTATATGCTGAAAATTATGGCGGCGCTGTTTCTGTTTTCGATGTTGGGAACAGGGTTGGCGCCCAACATCTGGGTTTTTATTATTGCACGTTTTGTAGGAGGTATAGCCGTGGGTGGCGCTTCGGTGTTGACGCCGATGTACATTTCGGAAGTTTCACCGCCGAAAATGAGGGGTCGTCTCGTTGCCACCAACCAGTTGGCCATTGTTACCGGGATCCTCATTGCTTTTTTCTCTGATTATATGATTGATACCATTCTGCACGGAAGCTGGCGATGGATGTTCCTGGCCGGAATTTTCCCGTCGGCGCTGCTCTGGTTTTTACTCTTTTTTATCACCCGCAGCCCGCGCTGGCTGGTTAAAGCGGGAAGGGAAGGAGAGGCCCGGGAAGTGATTGCCCGGGTGAATACGGATGAAAATGTGGAAGAACTTCTGGCCAATATCAAAGATTCGCTGAAGGAAGAGGCGGCCAGCAAAGATGTGGCGCTTTTACGCAAACCCTATTTCCGACTGGTGCTGATTGGCATCGCCGTGGGAATGTTTAACCAGTTTGCCGGTATCAACGTGATCATGTATTACTCCACCGATATTTTCAGGGAAGCCGGATTTTCAGGCGAGTCAGCTTTGATGCAGTCGGTTTTGGTTGGCCTCACCAATTTGCTGTTTACCGTCATTGCTATGACCTTCATCGACCGGTTTGGACGTAAGTTCCTGCTCTATGTCGGGTCCGTAGGGATGTCGGTGTTTCTCGGGCTTTTTAGCTGGGCCTTTATCACCGACAACAAGTCGGGGTTTATCCTGCTCGGGTTACTTATCGGTTACATCGCATTTTTTGCCTTTTCGCAGGGCGCGGTTATCTGGGTAATCCTTTCTGAAATGTTCCCCAACAGCATCCGCGCACGCGGAACAGCCATCGGTTCATTCTCCCACTGGTTTTTCAACTTCGGGATTGCGTTGTTGTTTCCCGTCGTTTCGAAGGCATTGGGCGTGGGCGTCGTATTTGTGTTTTTTACCGTGGCTACTTTGCTTAGTATCGTGTTTTACCGTTTTGCCCTTATTGAAACCAAGGGAAAATCGCTTGAAGAGATTGAAAAAATTATGCTTAAAAAATAGAGTAGTTCTTATTAAACCGATTCAAAATGAAAACAAAAGTTTTTGGAATACTGTTGATTTTTTTGTTCAGTTCGCTTGCCGCTGTCACCCAGAATAAGGAAGAATCGAACCTTTGTGTCGGGCATTATTACACTGAAGATGAGGCAAAGGTTGTGATTCAGCAATTAAAAGAAGAATACCAAACCAAAGAGGCGTGGCTGGCCCGCGCAGAAACAATCCGCGCAGGGATTTTAAAGGGCGCCGGGCTTGAGCCGCTGCCGGCCAAAACACCGCTGAAACCCCGTTATTCGGAAGAGAGAAAATACAAAGGATATTCGGTAAAAAATGTAGCCATCGAAAGTCTTCCCGGGGTGTTTGTTACCGGAAGTTTGTATCTGCCTGAAAAAACAAACAAAAAGATGGCCGGGGTTTTGTCGGCGCACGGGCATTGGGCCAAACCTGAAGATTACGGGCGTTACCGCAACGATGCACAAATCCGCTGCGCCGCCCTGGCAAAAATGGGGGCCGCTGTTTTTTCGTACGATATGGTCGGTTATGGCGAAATGGGTGAACTGGGCTGGAAACATCAACATCCGCTGGCCCTAAAACAGCAGCTTTGGAATAGTATCCGCGCGCTCGACTTTTTGCTTTCGCTGGATAATATCGACCCGAAACGTATTGGCATAACCGGCGCTTCGGGCGGAGCTACCCAGGCTTTCCTGTTAACGGCGGTGGATGACCGTATAAAAGTTACGGCGCCGGTGGTACAGGTTTCCGCCCATTTTTTCGGCGGATGCGTTTGCGAAAGCGGGATGCCCATCCATAAAACAGATTTGTATCAGACCAACAATGTTGAAATTGCGGCGCTGGCCTGTCCGCGCCCGATGCTGATGGTTTCAGATGGCGACGACTGGACGAAGAACAATCCTGAAGTGGAGTTCCCGCATATCCAATACATTTACAACCTGATGGGGGTGAAGGAGAAGGTAAAAAACGTTCATTTGCCCAATGACAAACATGGATACGAATTTTCGAAACGTAAAGCGGTATATCCGTTTTTTGCTGAATATCT
>CAYWBV010000123.1:0-8232 GCA_964455785.1 uncultured Maribellus sp.
GCATTGGTTTTATCGAGCGGAGGCGCAAGGGGTATCTCCCACATTGGCGCTATCGAAGAATTGGAGAGCCGCGGCTATAGCATTACGTCTATTTCGGGAACGTCGATGGGTGCCCTCATTGGCGGGATTTACGCCACCGGAAAACTCGGTATTTACAGCGAATGGATGTGTTCGCTCACCAAAATGGATGTATTTAACCTGGTGGATCTTACGGTGAATTCTTCCGGGATTGTCAAAGGAAATAAAATTATCCGTGAAATGAAACGGATGATTCCCGACACCGACATCCGCGACCTGAACATTCCTTATTCTGCCGTGGCCACCGATGTTTTAACCGAGAAGGAAGTCGTGTTTACATCCGGCAGTCTTTACGAAGCCATCAGAGCATCCATTTCCATCCCTTCGGTTTTTATCCCCTTTCAGTTAAACGGCTGGCAGTTGATTGACGGCGGTGTTATCAATCCGATCCCTGCAAATCACGTGGCCCGTACTCCATCTGACATTCTAGTGGTGGTAAACCTCTACTCGCACGAAACCCATCCTGTGCCCGGCGAAGTTATCGAACCGCCGGTGAGCAAACGTCAACTCAAATACATCGAGGCCATTCACGAAAAAATTAACCACATTATTCCCAAAAACAGCAAAGACCACATCGGTTATATTAACCTGCTGCAAAAAACCACAAGCCTAATGCTCAGTCGTATTGCCGATTTATCATTAAAACAGTACGAGCCAGATATAATCATCGACATCGCGCGCAACGCTTACGGCACCTACGAGTTTTACCGCTCGAAGGAAATTATAGAAACCGGAAGAGCGGCTGCAAAAATTGCCATCGACCGTTTCGAAAACAGCTCCGGCAAATCCTGAATCGACATTGATGGCGCTAAACTCAATGACTGTTATCCTCAAAAAAAACTTCCCGCTTTTTGTAGTTGGTGATTGTGAACCGGTGTGTGGAGGTGTAATTTTTTTGTTGAAATTGTCAAAAGTTAAACCTTCATTGAATTCTCCGTCTCATCTCGCCTCGGACGAGACGTCTTTCTGCCGGTGGACGGATCAAAACGATATTTTTGAAGAAGGGAAAACAGGTGTAACTGAACAGAACCGGAACAGGTTTAACTCAGCGACCGGCGTAACTGAACAGAACCAGATCCGGTTTAACTCAGCGACTGGTGTAACTGAACAGAACCGGAACCGGTTTGACCCGGCGACAGGTGTAAATTCCCAGAACAGGACAAGGTTTGACTCAGCGACTGGTGTAATTTGCCAGAACGCGACGGAGTTTGACCCGGTCTGCCAGGCAGACTTTTAAAAGGAGGAAGCACTCCGCTCAGCTTCCAGAGTTGTTTCAGAGCGCGCCACTTCCTGACAAGCAGGGTCAGGCTTGCGAAAGAAAATGAAAATGACAGATGTTAACTTTTGACAACTTCGTTATTTTAGAAGTTATCTGTCATTTGGATTTTGTTTTTTCAAATTTATTTATGATTTGTTTTCTGAAATTTTCCAGCACTCCACAACCAAACATTACTTACTGATTATCAGAAACTTAAAAAAATATTAATTTTTAATACCCAAGTAAATAATCATTCAAAAAAACATTTACTTTTGATGCACGTTTTTAAAAATAATAAACTAAAAAAGGAATTTACCTGTAGGTATTTTATACGTTGAAAAAAGTGAACTATTTGATTATAAATTACACCATTTTTGTCAGGGAGATTTCCTTTCCCGCACTATTTTACACGAACAATCAATTTTATACTGATATACTCAACACCCATGAAAGTTAATATTCGAAAATCAACGTCGAGCGACCTTGTTTTTCTTGAAGAGTTGGAAAAAACCTGTTTCCCTAAATTTAAACAAAGTTCCCGCCGGGCCATCCGGTATAGTATCTCGAGCCCGTTCCAGAATGTAATGACAGCAGAAGTAACTGAAAATAAAGAGATAAAACCAGCCGGTTCGGCAACCCTGTTTTTGTACCCTAAAACCCTTCGGCTTTTTTCCATTGCTGTAAAACCCGAATTCCAGGGAAAAGGAATCGGGAAACACATTATGGAGCACATCATCAACCTTGGCCGCTCCGGTAAATTTGAACGTATTTCGCTGGAAGCCCGGAAGACCGATAACCGCCTGATTCAATATTACAAAACGTTTGGCTTTAAAACCACCGAAGATCTGCCCGAATACTATTCAAAGGGCGAAGACGGTGTGCGGATGGTAAAAATGCTGGACGAAAACGGCGACAAACAGACCATTTCAAACATCATCATCGTACGTAACCCCAAACACTGGAACCTTGAAATAGAAGGAGTAAAGGTGGTTTCATCGCGCAGTTACATTACCGATCCTGAATTCCAGTCGCTCAAAAATGTGCGAATATTTAACCTGAGCAACTCTTACCAGTATCAGAAAATGGGGTACTATGTGTCGCTGCTCGCTTCAGCCCGCGACCACCGGGTAATCCCCAACGTAACCACATTGCGAGACTTTTCCAGTCTCTCGCTTATCCGTTCGCTTTCAGGATATATCGACGACAGTATCCAGAAAACACTAAAACATGTTGAAGGAAATAAAATAAGCCTGTATATCTATTTTGGGCAGTCGGTCAACCCGAAATTCAGGTTGCTCTCCCAAAAACTTTACCATCTGTTTGAGGCCCCGCTGATGCAAATCGACTTTATCAAAACCGAGAAATGGCTGGTTCAGAAAGTTTCGCCGCTGAGTATGAAAAAAGTGAATCCCGATCACATGGACAAAGTTCAGGAATTTGCCCGCAACTATTTTTCAAAAAAACGATTTAGCAGGCCGCGGTTTAAAAACTACAAATACGATTTGGCCATTTTGGTGAATCCCAACGAAAAAAACCCGCCATCGTGCCCCGATGCATTGCAGAACTTTAAAAAGGCAGCCGAAAAAGCAGGTTTTTATATGGAGTTTATCACCAAAGACGATTTTAGCCAACTTTCGGAATTTGACGCGCTTTTTATCCGCGAAACAACCAACGTGAACGACCACACCTACCAGTTTTCCAGAACGGCATACGCCGAAGGACTGGTGGTTATCGACGATCCCTGGTCGATTTTGCGTTGCTCCAATAAAATTTTCCAGAACGAACGGCTCAAGCAAAATAAGATAAAAACGCCGGCTACCGTTATTCTTTCCAAAACCAATTATAAAAGTTCGGGCCCTGTTGACCTGAATTTTCCTTTGGTTTTAAAGCAACCCGACAGCGCCTTTTCGCTTGGCGTTGAAAAAGTGGATAACCATGAACAACTGAATGCCTCGCTGAAAAGACTTTTCCGCTTGTCGGATTTGGTGGTGGTGCAGGAATTTATCCCCTCGGAATACGACTGGCGGATTGGAATCCTGGACCAGGCGCCGCTATTTGCCTGCAAATATTATATGGCCAAAGATCACTGGCAAATTTACAACTGGAATAGTGCAACCCAGCAAAACTGGGGAAAATCGGAAACCCTCGCCGTAGAGAATGTCCCTGAAGTGGTTATTAAAACTGCGCTGAAAGCAGCCTCGCTCATCGGTGACGGTTTGTACGGTGTCGATTTAAAAATGATAAACGGGGAAGTGTATGTGATTGAAATCAACGATAACCCCAACATCGATGAAAGTATTGAAGATGCTGTGCTAAAAGATGAGTTGTACAACCGGATTATGCGTTCACTCATCAACCGGATAGAAATTAACCGGAACATCGCCCAGTTTGTTTCAGTGTAAAAGCATTTTGTAAACTATCATTTTTATAAAATATGGGAGGCTGGCATAACCCGAAAAGATTCTTTTATTAAAAAACTTCCACAAAAACAATCTTATGTTCTTTTTTGTTAATTTAAACCGATAAACCGAAAGTTAACAATTAAGACGTGAACCAATGAAAATTTTAGTGTTGGGCGCCGGCATTTCAGGCCACACTGCCGCTGCCTTTTTAAAGAAAAAGCTGGGTAAAAAACACGAGGTTATTGTGGTTTCTCCAAGCCAGTACTATCAATGGATTCCTTCCAACATCTGGGTCGGAGTTGGCCGGATGACCGTCGAACAGGTCAGGTTTAAACTCGAAAAAGTGTACCATCGCTGGGGAATTGTTTTCAAACAGGCCAAAGCGGTTGCCATCCATCCCGAAGGCGACATTCAAACCAATCAGGGTTTTGTTGATATAGAATATACTTCGCCCGATAAAAAGGGGCAAACCGAAAAGGTAGAATATGACTTTCTGGTAAATGCCACCGGCCCAAAACTCAACTTCGAAGCTACCGAAGGGTTGGGTCCTGGGAAAAATACAGTTTCAGTTTGTTCTTACGATCACGCCGAACATGCCTGGGAAGAACTGGAAAAAAGTATCAACCGGATGAAAGAAGGCAAAAAGCAGAAATTTCTGATTGGCACCGGCCACCCGTTGGCTACCTGCCAGGGCGCCGCTTTTGAATACGCGCTGAACATCGCCTTTGAACTAAAAAAAAGAAAACTGTCGCACCTTGCCGAAATTACCTGGATTTCGAACGAATATGAAGTAGGCGATTTTGGAATGGGAGGCGCTTTTATCAAACGCGGCGGTTATATCACGTCAACCAAAGTTTTTGCAGAATCGGTTTTTGCAGAAAACAATATCAAATGGATAAAACGCGCCGGAGTAAAAAAGGTGGAACCCGGCTTAGTTTTTTATGAAAATCTCGATGGTGAAGAGAAAACTGCCGAATTCGATTTTGCCATGCTCATTCCGGGGTTTGCCGGACAAAAAATGAAAGCCTTTGACAAAACCGGCGCAGATATTACCTCTGCTCTTTTTGCGCCCAGCGGTTTTATGAAAGTGGATGCCGACTACACCACAAAACCTTTTGAAGAATGGAGTATAGGCGACTGGCCGCAAACCTATCAAAGCCCGGCATACAACAATATTTATGCAGCGGGAATCGCTTTTGCACCACCCCACTCTATTTCAAAACCCATGAAAAGCCAGAATGGAACAGCCATTTTCCCGGCTCCTCCGCGCACCGGGATGCCTTCGGGGGTTATTGGTAAAATTATTGCCCAAAATATTGCCCATACCATAAAAACCGGAAAAACAGAACACAAACACACCGCCAGCATGGGAAAAATGGGAGCCGCCTGTATTGTTTCAGCCGGATACAGCCTGACCAAAGGGTTGGGCGCCTCCATGACCGTTTCGCCCATCGTACCCGACTGGCAAAAATACCCGGAATGGGGACGGAACATCAACTCCACGGTAGGCGAAATAGGGCTGGCCGGCCACTGGATTAAACTTTTCCTTCATTATATGTTTTTACACAAAGCCAAAGGATACCCCTTCTGGTGGTTACTCCCCGAGTAATGCGGGTATTGATAAAGCAAGAGAATGAATAAAATTAAAAAAACTTAATCCATGGAAAATAAAATATACAGCGCCAACAAAGACGAATTTTATCCTCCGGTACCTACAAAAACCACAAAGTGGCTACGCACCAATTTTTTTGTACAACTTTACAAATTCTTTCGTCTAAACCTGAAAATTATGCTGATTGTAGTCAAAGGGCACTCCTGATATCAACTTGAAATTTTTACGGAGGTCATGGTCAACGAGCCCCCTACGTATTTGTCATTAAAAATTTCGACGGAATCTTTTTCGTCTTGTAATCCGAGTGAATAAATCAGCGGAAAATAGTGGTCAGGAGTTGGGATTGCCAGTTTTGCCGCCGGACCGAGATTTTCATACGCAATTAACGCCCGATGTTCTTTACTTTCAATTTTCGTTTTGAAAATTTCGTTCATCTCCTGGGCCCAGTCAAATCCATAATTTGGAGTGTTCATATTTTGCCAGTCAACCCGTTGCAGATTGTGCACCATATTGCCGCTACCCATTATCAAAACCCCTTTTTTTCGCAAAACCGACAGTTCTTTGGCCAGTTTGTAATGGTAGCCTGCTGATTGACGATAGTCGATGCTTAACTGCAACACCGGAATGTTTGATTCAGGGTACATGTGTTTTACCACTGTCCAGCAACCGTGGTCGAGCCCCCATTCATGGTCGAGACCAACTTCAGCGCTTTTCACCAGCGACGAAACTTCCCTGGCCAGCTCAGGTTTCCCCGGAGCCGGATACTGTACTTCAAAAAGCTCTTTCGGGAAACCGCCAAAATCATGAATGGTACGCGGAAAGTCCATTGCTGTAACATGAGTCCCTTTGGTCAGCCAGTGTGCCGAAATACAAAGCACCGCACCAGGCCGGGGAATTTCTTTGCCCAGTTTTGCCCAGGTTGCAGAAAACTCGTTGTTTTCGATACCATTCATCGGCGAACCGTGCCCTACGAATAACACCGGCATTTTACGATCCTGCACGGGCAAACCGTCGGTAAATTTTTCCAAATCGTTTAATGTTGACATTCCCGCAATTCCTCCGCTGATTAAATATATAAATTCGTTTCGCAACATAATTCTTCAATATCAGGTGAGACACATTAAAGACTGTTGGTCTGTTCCAGGGAAAACAGAGAAGGATTTAATCCTGAATTCTGATCAAATCCTCCTCTGATTTTTAGCTTATAATTATTTTCTTTTCTGAAAACTTAAAATCGAATGTTGTTAAACAATTAAATAGCTTCGGCATTAGCCACCAGGTTGAATTCAATCTCGAAATCATCGTAAATCATATTGTCGCCCAATCCTTTAAAAAAGGAGCCAGATCCGTATTTGATGTCATATTTTGTACGATCGATTTTGGCTGTTCCATTTGCCGTCATCTGCCCGTTAACAATTTTGACTGTTGCCGGAAATGAAATCTCGTGTGTAATCCCTTTAATTGTCAGTTTCCCGGTTACCACATAATCCTCTTTTCCGGAACCAGCTTTAAAACCAGTAGCCACAAACTCCGAATGTGGAAACTTTTCCACCGAAAAAAAATCATCGGATTTTAAGTGTCCTACTAATTTTTTATTGGTTTCCGGATTAGTAAGATCCAGACAAACAATTGAGTTCATATCCATTCTTACATTGGCCATGGAAATTTTTTCACCGTCAACGTTCACCTCACCATTATCGAGCTTTAAAGTTCCGGTGTGTTGGCCGGTCACTTTTTTACCTGTCCAGTTAACAGTACTTTTTTCCGTGTTAATCTTAAAAACAGCCTTTTCTTTTCCTGTTGTTTCGGAAACAACTCCTATTGCAATGAAGAATACGCTTAATGCAACTAAACTAAACTTTTTCATTTTTCTGATTTTTAATTAAATTTTACCACAAACTTACAGTGGTATAACATCCAAAAAAATAAACAAGTTTAATAAAAAAGATATTTTTGTCTTTTATTTATTCTTTTTTGACAAAATCTTGCTTAAAAATACCGGAGTAACCCCCAAATAGGAAGATATGTGGTATTGCGGAAGCCGTTTTATGAGGTCAGGATAATATTCGCAAAGCTCTTCGTAATTTTCTTCGGCAGTATTTACTAAAATGGAAACCAGCCTTTTCTGTAAAAAAATATACGATCGTTTGATGTATTGTACAAACGAAGAAAAATTATGAGTCAGCAAATTCAGATTTTCGTCGGTAACCGAATACACTACGCTTTTTTCAACGGCATCCAAAAAAAACGAAGTTTCAGCCGGAGTGGCCAAATCCCCAATCCATTGATTTTCGCGGGCAAACAAAACATTAAATTCTTTTCCTGAAGAATCGATAACATACATCCGAAGCAATCCTTTTTCAACAAAATAGTGCCGGGTATTTTTTTCGCCGCTTCCAAAAATAAGCTGTTTCTTTTTTATTGTTTCCTTTCGGAACGATTGGTTAATCAACTTTTTTTCCGTTTCTGTCAACGGTCGTTTGTAAGCCTGTTCATAATAAGAGATAATCACTGTGCAATCTTCCATACCGAACAAAAAAATAGTAATTTGCAGGTAAATGTAAAAAAAAGCGTGAGTTTAAAAGTAGAGTAATTGTTCCGAACAAAAAAATGAACTTTCGGATTGCGTTATTACAGGGATTTTATAAAACAAAACGTCATATAATTATCTTTACCAGTTTAAAATTATTGAACTAAAATTTATAACTTTTTCCCTTCGGGGACTTAAAAAATTACAAAATGAAAAGAATATTTTTAACACTTTCGATGGCGACACTGTTGGTGACCCCATCTTTTGCGCAAAAAGCAAACACACTTTCAAAACAGGAAAAAAAAGAGGGTTGGGTTTTGTTGTTTAACGGGAAAGATTTTGGTGGCTGGCG
>CAYWBV010000123.1:8332-11139 GCA_964455785.1 uncultured Maribellus sp.
ATAAATCCTGCCGGAGAATGGAATACCTGTGTAATTAAAGTAGTTGACGGGAAAGCCTCCATTACCATGAACGGCACGGAAGTGGTTAAATATACTCACTGGACTCCGGAATGGGACCAACTGGTACAAAATAGCAAATTCAAAAGTTTCCCCGGTTTTACCGAAGGAATCGCCAAAGAAGGTTTTATTGGGTTGCAGGATCACGGGTACACCGTATGGTTCCGCAACGTCAAAATACGCGAGCTTTAATCGAAAGCCGGGGTAGTTTTTTAAAACGAACTGCCCCGGCTTATTCTTAAAAACTCTGTTTTCCCTCCATTTTTTTCCAAATATCTTTCAAAAATTTTAGTTATGAAATTTTTCTGTCGGTTATCCATCTTTCCCCTTTTTTTGCTGATGGTATCGTGCAACAATAAAAAACTGCCGGAATTGCAAACGGATCTCACTCAGTTTGTCGATCCGCTGATTGGCAGCGACTACCACGGACACGTTTTTGTGGGTGCCAACGTTCCGTTCGGGGCGGTACAACTGGGGCCCAACAACGAAATGCAGGACTGGGACTGGTGTTCCGGCTATCATTATTCCGATTCTATTTTAATTGGATTTGCGCACACGCACCTCAGTGGAACTGGTATCGGCGATTTGGGGGATGTGGTTTTTATGCCCGTTTCCGAAGGTTTTAATCCGGAAGAAAAAACGGAAGTTGCTTATCCCTGGAAATCAACTTACACACACGACAAAGAAATTGCCGAAGCCGGGTTTTATGCCCTGCACATCGATCGTTACAACATCGACGCGGAATTGACAGCAACAGAACGTGCGGGTTTTCATAAATACAATTTTAATGAAAGTGGAAATTCAAAAATTATCATCGATTTGAAATACGGCACCGGCTGGGATAAAATTACCAAAGGAGCAATTGAACAGGCAGGCGCGAAAACGGTACAGGGGTTGCGATTCTCCAGCGGTTGGGCCCGCGACCAGCGCGTCTTTTTTTATACTGAGTTTTCAAAAGAGATCATAAGTTTTGAAATCCTGGCTTTTTCCGAAGAAACAGGAAACATCACCGCCATGGTAGAATTTGAAGGGAACGGCGAGCTGCTGGCAAAAACAGCTATTTCTCCGGTAAGTACCGAGGGTGCAAAAAATAACCTGGCGGCTGAAATCGGCAACCGGGATTTTGAAACCATAAAAAATTCCGCAAAGGAAACCTGGAACAAAGAACTGGCAAAAATCAAAATAGAAACGGAAAACCTGGCCGACAAAAAAACATTCTACACCGCACTTTATCATACCATGATTGCCCCGTCGTTGTTTAACGATACCAACGGCGACTACCGGGGAACAGACAAAGAGGTACACCAGAACCCGGGATACCAGACTTACACTACCTTTTCGCTTTGGGATACTTACCGGGCAGCACACCCGCTATACACGATAGTACAACCCAACCGTGTCAACGATTTTATAAATACAATGCTCGACATTTACGACCAGCAGGGAAAACTGCCGGTGTGGCATCTCCACGGAAACGAAACCAATACGATGGTGGGTTATCACGCGGTCCCGGTTATTGCCGACGCTTATTTAAAAGGCTTCCGCGGATTTGATGCCGAAAAAGCATTCGAAGCCATAAAATCGTTTGCCCTGCGCGACGAACGGGGTTTGGATTTTATAAAATCGCAGGGATTTATTCCGGCCGATTCGCAGGTGGAATCTGTAGCCCGTGCCATGGAATACGCCATCGACGACTGGTGTATTGCTGCTATGGCAAACGCGCTGGGAAAAACCGCAGATACCGAACAGTTTTCAAAAAGAGCTAAATATTACGAAAACTATTTTGATAAAGAGATTCAGTTTGTCCGCGGGAAAATGGCCGACGGAAGCTGGAGGACGCCTTTTGATCCCATTTCGTCGCAACACCGCAACGACGATTTCTGCGAAGGAAACGCATGGCAATATACCTGGCTCGTTCCGCACGACCCGGAAGGTTTAATCCGGCTTTTTGGCGGCGAAGAAACGTTCGTAACTAAACTCGACAGCCTGTTTACCATCGAATCCGTCAAGGTGGAAGGGGCATCTGCCGACATCTCAGGGCTGATTGGACAATACGCCCACGGGAACGAACCGAGCCACCACACCACTTATCTTTACGCTTACGCAGGACAGCAGTGGAAAACAGCAAGGCTTGTGCGCGAAATCTGTAAAACCATGTACACTGATCAGCCCGATGGGTTATGCGGAAACGAAGACTGCGGCCAGATGTCGGCGTGGTATGTTTTATCGTCGATGGGAATATACCCGGTGAACCCGGCCAACGGCGCCTACGTTTTTGGAAGCCCGGTTTTCAACGAAGCAGAAATAGGCCTGCCCGGGGGAAAATCGTTCAAAATTGTGGCCGAAAACAATAACGCCGAAAACATTTACATCCAGTCGGCAGAACTGAATGGTCAGCCGTACGAAAAATCGTTTATTACACATAAAGACATTTTAAACGGCGGCACCCTGAAATTTACGATGGGCAGCCAGCCCAACCCGGATTTTGGCGTTAAACCGGAAAACCGGCCCAAATCAATGGTATATTAAAACAAAAACAAAATATGAAATACACAATCATCATTTTCACCCTGCTGTTTTTATCGGGGTGCAACAACAGGGGTAACAACGACACGATTCATCGTACCTCAACAAACCAGGACGAAAAAATTACCGACCTGGTAAACCCGTTGATGGGAACCGATTCCAACTTTGCGTTGTCGAACGGAAATACCTATCCGGCCATTGCGCGGCCGTGGGGAATGAATTTC
>CAYWBV010000124.1:0-11050 GCA_964455785.1 uncultured Maribellus sp.
CATATCGGCCATAAAAACACACCGTTCGTTATCTTCGTACCCGTTAAAAATAACATACCTTCCTGTACGGTCCCAGGTTGGGTGAAGATCAACACGAAAAGAACTGTCGTTTACCCTCGGAACAAAAACATAGGCAATCCTGATTTCTTCGCCCGTTTCGGTATTCAGGAGGCGCAGGGGAATAAATCCGTCGTTCCGGGTAACCGGTTCGTTCCAGTAAGAATCGGTAATAACAAAAGGCAATCCTTTGGGGTGAAACGACGGATGGCCGGAGCCGATCGGGAAGACAGTTTTTAGTTCGCTGCCGTCGTATTTTACGGTAATGATTTCCAAACCGGGCTTTCCGTCATTTTCGAGGTTCATCGAAATGTGTTCGCCATCGGGCGTCCAGGCCATATGATGGCCTCCTTTGGCATGTTTCTCATGGGTTATTGCGGTTCTGATTTCGGAGCCGTCGGGTCGCATGGTAATAACGGCCACTTTTCTTTTTCCTCCGTTTAACGGTTTTAACATCAGACAAGTCATTATTCTTGTCGCCTGCGGATTCCACATAGCTTTAAAACAGTAAACTGCAAAACTGTCGGGGTTGGACACTGTAACCGATGGAACCGCCTGTTCATAGATTTCGCGGATGGATACGATTCTTTTGGAAACACCTGTTTCAACATCAGTGACGAAAATCCCGTCGTTATCCTTCAGTCCGATATTGTATTGGGTCAGGCTATCGGGGACAATCACACCGTAGCCTGATTGTGCATGTATTGAATTGACAAGATTGTGGCTGACCAGTTTCCTGCCATCTGCAGTTGCCATAAACAGCGGGCCGTTGATTCGTTCCGATTTTCCGGAAAACAGGTCGAGTTTTACGGTAAAGGTCTCCCAGGTTGCGGTATCCACATCGTTAAAAAAAAGTTCATGGTCGGTGGCGCCCCATTGAACATTGGCGCCAACCTGCATTTCCCAGCCGAATGACTGGGCCAGCACGCGTTCCTTTAATGTTTTTAAATCTACCAAAACCACTTCACCAACATCGCCCGGTTCGGGATAATGATCTTCGAACGGGATGCGGAACAAAGCCATGTACCGGCCCGAAGGACTGACCGGCGAAGTGTCGTGAAACCGGTGGATTACTTTGCCGGTACATATTTTTTTGATGGGGACCACTGGTTTTGCGTCCTTATACGCCGGGTTCGACTTTTGTTCTTTTGGAGCAATAATGGTCTGCGCCGAAACACCTTCGGCTGAAAAAATAATTGTGAGAATAAGAATTGCCAATACTGTGACAAGTTTATATAATGTCTTCATTTTTATTGTTTTGAATGAAATAATTTAACCATACCGGCACACCTCTTGTTTTTTGGCACGTCGGTTATGGGTGAAACAGATAACCGGAAATTATTTACATTTCAGTCTCCTTTACCAACCCTTTACACGATTGCGGAAACGACAATGTTTTTACATATTTCTGCCAGGCACTTTTATCCGATCGGTAATTGGCGCCGGTAAGTTCCTGAAGTTCGTTTTCGGCAAAATCCCTGAAATTAAAATGAATATCCCCTAGATAAGCCAGCAGAAGTTCGTACCCGGTTTTTGATCCGCACCGGGCCATCGCTGCTCCAATATTCAGTTCCAAAACAGCCCCGTAAACTTTCCAGCGGGTATTTTGATATTCACCGGTAACATAACCGCCGATGTTTTTATCGGTCAGCAGTTTTTCGAACCCCGGGATAAAATTCCGATCAGGAACCCGTTCGGCATAAAAACACAAATTAAGGATCCGGTTGTAAAACGGTACAATCCTCAGGTCGATGCGTTCGTTAAAGTAGTCGCTTTCCCGCGGTACCATCACTCCGCCCGAAGTAGTGTTTTCAAGAATGGTTTTTATGGTTGCTGCACTTTCCCGATTACCGGCCATCGCAAGGAGAGCAATGTTTTGGTTTATCTTCCAGAACACTCCTTCTATAACATTTTTTTCGCGGCCCCTGATATCGTCGTAGGTATCGATATAACCACCGGGGTAACCATCTTTTTGTTCCTTTGCAAAAAGTTCAGCCAATTCAGCGGTAAGCAACTCGTTTCCGGTTGTTTCGCCAAACCAGGCCAATGCCTTTGCTGTCAGCAATTTTCCGTCAGAGTTATTTATCGTTCCGAAACTCTCGCTGAGTAGCGGGACTGCTGTTTCTTTCTGTAATTTGCTACATTCATACAAAAACTCATTTTTACCTTGACCCAGGTTTTTTATTCGATTGTTAATTTCATTCGAATCTGTTGTACTGTTGCCGGCTTTTTTCCCGGCATATTCTTTCGGAAGAAATCCACGATCAAACCATTCCTTTTGCAGTTTCGCAATGTTAAAATCTTTGGGTTCGGTTTTGCTGGTGGCTGCCTCGGCGGCTACCTGCCCTGTCAAATATCCCAGCACCGTCAAATCGGCCGACATTCGTGTAAACTGCAGGGCATTCTGGGTCTGGCTAAAAGCTTTCCCCGAAATTAAAATACCGTCGAGCCCCCTGGGAACAATTGCCCTGTAAGGAATTTCGACTTTTACTATATTGGAATGAGGCAACAGGAATCCACATCTTGTATATTCGCTGTATCCAACAAAATGAGGATCATAATCGCTGCTTGCCACCGTTATTAAATCATCGAAATGGGTTGCTTCTGATGCATCAATAAGGGTCAGTTCATACAATCCTTTTATCCTTCTGGATTCTCTTACGGTAAGATAAGGGTGAAAATCGTAAAAATGGGCTTCGTAATGCGACAAAAACAAACCTCTCTGGAGTTCAGCTATTTTCGTATTATCAATAATATCGTAATCAGAGTTTGTATTGGAAGGTGATTTGCCGCCGCCGGCCAGGTTCCACTGGCTGTAATTCTGGGTTAGGCCGTTTCTCGCATTCCCATGCTCAACTTCGGCCCCGGAGAAACAGGCAATGTCGCCGTCGCCGGTTGCATCGATAACAATATCTCCCATAATTTTTTCCAGTTTCCCATTCCGGCAGATTATAATACCTTCCACCTTTTTGTTTTCAACCACGGCACCGCAGATAATAGCCCCGGAAAGGAATTTTGTATTCAGGTCTGACAAACGTTTTAAAAGATAAAACTGGCGTCCCGGTTTTTTTGAAAAATGAATTTCAGAAGAAAGCTGGTCGGATTCATCTTCCAACTTATCGAGATAACTGTTCACACGCATCCCGTGGTAATATCCCATTACTCCTCCGAGGGTTTTTGTCCCGCCGGGATCGTTAAAATAATCGGCAGCGATTACATCCGCTCCTCTTTCGGCCGCGCCGATTGCCGCAACGGCTCCTGAAGTACCTGCTCCGCCAACCAGCACCTGGCATTGTTTTTCATTTTTTATCCATTTTGAAAACGAAAATTCACATTTTACCAAAGGCATGGAGAGACCGGATTCGCGGGAACGGCTTTGTTCGACTTGTTTATATGGAATGGTTGTTCCCGGTAAAACCAACAATTTAGGTTCTCCAGTGGTTTTTGTCGAGTTTAATTCTTTAATACACCGAACGGCTGATTCTTGTAATTTCAGAATACGGGCGCAGGTCAGTTCATCGTTCTCCGAAGTTAAAACAAAATGCCCCGACAAAGCGGTTTTGGGCAAAGAAGCAGCATCTAAAACAAAACTGCTTTCATACGCATAATAGTGAATTTTTGCTTCTTTTAGAGAATCGTCCAGCTCCGGAAGATTTCGACCGATTTCTCCGGCAATCAACCGCGATTGTTTTTCAATGTCTTCGATATTCTGGCTGGCAACCGGGAATTGAAATTCGATGAATAGCTGAGGACTGACATTTTTACCAAGGTGAAACTGAACTTTATTATTTAAAATTCCCAGCTTTTCAGAAACCTGTACAATCTTTTTCTGAGGGTTGACAGCACCCAGCAGCTCCATAACAAAACCACCGGCTTTCATGCTGTATTTCTGTCCGGCCAAATCACGGCTGAACAAAAGGTTATCGGACGCATCGATAAAATTCCGGCATTTTACACTGTACAAACCCTGTTTGCAAGCCAAAAGTACGCCCGTCACATTTTTGTCGTCGGAGAAAATACCGCAAACATCGGTCATTAACAACACATGAACATGATTGACGAGCAGGTTTCTGAGCATCCCCTTTTTTACTGTTCCGGCAAAAAGCAGCAACTCGTCTCCAAAATGGCTGTTATTGGGGCCAACTCCGCCCTGGCTAAAAATCTCCTGTCGTTCCTGGAGTGGGAAAAACAGTTGGGTTAAACCGGAGTCCCAATGGTTCAGGCCGTCATCGCCAATCCACAGTTTTCGCTTTGCGGTTATTTCGTATCCCGGGGCGGGCCTTTTTTCAACGATAAGCACCTTCAGTCCTTTTTGCGAAGCTTCAATGGCGGCAAAATATCCTGAAAGCCCGGCGCCGTTAATAACCACATCATATTCATCAAAAATATCTTCACTGATAAATTGCCTGTTGATTTCAGCCATTGCCTGAAAGTTGAAAAATCCGGGTGCCAGCATCACCGCACCGGCAGTTGGAAGACTATAGTTTAGAAATTCTCTTCTGTTCATTTACCAAAAATTTTAGTTTTAAACGGATAACCGTTAGTGAACATCCAATTCACTTAAAAGTATAAAAGACATTACAGGTTCCATCCGGGACAAAAATATCCCGGATGGAACTTTAGAGTAATTAGTATCCCGGATTCTGGGTCAGATTTTTATTTATATCGATTTCCTTTTGCGGGACTGGCCATAAATAATCTTTGGCCGGATTAAAATAGCGGGTATCAAACATTCTGAGTTTATCGGCATAAGCACTGTAACTAGGTGTTCCGTTTTCATCAAAAACAGGAACATACTCCGGCAAATAATTTCTCAGCGGACGTCCGTAAAGTTTTCCGGGCATCACCTTTTCAGCAATTTTCCATCTGCGGATGTCGAAAAAACGCTGCCCTTCAAAAACAAACTCCACTTTTCTTTCCTGCCTGATAATTTTCCGAAGTTCTGCCTGAGTTTTACCGGTTTCAATTTCCGGCATTCCGGCCCGTTCCCTCACCATGTTGATGGCCGAATAAACGCTATTATCGATTTCATTCTTTTCGATTTTTGCCTCGGCATACGTCAACAGTACTTCGGCATAACGGATCAACATAAAATTCAATTCGCTGTACTGGCGGAATTCGCGGTCATCGCCTTCCACATATTTCCGGTACTGATAGCCCGAGAAAGTTGCATATGCGTTGGTAACTTCGGTGTTGCCAACTCTTCGCGGCGGATCCGTGTTGTAATCCCAGACTTTTATACTATCGGGATGTGTTTCGAACTGATAGCCCAAAAATACCGAGCCCGGCAGCACACAGGTAGCCTGAAGCCGGGGATCCCGGTTTACAAACGGGTTACTTGCATCGTACAACGGCGACTTGTCAATAGAAAGACCATCGATACATTCATAGGAATCTATGATTGCCTGTGTCGGAATTTTTGTTACATAACCACCTGCCAAACGTCCCCTTACGTGGATGGGAGTCTGGTGTGTCAAATTATATTCGCGGTTGAACTGAATGGATAAAATCTCTTCGCTGTTGTTTTCTCCTTCATAATTGAATAACGAATGGTAGTCGGGATATAATTCATACAGATTTAAATCCATAACACTTTTGGCGGCGGCTGCTGCAACCGCCCAGTCGCTTTCAAACAAAGCTACGCGGGCTTTTAAAGCAAGAGCAGCGCCTTTGGTAATTCTTCCCCTGTCGGCTGCCGGGTATTCCGCAGGTAAAATTTCCGCGGCCGCATCCAGTTCATCCAAAATAAAATTGTAGATATCCGATTTGCTGGTTTTTGGTATTGCCGCATCGAAAATACTTAACGGCTCTGTAACAAAAGGTACGTCGCCATATAAATTGGTAAGCAGATGATAATTGTATGCCCTGAAAAACCTTGCCTCGGCCTCGATTCTAGCGTAGAGCTGAGGGTTGGTATTTTCCTTGGCCCTTTCCATATTCGTCAGTAAACGGTTGCATTTTCCGATGGTGGCGTATCCGTTTTTCCATGCGCCGTAAATTAATGTTTCTTCATTTGGGGTAATCAGTCCTTGTCCGAGCAATTGCCACGGACTTAAATTCCGGTCCCAGCTTTCATCGGAAACAATACTTAGCAACATCTGAAAAGGAGCATGAACAACAGGTGAACGGTCTGTCCAGTAGAGACTTGTGTAAATGGAATTGACTGCCATTTTAAGTTCGGCCTCAGTACTCCAGAAAGTAATATCGGTGGGTTCGTCAAGAGGAAATTTCTCCAAATAATCATCACAACTGAAAATTCCGATTGTGGCAAATATCAACAGGATCAGATAATATTTTTTTGCTTTCATTTTCACACGATTTAAAATGTTGTTTCAATACCAAACGAAAATACTTTAACCATAGGATAAAAATCTCCTTGTCCGACAGGAGCTTCAGGATCGTAACTGGGATAAAAATTATCGAATGTCAGCAGGTTTTGCCCGCTAAAAAACATCCTTAATTTTTGAACAGAAATTTTGTCCATCCACTTTTTAGGCAAAGTATAACCAACCTGCAGATTTTTCAGGCGCAAATAGGCAGCGCTTCTGATCCAGTAGGAAGTAACCTGTTCGTTGTTCGGATAATTAAATGTCAACCGAGGATAGGAAGCGTTCGGATTGTCTTCTCTCCAGTAATCCTTATGCCATTCCTGGGCAGACCCCCCGAGATAAAAAGCCATTGTGGCAAAATTATCGAGGTAACCATCGCACTTCCCTACTCCCTGAAAAAATAGTCCGAGATCAAGTCCTTTATAGTTACACGACAAATCGAAACTGTAGGTATATCGGGGAATCGTACTCCCGATGACAACACGGTCGGAAGCATTTACAACACCGTCGGGTTCATCCAATATTCCATCTCCGTCAATATCGATACTTTGATCCTTGTACTTGATATCGCCGGGTTTAACCGGTCCGAACTGGGTTGCGTGCGAATCAACTTCCTCCTGGTTTTGAAACAAACCTTCCGATTCCAGTCCGAAAAGCGACCCGATGGGATATCCTTCCATGTGCACGGTGCGGGCGTAAATGTATGGCCCTGTACCTACGAGGTCGATCACTTCATTTTTAACATCGGCCAACGTTGCTGCTACCCTGAAACTAAAATCGTTGATCTGTTCCGAATACTCGACCCGCGCTTCCCAGCCGGTATTTCTGACTTTCCCTGAATTTTGATAAGGTGCAGAGAGCCCTGCAATTTGCGGTATAGGCAAATACAACAAGATATCGGACGTATTTTTGACATAGTAATCAGCCGAAATATTAAATTTCCAAAGATTGGCATCGAACCCGAAGTTGACCATTTCGGTTGTTTCCCAGGATATTTTCGGATTTGCGCCGTCGATTAATGCGGCGCCAACCACCGGGATGTCACCAAAAATATAATTTTGTCCCATGGCGACAGAAGAAGAGAACGGGTAAGTCCCGATATTCTGGTTACCGAGCATACCCCACGAAGCCCTAAGTTTCATATACGGCAACCATTGCAAATCCGACATAAACGATTCTTCCGAGATACGCCATCCGGCAGAGAATGAAGGAAATACCCCAAACTTATAATCCTCGGCAAATCTCGATGAACCGTCCATCCTTACGTTGGCCTCCAATAAATACTTCTCTTTATAATTATAATTTATCCTGCCAAAATACGACATCAGCGACCATTCGGACGCAGAACCGGTGGCCTGCTGGTTTATTGGCGACCCCACGTTCAACACTTCATAATTTTCGAGCGGATATTGTTCGCGGTATCCCTGAATCCATTCCGATTTATAATCAATTGCTTCCCACCCGCCTAATAAACTGATGGAATGCGAATCGATGTTGGTGTCGTAATTAACAACCAGTTTGTAATTATTGGTTACATATTTCGAATACTTTTCCGTCAACGTTGCTTTAAAGTCGGTCGGGTTGATAATCGTTCCGTCCGGATAATAGAGATCGACGTGTTTGCTAAACCTTTTATAATGAGAGATGGCTTTGTTTGGAGCAACCTGAAACCCGATATTTAACCCTTTCAGGGCCGCCCAGTCAAGTCTCATGTTGGCAGTAACTTCGTTGTTTTTTGTGTAGGTTTTGCCGCCGTCAACCATACTCGCCCAACCATTTTGGCCGTCCCAGCCAATTCCCCAGGTACCGTCCTCGTTTTTACCGGCCAGATTGTGAGGATATCTCGCTAACCAACCCCATTGTTGCGGCGGCTCGTTGTTCCCGTCATTTTTAAAAAGCATGTCAAAACCGAAACTCAGGTTTTTTCTGATCTGAATATCGGTATTCAAACGCATGTTCAGCCTTTGAAAATTGGAGTGCATAATTCCGTCCTGGTCCCAGTACGAAATGGAACCCAACGCCCGGATATTCTCGCCACCTCCGTTTACTCCAATATAGTGGCTTTGCTGAAAAGCCTGCTTTTTCAGCATTTCTTCGTGCCAGTCGGTTTCCGGATATTCATCGGAAGGTGCATTCAGTTTGTAGGCATCTACATAGTCCTGTGCAAACGGAGGAGTCCGGCCAACATTTTTATACGCTTCATTGATCATCACCATGTGGTCGTATCCGCCTACTTTATCCATTAACGAAGTAGGCTGCTGCCATCCAGCCGTAGCCCTGTAGTTCACCTGGAAACGGTTTTCTTTGGCTCTTTTGGTCGTCACAAGGATTACCCCGTTGGCGGCCCTTGAACCATAAATGGAAGCCGACGCCGCATCTTTTAATACCGATATACTTTCAATTTCATTAATGTCCAAATCATTGATACTCCCGGGAATTCCGTCAACCAGTATTAAAGGATTGGAATCGCCGATGGTACCAATTCCCCTGATTCGGATTGTTCCGCCGTCAGCGCCCGGCTTCCCTGAGTTTTGTGTTACGGTAACCCCGGCGGCCAGCCCTTGCAGGGCCATCGAAGCCTGACCTACTGATTTGGAAACCAACTGTTCGGAATTCACTGCATCAACCGAGCCGGTTAAATTGATTTTCTTTTGTACTCCATACCCAACCGCCACAACCTCTTCAATCCCGATGGCATCTTCTTCCATCACAATCGTAATATTCGCCTGGTTACCAACCGCCATTTCCTGGGTTTTCATACCCACAAACGAAAATATTAATGAGGCATTGTCCGGAAGATTGGACAGAGAGAATGCACCGTCAACATTGGTAACAGTGCCCTGTGTTGTACCTTTTACAATGACAGTAACACCGGGTAACGGCTGACTTCTTTTATCGGTAACGGTTCCTGAAATGGATTTTTGCTGTTGCTGCATGTTCATCTCAGTAATTTCTTCAGCAGGTGCGAGGATGATTTGCCTCCCCATAACTTCGTACTTTATTCCTGCTTCCTTCCCGATTTCGTCTAATATTTCGGTGACTTTTTTGTTTTGAAAATCCCCCGAAATCTTTTTTTCCACATTAATTTTTCCAGCATAAAAGAAACGGAATTCACTCTGATCTTCAATTTTAATCAGAAAATCTTCCAATCTCAACTCCTTCACAGAGAGCGTTAGCCGGGTCGTTTGCGAATAGCCATCAGATGCGAACACACCCATAAACGACAGTAATACCAAAAGAAAGGTCAGTTTCATAATTCTCAACATTTTAAATACACATGGACTCAATCCATGAATACATCGATTTTTTTCCATAATTTTGAAATGGTTTGATTAATAAAAAAATGCTATTATTTGTCAACTATTTTAAAGAAGCGGAAAGTGCAAGTTTCTGCTTCTTTTTTTATAGTCATTTGTTTTGTCGGTTTTGTTTATCAGTTCATATGTTACGGTTTAAATTGTTTTATTCGTTTTTTGCTTTTATGGTAAAAATTCTGGTTTTGTTGTTAAAACGATAGGAAACCGGCGCAGCTTTGCGAATCATTTCCATCACTTCGCTGATGCTTTCCATTTCAATGGAGCCGGTGTACCACAGTTCATTTAGCGTCGGGTCGTTGTAATCAATTTTTACGTTATACCAGCGTTCCAGTTTTTTGACCAAACTGGCAAATGGTTCCCGCTCGAAAACGAGTTTTCCTTCCTTCCAACTGGTAAAAAGTTCAGGGTTAACATTTTTTATGGTGTATCCGCTGGCGGTTAGTACAGCATGTTGCCCGGGCTGAAGGGTAACCCCGTTTGTCGTATTTTTGTCTTTTAACGTTACAATTCCTTCCACCAGGGTGGTTTCAAATGAATTGTCATCAGAAAAAGCTTTTACATTAAACGAAGTCCCCTTCACTTCCACTTCCCCGTAGTTGGTTGAAACAATAAAAGGGTCGCGGCTTTTAACTACCTCAAAAAAAGCTTCGCCCACCAGTGTAACCGGCCTGTTTTTTTCAAAAACGGAAGGAAATGAAAGGGTTGTCCCGGAATTTAACCAAACTTTAGAACCATCGGGTAATGTTATATTTGTTTTTGCACCATAAGGTGTGTGTATCGTTTGCAGTTGGCCCGAATATGGCTTGTGCCCGGCTTTATAAAAAAAGAAAAAGTTGGTGGCCAGCAATCCGATAACCAACGCTGCGGCAATTCTAAGCCCTACGCTGTAAATTTTTATCTTGTGTTGCGCGGCTCTACGTTCATTCAGGGAAATGACTTCTTTTATTTTTTGCAGTAATGCCGGATTGGGATTGGGTAACTCTGAATTTTCCAGAAGGTTTTCGTCCCATAAAGGTTTTATCGCTTTCGAAATATCCGCGTCGTTTTGTTTCCCGGCCAAAAGCTCTTCTATCTCTGAAAATTCGTCGGGACGTAATATGGAATAATAATACTTTTTAAATAAATTCTTCATTTCTGTGTTTTCTATCATTAGATACACAGCCCAAAGGTACATCCCTGGTGAAAAACTGATTTTTTTTCATAAAAAGAGATAAACCCAGAGAAACGACAAAAATCCCAGACTTTTAAGTTTTTCTTTCAGGAAACGAGACGACTGTGTAATATGATATTCTACGGTTTTGGTGGAAATGGCCAGTTTTTCCGCTATTTCTTTATGCGACAACCCTT
>CAYWBV010000125.1:0-2539 GCA_964455785.1 uncultured Maribellus sp.
AATTGAGAAGTTAATTTTTGATATTTATCCTGGTGATTTTAATCTGACGATATCCTGGTTCTCTCCAGCCGCAATTCCATGTTGTGTTTAATTTGTCGAAATCCAGTTCAACTTCCAAACTATCCGTCTGAAAAACAGATTCGAGGTTTATCGGCGAATATTCAACATGATTAATTTTAATCATCCAACCGCATCCATCCGCAGCGGGTTCTCCATAGAACAGCACAAGACCGCTTGCATCCTGAACCTCCGGTTCTTCTTCTTTTTCGCACCCTGCCGGCAGTATTACACAAAGCAACGCCAGAAGCGAGAAAAAGGAAATCAATCGTAAAAATTTTGTTTTCATCTTTTGGGTTTTTTCAGTTCGATATACGATTCAGATGAAGTTCAGCGCAAAAAGGTTACGTGAATATCATCGTAAAAGTAATCCCGGCAATAAACAGACTCTTAGTTATTTTTGGTTTCGTCATAATTGTTTTGAGATGTTAATTGACTTTTGAAATAACTTTTAACGATATTTCATTGTAATCATCCCAGGGAAATGGTTGGAGCATTGCCATACAACCACCACAAGCGTATTTGGCTCTTTCCTTTTTATTCAATACCCGATAGCTAAACTTAATTTTATATACACTCCTTGAATTTGCAGGAAAAAACCATGGACCACAATCGTTTCCGTTAGTTCCAGGCAGTATTATTTCTTCCGGAAACTCAAAAAGCCCTGAAGGAAGATCAAACGTATAGAAATCCATAGGCCATTTGAAATCTGCATTTTCACTACCTTCCAACAATATGCAGTAGCCTCTTTCAGTCAAGTCTCCGGTTGCCTGTCCCTCAGAATTAACCTCTTCGCAAGCAAAAGAACCAACAATATATCCTTCCACTAAATTGGAATATTCATCATCATCGCATCCCGCCGGCAGTACTACACAAACCAGCAACAGGAGGAAGAAAATGGAAATCAATCGTAAAAATTTTGTTTTCATCTTTTCAATTTTTACGTTTAAAATAACCGCACGTATAAGTAAGTGTTAAAATGGGAGAAACAAGATGAAGAGTATCACTGCTTTTTAGAGCTATTAGTTCCCAATTGGGATATGTGTCGGGATTGTGAAAGAAAATTGTATCGTAGCCCATACTACCAGCCTTGATATTAAAAGTTGAAATAAAATCCAGTTCATTTTCAATGTATTTTTTGAATACAGAATCAGGAGTAAATTCAATTATTTTATTACCAAATCCGACACAATTTTCTGGAAACTGAATGACTTGCCATTTCCCTACAATACTTGAGGGATCATAGCTTTCTTCTTCTTTGCATCCCGCCATCAGTATCACACAAAGCAACGCCAGAAGTGGGAAAAAGGAAATCAATCGTAAAAATTTTGTTTTCATCTTTTCGGTTTTTTCAGTTCAATTAACGATTCAGATGAAGTTCAGCACCAAAAGGTTGCGTGACACAGTGGAAATACATCGTTAACCGGGTTGTAAAAGTTGGCTGACTCAATTTGCCGATCCCGAACCGGGCGTTACGCATTTTCTGCGATGAGTTTGGGATAAAAAAAAGGATTCCGTAAAAACAAACGGAACCCTTGTTATTTCTTTTTTGCGAAAAGGTTTTAATACAGTCCTTCCACCGAGAGGTAACGTTCGCCGTGGTCGTACGTGAAGGTTAAAATCCGCGACCCGGCGGGAATCTCCTTTATTTTTTTAGCTACCGCCGCCAGCGAGGCGCCCGATGAAATACCGATAAACAGCCCTTCCTCCCTGGCTGCCCGCTGCGCATATTCAAAAGCTTCGGCCTTACTCACCTGGATGGTTCCGTCGAGTAACCCGGTGTACAGGTTGTCGGGGATAAAACCGGCGCCAATTCCCTGGATGGGGTGCGGGCCGGGTTGTCCACCGCTGATGACCGGGCTTGCTTCCGGCTCTACCGCAAATACTTTCAGGTTGGGGAACTTTTGTTTTAACACTTCGGCAACGCCTGAAATGTGGCCCCCGGTGCCAACGCCGGTAATCAGGTAATCAAACCCTTCCGGAAAATCATCGACAATCTCCTGTGCTGTAAACTTCCGGTGGGCCTCCACATTGGCCGGGTTGGAGAACTGGAGCGGAATCCACGACCCCGCAATTTCGGCGGCGAGTTCCTGCGCTTTGGCTATCGAACCTTTCATTCCTTTTTCTTTTGGAGTGAGCACCAGTTCGGCGCCCAAAGCCGATAAAACCTGCCGCCGCTCTACCGACATCGATTCGGGCATGGTCAGTATCAGCCGGTACCCTTTTACCGCCGCCACCAGCGCCAGCCCGATGCCGGTATTTCCCGAGGTCGGTTCAATAATTACCGAACCTTCTTTTAAAATTCCCCGGGCTTCGGCATCTTCCACCATCGAGAGGGCAATACGGTCTTTTATACTTCCCCCGGGATTGGTTTTTTCCAGTTTCACCCAGACTTCATAACCGGCCGGGAACAAACGGTTTACTTTTACATGCGGGGTATTCCCGATGGTTTCCAAAATAGTTTGTGCTTTCATCTTTTTTT
>CAYWBV010000125.1:2639-10904 GCA_964455785.1 uncultured Maribellus sp.
TTCTTTCAGGTTTACCTTCTTCCCGTACATCAATAACCCAATGCGGTAGATTTTTGCAGCGGCGGCGATGGCGCCCACCGTGGTAAGTACCAGTAAAAACATGGAAAGCAACAGCTCCCAGGTTGGAACTCCATACGGGATACGCGCCAGCATGGCCACGGGCGAGGTAAACGGGATCATCGACCCCCAGAAAGCCACCGGCCCCTCGGGATTCCGGGCAATGGGAAACAGCAGCATGATGGACAGAATAAGCGGAAAAGTAACCGGAAAAACCAGTTGCTGCGAATCTTCTTCGTTATCGACGGCTGCCCCCACGGCGCCAAGCAGCGAACTGTACATGAGGTAGCCCACCAAAAAGTAGAATACAAACGAAAAAACAATCAGCGGCAGGTTGAGGTTGCCAATCATTTCCATCACCTCCACGATTTGGCTCTGGCCGGCAGCCTGTGTCATGGCCGGGTTCATTTGCGGCTGCGTTTCCATGATATTCTGCCCGATTTGCTGTGCCGATTCCGGGGTAAAAAACCCCTGTACCACGGTCAACGAAATCAATCCCAAAACAACCCAGATGCCAACCTGTGTCAGCCCGACCAGCGCGGTCCCGATAATTTTGCCCGCCATCAGTTCAACCGGTTTTACCGACGAAATAATCACTTCGATAATCCGGCTTTTTTTCTCTTCCATAACACTGCGCATCACCATCGAACCGTACATAAAAACAAAAAAGTAGATGATAAAACCCATCGCATAACTGGCAATAAAAGCTATCGTTGAAGAGCTTTTTTTGGTCTCGCCGGTTTCCGAAACTTTCAGCGTATTTAGTTTAATATTGGTTCGCGTGGCGGCCAGACGCTCTTCCAGATCGGGAATCTGCGTTTCGTTAATCACTTTCTGACGTTTGTCATTTTCAATAAAGCGGCTTAATTTCCGGGAAATCTGTTCGCTCAGCTCGATAGGCACCTGCTTTTCGGATATTAACTGCGCAATATTGTCGGTGTAAATACTTGCGGGAATATACAAAAGGGCATAAAAAGAGCTCTCTTTCAGATTGGATTTCAGGTTATCGTACTCCTCTTTGGGCACAAAATGAAATTTGGTATAACCTTCGTTTTCCAGTTGCCCGAGGAAAAGTTGCGATTCGTCGTAAACCGCGATGGTGCGTTCCTCTTTGTCGTTATTGATTGAAAGAAAAATAATCAGCGCAAACATCCCGGCGAATAAAAACGGGATAAGTAAAGTAAGGATGATAAACGATTTTTTCTTTACCCGTTTCAGATATTCCTGTTGTAGTATGAGTAATGTTTTATTCATTTCTATTTGTTTTTGTTCGATTCTTCAACAGCTTTAATAAACACATCGTTCATCCCGGGTATAACCTCCTCGAATGAAACAATTTCGGCCACCGGAATCAGGGTTTGCAGCAGTGTATTGCCGGATTCAACATCGAGGTACTGTAGTTTAATCTGGTTTTCCTTTTTGTTTTCGTTGTGTTCGAGAATTTTGATGTTGTTCCCGAGGATGGAGTTGACCCGGTGAAAATCTCCGCGGTATTTTATTTCGAAAATGTTCAGTTTATATCTTTCGCGGATTTCGTCGGTTGCCCCGTCCACAATTTTTACCGATTTGTTGATCAGTGCAATGTGGTCGCACAACTCCTCCACCGAAGCCATGTTGTGGGTTGAAAAGAGGATGGTTGCGCCGTCGTCGCGAAGGTTCAGTATTTCCTGTTTGAGGAGGTTGGCATTGATCGGGTCGAAGCCGCTGAACGGCTCGTCGAAAATGAGCAGTTTGGGTTTGTGTACCACGGTAGTGATAAACTGAACTTTTTGCTGCATCCCTTTGGAAAGTTCTTCCACTTTTTTGTTCCACCAAGCCATAATTTCGAATTTTTCGAACCATTTTTTCAGGTTAAGAGTGGCTTCGTGCCTGCTCATACCCTTTAACTGCGCCAGGTAAACCGCTTGCTCCCCGATTTTCATCTTTTTGTAAAGCCCCCGTTCTTCGGGCAGATAACCGATGTGTACAATATCGGCGCGGGTCATTTTCCGGCCTCCGAGAAAAACTTCGCCACTGTCGGGCGCGGTAATCTGGTTGATAATGCGGATAAGTGTGGTTTTGCCCGCGCCGTTTGGGCCGAGAAGCCCGAAAATGCTTTGTTCACTGACTGAAATGCTCACATCGGTCAGCGCTTTGGTATCGGCAAAAACCTTGTTTACATTTTGAGCGCTAAAAATTTCCATTGACTTTGATTTTGCTATTGGTACAAATATAAAATTTCAAATTACATGATTTGTTTTGAAATATCTTCAGATGAGACCATAAAAATACCGGTCCTCACCAGGAAGACCGGTAAAAAAACCAAAAAATAAAGATTATGCCTATTGCTCTGGATGAATATCTTTCTTTTTAATGACTGAACTGTCGGCAGTTTTTTCTTCCTGAACCGGCGTACCTTTCAAATAATTGGGCAGTTCCATTCCGGCCGATTTAAAAATGTCGTCCAACGGAGGTATGGAACCCAGCAATCCCTGCATAAAGTTGGCCGTTGACGTTTTTCCATCTTTGCCGTTTCCTGTTTCCCAAACGGTAACTTTATCAATTTTGATATTTTTGATGGCTTCCACCTGTGTTTTTACCAGTTCCGGGAGTTTGTCGGTAATCATCATCATCACTGCTTTTTGCGGATCGTTTCCGGCGGCTTTCACCAACTGGTCGAAACCGAGCGCCTGTTTGCTCAGAATTTCATAAATACCTTTGGCTTCGGCCTCCATCTTCATAAAAATGGCATCGGCTTCCCCTTTGGCAATCCTTCTTTTTTGTTCGGCAACGGCTTCCGCATCGATGGTTACCTTTTGTTTGTCGATTTCGGCCGGGATAACAATATTGGCGGTTTGTGTGGCTTTATCCCTCTCGGCCCTCACCTGTTCAGCCAGCTTCTGGGCTGCGTATGCTTCTTCCAGGGCACGAGCTTCTGTAACCCGCTCGGCTGCTACAGCTCTCCGGTTTGCTTCCGCTTCTCTTTCACGGCGGTCGGCATCCGAGTTGGCAATGGTCACTTTGGCGATGTTTTCTCCTTCAACAGCAGTGGCATCGGCGCTGGCCACCTGAACACGCTGTTCCCGATGAGCCATAGCCTGCCCGATTTCTCCGTCGCGGTTTTTTTCGGCTACACTTTTTTTGGCGTCGTTAATCGCTTTGGCAGCGGCCTCTTTTCCAAGTGCGTCGATATAACCCGATTCATCGTTGATATCGGTTACGTTGACGTTGATTAGCTTTAATCCGATTTTTTTGAGTTCGGCTTCCACGTTGGAAGAAACAGCGGCGAGAAACAGGTCGCGGTTGCTGTTGATTTCTTCGATTTCCATTGTAGCCACTACCAGACGCAACTGACCGAAAATAATATCTTTGGCAAGATTGCTGATGGACTCCTGCGAAAGCCCCAAAAGACGTTCTGCCGCGTTATTCATGATGTTCGGCTCGGTAGAAATCCCGACGGTAAACCGGGAAGGCACGTCAACCCTGATGTTTTGTTTACTCAGTGCGCTTGTCAGGTTAATTTCGATGGAAAGCGGCGTTAAATCCAAAAATGCGTAGGAATGGATAATCGGCCAGATAAAAGCAGCGCCACCGTGGATACACTTGGCGGAACGGGTTTCCTTATCGGCGCCTTTGCCGATTTTCCCGTAAACCACAAGAATCCGGTCCGACGGACAACGTTTGTACCGCCGCATCATGGCAACGATGATGATAAACAAAAAAAGCGCTGCGATGCTTATCAGAATTACAAAATAGTCATTCATAAAAAAATGGTTTAAATGGTTATTAACTTGTTTTTATTTGCCTTGTTTTTTTACAAGCAGGATTTGGTCGTCGATGACGTCGAGAACCTGAATGATGGAAGATGTGGGAATTTTCTCCAAATCGTCGGTGATAGCGTCGAGCGTACGTAACGATCCCTGGACGTTAAGCTGGACTTTTCCCATCCCGCCACGGTTCGCCGGAATAACCAGGTAAACTTCACCTAATTTCCCAACGGCGTTTTTCATTCTCAAAGTACCGCTCTCTGCGAGTTTCGACATCAGGTAAAACAGCGTAGCCATTAAAACCATCATGAGTAACCCGCAAATGGTTGCCAGCAAAATCACCAGCCACGATGCAAGCCCGGCGTGGATAAAACCGACACCCGACCAGCCAAATACGGCAAAAAACGCCACAATATTTTTCAGTGAAAGAAACTGAAACGGAATGGAATCACCATCGGCAATTCCTCCATCGACATCTGTATGCACATCAACTCCGGCATCGGCTTCGCCGCCAAAAATGGTGAGCGCCAGCAAAATCAGAAACACCACTGTTGCCGGAATCGTTACGACCCAAAAAACCTGTTCAAAAAGGCCGACTTGAGTCCAATCGGGGAGAATTGTAATTATTGACATCGGATATAATTTGAATTAACGACATAAATGTAACGCTATGAGTAATTATATCAAAATCCAAATTACAACTTTCCGGCTCTTTTTACGAAAACATGTTCAATAACACGAAACGGGTCAATCCCGTTGCGGTCAATTAAAAATGATGGTACAAACTTTCTTCGAGATACGGATGATTTTTAGGAACTAAGTTTGCCTTTGCCAGCCAGGTTGCCACAACCAATGAAAATAACCCGAGATAACCTACAAATGTACCGATTTCGAGCAGGCCGAATTTGGGTTCGTGTACCGTTGCCGGCCAGATGATGTAATACAACTCGGTGTATTGACCGATCATCAGCAAAATGATAACCGGAGTGATTACCATCTTGCTCCGCGAAGTTTTGCGCGGCATCAGAACTATAAAAGGAATAAACCAGTTGATGATGATGTTGGCGAAAAACAGAATTTTGTAGGCTCCGTCCCAGCGGTGAACAAACCAAGATGTTTCTTCCGGAATATTCCCGTACCAGATGAGCATAAACTCAGCAAAATTAAAGTAGCCCCAAATGATGCTGGTCATAAAAATATAACGTGTAAAATCGTGCAGATGGCTGCGGTTGAGGATGTCGAATTTCCCGAGCCGCGAAAGAATGATCACGATTAACGTGATAACCGAGGAACCGTGTAAAAATGCAGCGATAAAACTTTTGGCGGCGAACAGTGTACTGAACCAGTGCGGTTCTAGTGTCATCAACATATCCACAGCGAAGATGGTAAATGAAAGGGCAATCACAAAAATGAAAACCTTGGAATAAAATTCCGACTTTTCAAAATACTCCATTCCTCCAGCTTCATCTTCTTTTAACGACAACCGGCGAAGTAATTTGGATAGAATGGTCCAAACCGCAAAAAATACAATCACCCTGACAAAGAAAAACGGGATATTCAGGTAGGGCGATTTATGCTGAAGAAGGTGGTCGTTCTGAACCACTTCCTCGTGTGTCCATTCAAAAACAGAGTGCATTCCGAAATAAAGGATAACAAAAAACACGGCTGCAAAAGGAATGTAAGCTGCCATGGCTTCGGGAATTCGTTTAAACGCAGCCGACCAGCCTGCCTGTGCAATGTATTGAATGGCGCCAAAAAACGCAGCGCCGATGGCCAGCGACAGAAAATAATAGTTGTTTAAAAGGTAATTGGCCCAGGTACGTTTGGCATCAAAAATAAAACCCAGAACAAACGAAAGCACACCGATGCCAATTAAAACATAGGTGAGCATTTTAAATTTATTCGAAATAATCAGTCTGTTTTCCATTTCAGCTTATTTTTTTCGGATTTGCCGGTTTATGGTTGTAATTCGTTCTTAATGTACATCGCAATTTTCCAGCGGTCGGACGGTGAGATCATCGAGCCGTGTTCGCCCATCACCCCGAAACCTACCGTTATCACATGGTAAATATCTGCTTCGGGGTTTGCCAGCATTTTTTCGCTCAGTAAACTGGCCGGTGGATAAGGATATTTTTTGCTGACAAAAAGCGAACCCTGTCCGTCGCCTTTTTCGCCGTGGCATTGCATACAGTAAATCCCGTACATTTTTTTGCCCCGTTCCAGATTTTCAGGCGACGATTCCATTTCGTTCACCAACGTTTGAGCGGCCAGAAGCCGATCTTCATCCGTCTTTTCAAAAGCGTACGGTATCATCCCACGCGGAATTGTACCTTCCACCGGCGCCTGCATGGTTTTTCCGTCAGCAAAATTCGGATTGGGTGTATAACTTTCGTAGGCAGGCGATTTTATCATATCACCGGCATAATCCCAACCGGTGGTTCGGCGGTTGTAATCGCACGAACCCAGCAACAGTACCATTAAACTGAATAACCCGATATTTTTGATTTTATTCATGTCCCTGTTTATTCAATTGTACCCAATTTTTTAATAATCGAATTCACTTCTGAGGCATTTTCACCCAAACTCTTTTTATCAATCACCATCACAAATTTATCGTCGGTAGCGCGGTCGTGAAAAATTTCAGGCTTTTTACCCGGGAAAATTTTAGCTCGTATTGAAAAAGTCAACAAGGTTAATAAGGTGATGGAAAGAATGGTTGCCACCAACGTCACCACAATAAACGACGGGAAAGAGTTAAACGGTTTTCCACCGTAGTTGAGCGGCCAGTCTATTACCGCTGCATAGTACAAAAATCCAAGGATTCCGGTTGCTGCAAAAAGCCCAAAGAAAAATGCAGCATGGGTAATTTTTGTTTTTTTGCCCATTCCCTCCAGAATTTCATGAACAGGGTACGGTGTGTAAACTTCAACCGGCAAAACGCCTTTGTCCTTTACTTTGTTAAAAGCTTCCACGAGGCTGTCCTCATCGTCAAAAACACCCAAAATATATTCTTTACTCATGACTACCGTGTTTTAAATGATCCCTGCGTGGTTTGTCGAATTTGGCCACACTTTTTATTTCTGAAATGGCAATCATCGGGATGTAGCGGAAGAACAAGAGTACTCCGGCAATAAACATTCCGAGTGTTCCCACAAAAAATCCTACCTCAACCCAGGTTGGTGAGTAGTTAGCCCAGTTGGCAGGCAGGTAATCGCGGCTCAGCGAAGTAACCACAATGTTGAAGCGTTCATACCACATTCCAATGTTGATAACGATAGAAATCAGGAAAACCACCCACATTTTCCGGCGAACCGCCTTGAACCAGAACAGTTGCGGAACAAGTGCATTGGCAACAAACATAGCCCAGAACTGGAAAGCATATTCACCAAAAATCCTTGTCCTGAAAAACATGTACGTTTCGTATTCGGAACCGGAATACCAGGCCATAAAAATTTCGGTCATATAAGCTGTTCCCATAATTAAAGAAATGAATACCAGGATCCGGCAGACCGCGTCGATGTGCGAGTCGGTAACAAAATCGTTCATTTTATAAAGTACCCGCATTAACGTAACAAGAGTCAACACCATGGCAAAACCCGAAAAAATTGCTCCAACCACAAAATAGGGCGGGAAAATCGTAGTATGCCAGCCCGGTTCAACCGAAACGGCAAAGTCGGTGGATACAATGGAATGCACCGAAACAACCAAAACCGCAGCAATTCCGCCGAGTACAAAACTCAACCCCTCGTAACGCAGCCACTCTCTGCTTGAACCTGTCCAGCCAAAAGCAAAAAATCCGTACAACGCTTTTTTGATTTTCGATTTGGTGGTATCGCGAATTGTGGCAAAATCGGGCACCATCCCGAAATACCAGAAACTGGCCGAAATCAAAAGGTAAGCCGAAATGGCCACAAAGTCCCAAAACAGCGGCGAGTTAAAATTCACCCACAACGGGCCTCGCGTATTCGGATACGGGAAAATGTAAAAAAACAACCACGGACGTCCCATGTGTAATAATGGAAATAAACTGGCGCAAAATACAGCTACAACCGTCATTGCTTCGGCAGCGCGGTTGATTGCCGTACGCCACTTTTGCCGCAAAATCAAAAGGAAAATGGAAAAAGCCGTTCCGGCGTGCCCGATTCCAATCCACCATACAAAATTAATGATGGCCCAACCCCAGGCAATTGTGTTGTTCACACCCCACAAACCAATCCCGGTTGTGACCGTTAAATAAATGCAGTACAATCCGAAACCGAACATTCCCAGGCTAACCGTCATTGCAGCATACCACCAAAGCGGTGTTTTGTCGTTAATCGGGGCTGTAATCTCGCGCGAAATCTGCGCAAAACTTTTATCGCCTTCAATTAATCTACCGCGTACCTCCGTTTTATACATAGGCTCCTGTTTAAGCTTTTTTGTTTCTTACTTTGGTTAAATATCCTACCGACGGAAGGGTGTG
>CAYWBV010000126.1:0-10780 GCA_964455785.1 uncultured Maribellus sp.
TGCAGGCAGAAAGTCATAATACCGATTTCAGGAAAATTGAAATCCTGGTTTTGGAAGAATAAATCAAAAAAATGGAAATTATGGCCGGTTTTCCATTCCCGGGGAACCGGCTTTTTATTTCCCTTTCCGGTTGGAATAATTCAGGGTTACCAGCGAAACCGAAATAACAGCCATTCCGAGAATGGAAATCAAATCAGGTTTTTCCTCTTTGATTAATATCCAGCTTAAAATGGCCCCGAGCACCGGAATAAGAAATTTCCAGATGTTTAGCGTCGAAACCTTTACCCCGGGCCGCTGAATCAGGGAGAACCAGATGGCAAATGCAGCCGCCGACAAAAAACTCAGCCAGCCCAGCGTATAATAATAAACGGGCGGGAACGGACCGGTATTCAGCCCTTCGAGCGGAATGGATACCAGGAATAAAATCAATCCTCCGATAAACAGTGAGGCCGAACTTAATACCACAGCCGATCTTCCGGCCTGGTGTTTTGCCACCAAAACATTGGCATATCCCGACAAAAAATTGTTGATCAGAAGTAACCCAACTCCCAACAGTTCCAGCCGGTTATTGATTTCGACTTTTGTCCGGCCGAGTGTAATGATGGCAATCCCGATTAATCCGATAATGATGCTGGCGGTTTTAAATAACGTCATTTTATCGTTTTGAAGCATAAAGTGGGCGACAATGGCAACAAACAGCGGACCCGAACCAATAACCATGGCGCCGAATGCGCCGGGAACCAGGTTCATGCCCGCATAAAAAAAGGCATACTGGGCTGAAAACTGGACAACAGCGAGTATAACGATAAATTTCCAGTTCGATTTGAATTCTTTCAAAAAGGCTTTGGGTTTTGCAAACCAGGCAAAAAGAAAAATCCCGGAAAGGATAAACCGGATGCCGGCAAACTGAAAAGGTGAATTATACTCCAGTCCGATTTTAACCGCGGCAAACGCTGTTGACCAAAGCCAGCAGGCAAAAATGGCGAGAAATGTTGTACTTCTTAAAAAATTCTTCATCGTTGATAAAAGAGGGAACAAAGGTGAAAAATTATTGTGGAATCTCTGCAAACCATCTAAAATTAGAACTATCGGTCTTAAAATTCTGGCGATTTAACCAAAGTATTGTTTAATTTATAGTTTTGTTTCAAAGGTAATGCCGGTTAACCCGATTAAATATTTTAATTTGCATCCGTTTTAATTCAAACTCATGGGAAAAACAATCATTAACAGTTACGAAGAATTTGAATCATTTCTTGGAAAAGTAATCGGGGTTTCTGACTATATCCAGATTACACAGGAACAAATTAATAAGTTTGCCGATGCAACGCTCGACTATCAGTGGATTCATACCGACCCGGAAAGGGCTGCCAGCGAATCGCCGTTCAAAAGTACTATTGCACACGGATATCTAACGGTGTCGATGCTGACCTATTTATGGTATTCCATTGTGGATGTGCGAAATGTAAAAATGATTGTCAACTATGGAATCGAAAGTTTACGGTTTCAGCAACCGGTGCTTGTAAACGACAAAATCAGGGCAACTGTTTCGTTGAACGATATTAAAAACCTGCGCGGTATTGCAAAAATTCAGGTAAAAATTGTTGTGGATATTGAGGGGCAGCGGAAACCGGCTTACGAGGCCCTGGTTACTTTTCTCTATCATTTCGAATAGAAAAAAACGTAAAGACAAAAACGCCCGGGATAACGTTCAACCCGAATTATTAGTAATTTAGAATTTCTTTTAAAACTACCTGAGATGGAATATTTAAATGAAATTCTGGCATCATCGGAAGTCACCTGGCAGTCGGCGCTGGTTCGTATTTTTATCAGTTTTGTTGTTGGTACGGTGATTGGCATCGAACGCGAAGCCCACAACCAGCCGGCGGGTTTGCGTACCCATATTTTAATCAGTATTGGTTCAGCGCTGGTGATGCTCATTTCCATTTATATCCCTCAGACGTTTACCCAGTTTCAAAATGGAGATCCGGGCAGGATTGCTGCCCAGGTAGTTTCAGGAATCGGCTTTTTAGGGGCAGGCGCTATTCTCCGTTTCGGCGCTGATGTAAAAGGGCTGACCACTGCCGCTTCCATTTGGGCGATGGCGGCGCTTGGCCTTGCCGTGGGAGCCGGAATGTACGCCATTGCATTTATCGGCACTGTAGGTATTTTGTTTGCATTAACGGCAATGGATGTTTTTGAAAAAAGAATATTCAAGGAACGGACACTCCGCAAAATTGAAATCCAGGTGAAAAAGAAACATTCTGATGTTGCGTCACTGAAAAAAGTATTATCGGACTTGGATATCAAAGTGGTTTCGACCGGGTTTGACCGGAACGTGAACGAAGCCACCGACAAAATTACTTTTCTGGTAGGCGTTACACGCAAACACGATGCGCAGAAACTGTCCGATTTGCTGGAACAACAACCAGGAGTTGTCTCCATCTCCGTGGGGCTTCTTCAGTAAGCGAAATTGCCGGTTTATGTCAGTTTTTCCAACAGTCCCCCGCAAGCATCTTCCAGAAGGTCGAGCACCAGTTCAAATCCTTCTTCGCCGCCGTAATACGGGTCGGGAACTTCGGTGTAACTCCATTCCCGGCTGAAATCAGTCATTTTATATATTTTGGCTTTATCATCGTCGTTTCGCGCCAACGATTTTAGTGTGCTCACGTTTTGGTCGTCCATTCCAATGATCATATCGAAATAATCGAAATCGGTATCAGGATTGAACTTACGCCCCAGACTGGTGAGGTCGTATCCGCGTTTAATGGCATGTTTCTGCATTCTGAGATCGGCAGGTTCGCCGATGTGCCAGCCTGATGTGCCCGCTGAATCGATTTCAAAACGATCCGTTAACCCCTCTTTTTGTACCATTCCTGTAAAAACTCCTTCGGCGCCCGGCGAGCGGCAAATGTTCCCCAAACAAACAAACAATATTTTCTTTTTTTCCATGAACAGTTCCAGTTGTGGTATTTTGAAAATAAAAGTTAAAAAATTTTCACCCTCATTCTATTCTTCTTTATTCCAGATTTCGTAAGACCTGAGCGCTTGTCCCAGAAGCATTTCGTATCCGTTTTTTACGGTGGCGCCCCGGGCTTTTCCCCTGGCCATAAACTGCGTTACTTCGGGATTGTAAACCAAATCGAAAAGCAAATGTTTTTCTGTGATAAATTCATACGGAATGGCTGGGAAAGATTCTGTTTTCGGATATGTTCCCAGCGGGGTGGCGTTAATAATGAGTAATCGTTCAGCCATCATTTTTTCATCAACCTCATCGTAGCGGATTTCATTGTCCTTTAACTCTTCAATGGAAGCCGAAATAAATTCGATGCCTAATTTATTCAGCACAAATTTTAATGCTTTCGATGCGCCGCCGGTTCCGAGAATCAGCGCTTTTTTGTGGTATTCTTTCAACAAAGGTTTTATTGAATTTTCAAAACCAAAGGTATCGGTATTAAATCCTTTTAAATAGACGCCGGTTGAAGTGCGGGTAATTTTTACCGTATTCACCGCCCCGATTTCCTGCGCCGAATCGTTCATCTCATTTAAATACGGAATTACCTGTTCTTTGTAAGGAATGGTGACATTCAGACCAATCAGTTTCGGGTTGTTTCTAATAATTTCCGGGAATTTCTGAATGGAGTCGATTTCAAAATTATCGTAAGACGATTCGATATTTTCGGTTTCAAATTTTTCGGTAAAAAACCGTTTTGAAAAAGAGTGGGTAAGCGGGTACCCGATTAATCCGTATTTTTTCATATCGTTTTTCAATTCTTTGTTCCTCCAGGGCAAATATCCTTTTTTGGACCTTCGTTATTCATTATTGAAAATTGGTTATTTTTTCTGTTTGGTAATTCCTTCCATAATAAAAATAAGGACAAACCCAACAATGGCAAGTAAAATTGCCCCGGCAAGCCAGGCTTCTTTCCCGGTAATTTGTTCGAAGGTAGCCGGTAAAATATTTTCTTCCACAAGGGGTTTAATTTCACCATGACGATCGGTAAAGGTTTTGGTAACTTCCTTCCAGGGCCATACTTTGTTGAGCGAACCAACCATAAAACCGGCCAGCATTGCAATGGTTATGTTGTGGTATTTTCGCAGCATCCACGATAAAACATGCGAAAAGGCAATAATTCCCAGCGCTGCGCCAACCAGAAAAGTAAGTATAATTGTTATCTGCAGGTTTCCCACCGCTTCGAGAATAAATTTGTACATACCCATCAGCACGAGAATAAAACTGCCCGAAATACCCGGTAAAATCATGGCACAAATGGCAATGGCGCCCGAAATAAAAATAAACCAGTAGGTAGTGTTGGCTTCGGCCGGAGTGATGATGGTGATATAATATGCAATGATAATCCCGGCAATTCCCGAAATAACCGCACCGGCATTCCATTTTTTGATGGAACGCGCTACGTAAATTGCCGAAGCAACAATAAGTCCGAAAAAGAAAGACCACACGAGAATGGGGTAGTGGTCGAGCAGGAACTTCATCCCTTTGGCCAGCGAAAAAATGCTGATGCCGATTCCGAGCACCACACTCACCAGAAAAGTACCGTTGATGGCTTTCCAGAATTCGGCAAATTTCCCGGTGAAAAAAAGTTGGAACGCGGTCAGGTTGATCGATTTGATAGAATTGATAAGTTCTTCGTAAATACCGGTGATAAATGCGATTGTACCGCCAGAAACGCCTGGGATTACGTCGGCAGCGCCCATGGCCATTCCTTTTAATGTCAAAACCGAGTAGTCTTTTATTGTCCTGTTTATCATGCTGAATGTTTATAACGAATTTTGGAGATGAAAATCCGGATAAACCAACCGGTATCCAAACATCAATTCCCAATTTTTGTGGCGCAAAATAACAAAAAGAAAGGATAATTTGTTATGAAAGGCAGAAATGCAAAAAAGGGGAAGATGAAATTAAGATTATATTTAACGATGGTTTTTGTTTTTTTACTGATGGAAATGAGCGCGCAAATTAATACAGATGCCAGGTTGATTACACTGGTTTTTGACGAAAACGGGAACTTCCCAAACAACCCGAAGTTCCCTGTTCTCCTGTATAAGAATGTATTTCAACTGGATGTTCCCGATCCGGCGTCGGTGATTGAAAAGGTGTTGGCGGGAAACAACTGGAGTGGGTCGTGGCGCAACGGAATTTACAACTTTCAGCATTATCATTCTACGGCGCACGAGGCGCTTGGCGTTTATGGCGGCTGGGCAGAAGTGCAGTTGGGCGGGCCGGGAAATAAAACGGTGCGTATTGAAAAAGGCGACCTTGTGGTTTTACCCGCCGGCACGGCCCACAAACGTATTGACTCGGGCGGAGGTTTTGGTGTGGTGGGCGCCTATCCCGACGGACAGTCATGGGACATGAACTACGGCAAACCCGAAGAGTTGCAAAAAGCCAAAGAGAACATCGCAAAGGTGAAACTTCCGCAAAACGACCCTGTTTTTGGGAAAGCCGGAAAGATGTTTGACTTTTGGAAATAGGAATGGTTCATTTCTTCGGATTTCCACTTCCACAAAACTTCTTTATCTTTGTTGCTTCTGTTGAAAAAGTAAACATGCACGAAATATTGTTCTGGATTATTATCGCCATCATTGTCCTCGATTTTTTTTTCGGGAGCTACCTCGATTACCTGAACACCACTACTATGAGCGAAACGTTGCCTGACGAACTGAAAGGAATTTACGACGGCGAAAAATACAAAAAACAACAGGCCTACCAGCGTGAAAACCAGCGGTTCGGATTGATCTCGGGCAGTTTTAGTTTTGCGGTCACGCTGGCCATGTTCCTGTTTTATGGTTTTGCTTTTGTCGATAACCTGGCCTGGGGATTTACCGCCAATGCTATTGTTGCAGCGCTTCTCTTTTTCGGGCTGATTATGTTTGGCTCAGGTTTGCTGGAGATACCGTTTTCGGTGTACGACACTTTCAAAATAGAGGAGAAATACGGCTTTAACAAAACCACGCCCAAAACCTTCGTGTTCGACACGCTGAAAGGCTGGGCCGTGGGCGCAATAATTGGCGGAGGTTTGCTGGCAGTCATCATCCTCATTTACCAGAAAACACAGCAGATGTTCTGGATTTATGCGTGGATACTGGTTGCTGTGTTTTCCGTTTTTATGTCGATGTTTTATTCCAACCTCATTGTACCGCTGTTTAACAAACAAACTCCGCTGCCCGAAGGCGAACTGCGCGATGCAATTCAGCAGTTTGCGGGAAAGGTGGGTTTTCGGCTCGACAATATTTTTGTGATCGACGGCTCGAAACGTTCAACCAAAGCCAACGCCTATTTTACCGGGCTGGGATCAAAAAAGCGGATTGTGTTGTACGATACGCTCATCAGCGACATGGACACTGCTGAACTGGTAGCGGTGCTGGCGCACGAAATAGGACATTACAAAAAGAAACACGTGGTGCAGGGACTGCTGATTTCGCTCGTCCAAACCGGTGTAATCCTTTTCATTTTCTCACTGCTCATCGACAGTGTGACGTTGAGCCGGTCGTTGGGTGTTGACGAACCCAACTTCCACATCGGGCTGGTGGCTTTTGGTATTTTGTATTCGCCGGTTTCGTTTGTACTCGGTATTTTTATGAACCTGCTTTCGCGGAAGAACGAATACCAGGCCGATGCTTTTGCCGCTGAAAATTATAACGCTGAGGCGCTCGCCTCGGCCCTGAAAAAGCTTTCGGTAAAAAACCTGAGTAACCTGACTCCCCATCCACTGTATGTATTTTTTCATTATTCGCACCCGACCTTGCTGCAAAGGCTGGCCCGTTTAAAAACCATTAAAAAGAAATGAAAGCAGAGATTATTACTATCGGCGACGAAATCCTTATCGGACAGATTGTCGATACCAACTCGGCCTGGATTGCCGAACAGTTTAACCTGAACGGCATCGAAATTTACCAGATTACTTCGGTACACGATAACCACCAACATATTTTGGAGGCCATTAAAAAGGCGGAAGAAAAAACGGATCTGGTCATCATCACCGGCGGGTTGGGGCCTACCAAAGACGACATCACCAAAAATGCCCTTTGCGAATATTTTGACACCCGGCTGGTGTTTCACCAACCTACCTTCGAAAATATTCAAACGAGGTTCACCAAACTGAATATCGACATCAACAAACTCAACCGCGACCAGGCGCTGGTGCCCGAAAGCTGCACGGTACTGCCCAACAAGGCGGGGACTGCCCCGGGTTTGTGGTTCGAAAAAAACAACACCTGTTTTGTGTCGGTGCCGGGTGTGCCGTTCGAAATGAAATACCTGGTGGAAGCTGAAATCCTCCCGCGGCTGCGCGCCAGCGGAAAAACAAAAGCCATCTTTCACAAAACCATACTCACACAGGGAATTCCCGAGTCGATGCTGGCCATTCAACTGGAACAGTGGGAAGACAAACTCCCGGCACACATTAAACTGGCCTACCTGCCCAGTCCGACGGGAGTGCGGCTACGGTTGTCGGCTTTGGGAAACGATGAAAACCTGTTGCGCGCCCAGGTCGAAGACGAAATCGGAAAACTTCAAAAAATTATTCCTGAAAATATTTACGGCTACAACAACGAAACCATGGCCGAAGTGATTGGCCGGATGCTGGCTGAGAAGGGCAAAACACTGGCGGTTGCCGAAAGCTGTACCGGGGGGTACATTTCGCATCTGGTTACTTCCGTCCCCGGAAGTTCGAACTATTTTAAAGGCGGGGTAACCGCCTATTCCAATGCCGTAAAACAAAACCTGCTGGGCGTAAGTGAAAACTCGCTGGTGGAATTTGGGGCGGTGAGCGAACAGGTGTCCAAAGAAATGGCGCTGGGTGTAAAAAAAGCTTTACAGACCGATTATGCCGTGGCTACCACCGGAATTGCAGGCCCCGACGGCGGAACACCCGAAAAACCGGTAGGAACCGTATGGATTGCCGTGGCCGGAGAAAAGAAGGTTTTTGCCACAAAATTTGTGTTTGGCGACAACCGCGAACGAAACATTGTACGTTCGGCGCAAACGACGTTACAGATTCTCAGAAGAATAATTCTGAAAGAGATATAGCCGGTACTCCGGAGACGCGTAGTTTTCAGTTTTTTAAGAAATACTTTCCCCAAAATCCCGTTAGATTCATGTAAATTTGACAAAATTTTAGTCATGAAGAAAGTTGGATTAATTACACTGATAGTAATCGCCGTTTTGGTTGCGGCGCTGGTTGCCATACCCCTTTTCTTTAAACAGACGTTGTTGGAAAAAACAAAAACCACCATCAATAAACAAGTGAATGCCGAAGTTGAATTTGAAGGATTTAAACTTTCGTTGTTTCGCGGTTTCCCAAAGGTGTCGCTCGAACTGAGGAATGTTGTGGTTACCGGGAAAGGCGAATTCCAGGCCGACACACTGGTCAGTATTGTTTCGGCAAAAGCAAAAATGAGCCTGATGTCGCTGTTCAGTAAATCGGGAATGAGTATCGAAGAAATTAACCTGGATCAGCCGACGCTCAATTTGGTGGTCGCAAAATCCGGGGCCGCAAACTGGGATTTGACGAAAGAAACGGCGCCGGAAAGTAAAGCTCCTGCTGACCAAGAGAAAGAGGAAGATACATTTACCCTTCAACTCGAAAAAATAGAGATAAAAAATGCAGAGGTTGTTTATGATGACCGGGAAGCGAACATGCTGTTAGGTTTTAACGATGTCAATTTTAATGTCAACGGAAAAATGTACGGAACTTCCACCGAACTGCTGGCAACCGGGAAAGTGGAACGGTTTTCGACCCGGTACGGAGGAGTGACTTACATTTCGAATGTTTCGCTCGAAACCACATCGCTGCTGAACATCGATTACGAAAAAATGGATATTTCCATTCTTGAAAACGAGCTGCTGGTGAACCGTCTGCCGTTGCAGGTTACCGGGACAATACAAATACCCTCCGACAGTATGTTTTTCGATTTGGCGCTGAAAACCAAAGAATCGGGGTTTGAAAACTTTCTGGCGCTGGTTCCGCCCGATTATGAGAAATACTTGAAAGACATCAAAACCAGTGGTTCTGCAACGGTTTCAGGAACAGTAAAAGGGATGTATTTTGGCGAAGTCTATCCGGCAGTCAACCTGAAACTGGATGTGGCGGACGGCAACTTAAAATATACCGACCTTCCGGAGGAGATCAAAAATATAAAAGCCGACGTGTCGGTTACCAAACCTGAGGGCGACCTGGATTTAGCTGAAGTGTGGGTGAAAAGCGCGCACGCAGAGATTAAAAACAACCCTGTGGATTTAACGCTGATGTTGAAAAACCTGGTTTCCGACCCCTATTTCGACGGGGCTTTTGTGGGCACCGTTAATTTCGACCAGTTGAAAGACGCGCTTCCGCTCGACAGCGTAAATATTTCCGGAACGGTTGACGCCAACCTGTTTGTTAAAGGGAACTACTCGGCCGTGGAAAGTGAACAGTACGACAAAATCAAATCGGACGGAATTGTGCTGCTCGACAACTTTTTGTACGACTCGCCTGGCTTCACCCAGAAAATTATGGTTCCGAGCGGCAAACTCGATTTCTCGCCGCAAAATGTAAACCTTTCACAGTTTAATATGAAAGTGGGCCAGAGCGATTTTAACCTGTCGGGGAAAGTGTACAATTATCTGAACTATATTTTTAAAGACGGTATTATCCGCGGCGATTTACAACTGGCTTCGTCGTTTGTCAACCTGAACGAGATTTTGCGGTTGCAGAAAGAAGAAGAGAGTGTTGCGACTGAACCCTTAAAATCTGCTGAAACAAAAACCGACCCGGCAACCGGCGCTCCTGCTGAGAACCTGGTTTTCGATATCCCGAAAAACATCGATATTACATTCCGTTCCAACATTGAAAAAGCGGTTTACGACCGTCTGCCCATTTCAAACATTAACGGCCTGATTACCGCAAAAAACGGAAAGCTGATACTGAACGGTTTGAACATGAACATGCTCGATGGCGAATTAAAGCTGACCGGCTCGTATGAAAATACGCCGCAAAACAAACCTTTGGTCGATTTGGGTTTCGAAGTGCTGAAGTTCGATATTCCGATGGCTTTTCAATCGCTGACCGGATTTCGGAAGATGTTGCCGGTCGCAGGGCAGAGTCAGGGAAAATTTAGTACAACGGTAAAAATGAAAGGCCAGTTGAGCGAAACACTCAAACTGCTGCCGGTTTCGGTTGATGGCAGCGGGTTGTTTAATACCGAAAACCTGCGGATTGTCGATTCTCCTGTTTTCGGAGAACTGAAAGGTATCTTGAAAGCAGACAAACTAAAAAATGTTACCATCGACGATTTTAACGCGAATTTTGTGGTAGAAGACGGGAACCTTCTGCTAAAACCGTTCACCACAAAAATTGCCGGGCAGGAAACAAAAATTACCGGCAGTCTGAATGCACAAAACCTGCTCGATATGCGTATGGATTTTAAACTGGAACGGGAAGCTTTTGGTACCGATATTCAAACGATTCTGAGCGCCATTCCCGGGAACAAAACGATTACTGTACTTCCCGCCGGGGTAACCATAAAAGGGCCGGTGGGCAAACCGGAAGTAAAAATGGATTTGTCAGACACCCGTAAAACCATTACCAACGCCACCAAAGAAGGTTTGAAAAATTCGCTCGACAAACTGGGGGGCGGGTTAAAAAAACTATTGGGAAACTAAAATAAAGTAAAATCCTGTCAGGGTATTTTAGGGAAAGTCAGGAATGCAAACCACTCCGGGGTCAGTGCAAACCACTCCGGGGTCAGTGCAAACCACTCCGGGGTCAGTGCAAACCACTCC
>CAYWBV010000127.1:0-3376 GCA_964455785.1 uncultured Maribellus sp.
CAATCTTTCATGTTTTTGTATTCGGTGGCAAAAATTTCGTCGAGCGACTGCTCCAGAATCCGGCGGTATTTCAGGCGATTAACTGTTGAGTCTTTCGAACCGTCGTGAATCCAAAGGTTCATAATACAAGGATCGTTTTGTTCTTTTCCCATTACTTCGGAAATTGCGCGGCAACGTTTGGTGTGTTCAATCCAGAAATTACGGATTTCCTTGTCAGGGTTTGCCAAAGTCAAATCGCCGCTTTTCGGGTGCCCGAAAGAGGAGGAATTAAAATCGAGCTTCAATCCTTTTTCTTTTGCCCACTGCATCCACGAAACAAAATGCGCGGGTTCAACTTCATTGCGGTCGACCATTTTCCCACCAAAATCGCCGTAAATCTCGTGCAGGTTCAGCCGGTGCGAACCTGCAATAAGGGTGGTTACTTTTTCGATATCGGCGCGAACTTCGCCGATATTACGGGCTTTGCCAGGGTAATTTCCGGTAGCCTGAATTCCGCCGCCGCCCAAATTTCCGAGATTTTCAAATCCGGTAACGTCGTCGGCCTGCCAGCAATGGATTGAAATGGCAATTTTTTGCAGTTTTGCCAAAGCGGCGTCCACTTCAACACCCAGTTCGGCATATTGTTCTTTGGCAATTTCGTATGCCTTTTTTACCAATTCCTGATTCTTCATATTCTATTGATTTTACTATTCGAGATAAAAAACTTCTTCCAACGGAACTGTCACCGGCGAATGGTCGGGATTGGTTTTCATGATGTCGGCCATAAACTTCCACCACTTTTTTACAATTTCGGTTTTCCCCAGATCCTGCGAACCACCTTCGCCACCCACTTTCTGAACGGCAAACAGTGTGCTGGTTTCCTCATCGAAAAAAATGGAATAATCGCTGACCCCGGATTCCTTCAGCATCTTTTTCAGTTCAGGCCAGATTTCGTCGTGCCGTTTTTTGTATTCCTGTTTTTGACCTTCGTTGAGGTACATTTTAAAAGCTATCCGTTTCATTATCCAAGTGCATTTAGTTCAGGATACAACCATTTGGCAATGCCAATAACTACAACCGACAGCAAAATGGCGCCAATGCCGAGCAAAATTGTGTTGTAGGTTTTCTTCGACACGCCCTTCCATTCCCGGCGGTAAAACCCCCAAAGGTTGGCAGTGAGGATGATGGTGGCCATGTGGAGTGTCCACGAGCTGGCGCCGTTTCCGATTTTGGTCTCGCCCATTCCGTAAAAAAAGAATTGCAGAAACCAGGTCGTTCCGGCTAACGCACAAAACAGGTAGTTACTCAATAATGGTGTCTTTTTGTCGGTAAAATCGCCGCCGGTTTTATTTTTGAAAATCAGGGCAGCAGTCCATAGTACGTTAGTCGTCAGCCCGCCCCAGAGAATCACAAAAAAGATGATGTTGTTTTCGAAGAGGTATTTGATACCGTTGCCTTCTCCGTCCAGAAACGGGTAACCCTGTGCCACCGCCAGCGATCTGGCCTCGGCGGCCATTTCTTTGCCAGTGTCGATGCCGAAACTAAAAAAGGCACTCAAAACGCCTGAAATAATGGCAATGATTAATCCTTTCGATAGTTTAAACTCATTGTTGACACCCTCTTTGACGTTGCCGAGGTCTTTGTCTTTTTTAATTCCGGCGCGTCCGCAGAGAATAATCCCGGCAAGTAAAATCAGGATACCCAGCAGCACGATTTGGCCGCCGGTGCTACCGAACAGGTCGGTAAACGAAAGTCCTGCAGGAATAATCTCGGCAAGTCCCGGGATATCGCGGCAGATCGGCAGTCCCAACGAACCAACGACAGAAGTAATACCCAGCAGCACAGAATTACCGAGCGACATACCAAGATAGCGGATAGCAAGCCCGTAGGTCAGGCCTCCAATTCCCCACAGCAACCCCATAATATAGGTATTGCGGATGACATTTCCGTCCGCGGTCTGCAAAATGTCCTGCCAGTTGGGGATTGTTAACAGTACGGCGAGTAACGGCATAATAAGCCACGAGAAAATTCCCCCGGTAATCCAGTAGATTTCCCAACGCCACTTTTTCACCCAGTTGTAGGGCATGTACCAGCTACCGGAGGCCCCTCCACCGATAGTGTGAAATAGAATTCCTAAAATAACATTCATGAAGTTCGAACTTTATTGGTTTAACTAAATTGTTTGCTATTTTTGACTTTAACAAAAAGCAAAACGGAAAGCCAAATGTATGTTATTAACCCGATGAAAACAATATTTTATTTGACACAAAATTTACACTTTCTGGCACTGTTTTAAATTATGTCGTTATAACGCGAATTGGATTGAATTGGAAACTGGGCAGACAAACCGTCTGCTTCAAATGAATTTCGGAAGTGAGAAATGGGTTTAAATATTTAACTTCGGGCGAAGAAGATGCCAACTGGGGATTGTTTTTGAATGTCGCCGGTTCGTCGGTCGTGGAACCCGGCGACGAATACCCTTCGACAAACCATCCGTCAGGGTATTTTTTCAATTGGGACGAAGGCCGGGTTTTGCATGAATACCAATTAAACTATGTAACGCAGGGAACGGGAATTTTTGAAAATAAATTCGGGAAATTTGTTGTAAAGCCGGGAAGTCTTTTTATTATTTTTCCCGGGACCTGGCACCGCTATCAACCGCAAAAAAAAACCGGCTGGACAGAAAACTACGTAGGGTTCGATGGTAAGATTGCGCAGGAACTCCTTTCGCATCCGCTTTTTACCCCGGAACAACCTGTCATCCACCCCGGTATCCGGGAAGAGCTGATTGACACCTATCTGAAAATTTTCGATTTGGTTGAAAAAGAACAACCGGGCTTTCAGCAAATTGCTTCCGGAATGGTCGTAAAACTCCTCGGATACCTGATTTCTTTTGAAAAACAAAAAGGATTTTCCGGTAAAGGAATTGTAAAAGCGATTGAAGAATCGAGGTTTATGATGCGCCAGAACATTGAAAAGGAATTTAACCTTGAAGAACTTGCCCGGCAAAATCATGTCGGATATTCTTATTTCCGGAAGATGTTTAAAAAATTTACGGGGGTTTCACCGGGGCAGTACCATTTGCAATTAAAACTAATGCGGGCCAAAGAATTGCTCATCTCAACCGACAAAAGCGTAAAAGAAATCAGTTACGAACTTGGTTTTCAATCTATTTTTTATTTCAGTACTATCTTCAAAAAAAAGGAAGGAATAAATCCATCGCAGTTCAGAAATAAAAACAGTTTCGGGAGAGAATAACAAAAAGCAGGATGTAAAACAGGGCTACACTTTTACATTTAAACCAACTAAAACACCGGTAATATATACACAGAAAGGGGGCAACTCTCTTCAAAGCTGCCCACAATGTATTAAGAAAGATAAAAAAATAAGGGTTTGT
>CAYWBV010000127.1:3476-10673 GCA_964455785.1 uncultured Maribellus sp.
CAAATGAAAAAGATCAGGTCGTAAAAAATGAAATCTTGTATCAGGCTCAAATTCTTTTTCAGCAGTTTGGGCTAAAAAAAACAACGATGGATGAAATTGCGGCTTCCTGTGGAAAAGCAAAAAGTACAATATACCAACATTTTAAAAGTAAAGAAGAAGTTTTTGAAGGTGTAATTCAGTTGGAATTGATGAACCTGAGGGCGCATGTAAAATTCAGGGTGGAAGAACATAAAGACATGTTGAGTAAGCTACATACGTATGTCACTGAGTTTCACAAAGAAATTATTAACCGGATAAACCTGTACCGTGCGATTAAACCAGGCCAGCTCCCGGGTATTATCAATAATCAGATTTTTGACAAGATGATGGATTTTGAAAGATCCTATGTCGTCAGAATTATGGAAGACGGCTTTGATGCAGGTGAATATACAAAAGTTGACAAAAAAGATATTCCCTGGATTGCCGAAGTGTTTTTGGCTGCATTTTTTGGGGCAGTACGGTATTTTATCAGCAAGGACGGTACCTTATCGCTGGAGCGGTTGCAAAAAACTGCCGATCTTTTTGTTCCGTTGATCTTCCGTTAATTTTTTTTGCTCTATTGAATACTAAAATAACGATTTGGTTTTTTGGTGTTAATTTAATATTAATTCTCTATTGGTTTAATTATTGAATTCTGTTTTAAATTTCATTGATAAACAAGTTATTACATAACATCTCAATATAGTATAACACCCGAGAATTAAATATTATTAAATACTATAATACTAAATTAGTTTTCTTTGTAGTAAACAATGAAACAATCAGTAACAATGAAAAGAGTTATTTATCAGGCAGCCTTGTTGCTGCTTTTAACAGGGTGTAATACCAAACAAGGTCAGGAAACACAAAATGTTTCAGAGAAAAGTATTAAGATCACAAAACAAAAGGTAAAATCGGGAAACGAAGAACTGAACCTTAATTTTAGCGGTACAGTGGAACCTTTTCAATCGATTCCGTTAGGTTTCCGAACAACCGGAACCGTGGGAAAAGTGCTGGTCGAAGAGGGTGATTTTGTAAAAAAAGGACAGTTGCTGGCCACCATTGATGAGACAGACGCCCGGAACCTTTATGAAATGTCGGCGTCGAAATACGAACAGGCCGCCGACGCCTACGAGCGGCTAAAAAGCGTTTACGATAAAGGAAGCCTTGCCGAAATAAAATGGGTTGAAATGGAGACCAACCTGCAGCAAGCCAAATCCTCGCTGGAATTGTCAAAGAATAATCTTGATAAATGTAATCTTCGCTCACCGGCAAACGGAATCATCGGAAACCGTAACATTGAACCCGGGATGTCATCCATTAATTTAACCGGGACACCACTCGAAATTGTTGATATAAACAAGGTTTACGTAAAAATCTCCGTTCCTGAAAATGAAATCAGTAAAATAAAAAAGGGGACAGAAGCATTGATTATCGTTTCTGCACTCGGCAATAAACAATTTGAGGGAAAGATTACAAATGTGAGCCAGGTGGCCGATAAATTCTCGCGTACCTACGATGCAAAAATTTTGGTAAACAACTCTGAACTGGAACTAAAGCCTGGAATGGTGTGCGATGTTACCGTGTGTCTTCAGCTTGATAAAACCCTTGTGTTGGTGCCTTATCCGAGCATTTCAGAAGATGAAAACGGAAATTCGTTTGTCTATTTAATAGATGCACAAAATAAAAAGGTAAAAAAACAAATCGTGGAAACCGGAAACTATGTGGGCGGCGATATTGAAATACTGTCAGGGCTTACCGAAGGCCAGGAAATTGTGTGCGAGGGAAAATACAAATTAACCGACAACAGCTTAATATCCTGGTAATATGGGACGTCAAAAGGGAGGCATTATTGAGGCCGCAATGCGGAATCATAATATCGTGATCATAATAACGGTTGTATTAATGGCGGTCGGGGTCGTGGCTCTGCTAAAAATGCCGCGAAACGAATACCCCCAGTTCACCATTCGTCAGGGAGTTATTGCAGGAGTATATCCCGGGGCTACTTCGGCTGAAGTTGAAAACCAGCTGACAAGAGAAGTTGAAAATTACATTTTTGGCTATCAGGAAATAAATAAAGCCAAAACATATTCGTATTCGCGGGAAGGTATTATGTACATTTTCGTTGAATTGACCGATGATGTAAAAAATGCCGACCAGTTTTGGTCGAAGCTGAAACACGGGCTGGACGAACTAAAAATGACACTTCCGACAGGAGTTGTAGCGTTGGTAGCCAATTCTGATTTTGGCGATACCTCCGCGCTGCTGATTACCATTTCTTCCGATACCCGAAGTTACAAGGAAATGGAAGAACAGCTTAAAAAGCTGGAGTCTGAATGCCGCAAAATCCCGGAAACATCGAAAATCAAACATTACGGATTACAACGCGAAAAAATAGATGTGAACGTGAAACCCGAACTGCTCAATGAATACAATATTAAAACCCTGAGTTTGTTTGGGGCATACCAGTTGAACGGGATGGTGAATTATGCCGGCGAACTGAAGGATGGAAAATACAACAGAACAGTACACCTTCCCCCGAATTTTGAATCGGAAAAAGATTTGGCCAACCAAATTGTATATTCCGATCCGAACGGGAATGTTGTCCGGCTGAAAGACATTGCGAGCATTGAACGGCGGTATGAAGATCCCGATAACTATATCAGGCAAAACGGTAAAAAAACAGTTCTGCTCTCGCTGGAGATGCAACCGGGAAACAACATTGTTGAGTTTGGGAAAGAAGTGGACGCAGCTTTGGCCCGGTTTGAAAAAAGTTGCCCCGATGATATCCGGGTGGCAAAGATTTCAGAACTGCCTAAATATGTTGACAATTCGGTAAGTAATTTTATGGTTGAATTCCTGATTGCTATCGTTGCCGTCATTCTGGTTACCATGGCTTTACTGCCTTTCCGTGTGTCGTCAGTAGCCGGCATGACCATACCAATTTCGGTGCTTATTACACTTTCAATACTCTTTTTCTTTCATATTGAGTTAAACATTGTAACCCTGGCTTCCCTCATTCTGGTGCTTGGTATGATTGTCGATAATTCAATCGTGGTTATCGACAATCATGTGGAAAAAATTGATCATGGGTTATCACCCTGGCATGCCGCTATCGAAAGTGCCAGAGAATTATTTGTGCCTATTCTTACAGCAACCCTCGCCATCCTTGCTGCATATATCCCATTGGGGATACTTGTCCCCGGCAATGCGGGGGAATTTATAAACTACATCCCTATTGTTGTGGGGATTGCGCTTGGAATATCAGTCGCTGTTGCCGTATTACTGGTTCCGTATCTGAATTTTATATTCATTAAAGAAGGCCTAAAGAAGGAAGAAAATAAAACGAAGAATAAAAAATCATTTTTGGACGGACTTCAAAAGTTGTATGATAATACGCTCGAAAAAGCGTTCAGACATCCCCGGTTAATTGTTGGGTCGGGTGCTGTTTTGGTGATTGCAAGTTTTTTAATATTCGCGACAATTGATCAGCAATTATTTCCTGAGATGGAACGGAATCAGTTTGCAGTAGAGGTTTACCTTCCAACCGGCTCATCGCTTGAGTCAACAGCAGAAGTTATCGACAGCCTTGAAAGTATGCTTTTGAAAGACGAGCGTGTTGTAAATGTAACCAGTTTTATCGGGACCAGTTCACCACGTTTTCATACGGTATATGCGCCCAACATGCCATCGCCAAACTACGGACAGTTGCTTATCAATACGGTTTCTGACAAAGCTACAATTGAGGTAGTAAATGAATATTCTCCAAAATACAGCGACAACTTTGTGAACGCACATGTAAAATGGAAAATTCTGGCCTTGCAACTCAATAAATGCCCAATCGAAATCCGTATTTCATCTGATTCAATCAAGGATATACGAAATGTCGAAAAACAGGTGAATGACATTTTGAGCCAAACGGATAACCTTGCCTGGGTGAGGACCGACTGGGATCAGAAACAGCAGAATGTACGGGTGAACCTTGACCGGGATAAAGCAAACCGGTTAGGTTACACAAAAGGGTTTGTGGCTGCTTCGCTTATGGTTGGGCTAGATGGAATCCCGTTAACAACCATCTGGGAAAATGATTACCCGGTAGAAGTTCGCCTTACGCAGGAAAATGATAAGGAAAAGAGCCTGAAAACATTGGAGAACCAATATATTACATCGCCTGTGAGCATGTCGGCCACCCCTCTTCGTTCATTAGCCGGTTTTTCGCCTGAGTGGACTGAAGGCACCATTGCCCACCGCAATGGAACCCGCACGCTTACTATCTCGGTGGACAATGACCAGGGGAGATTTGCTACGGCCATATTCAACGAGCTTCGGCCTGAAATCGATAAGATTAAACTACCGGAAGGAACTTCAATTGAATACGGGGGAGAGTATGAAAGTCAAAATGAGGTATTCATCCCAATGATCATTTCGCTGGGAATAAGTGTTGTTATGATTTTCTTCATTTTGCTGTTCCAGTTTAAAAAAGAGAAACTATCATTGCTTATTATTTCCCTCATGCTTTTAACATTCCCCGGCGCCATTTTAGGGTTAAAACTTACCGGGTACCCGTTTAGCATCACCGCATTTGTCGGTATAACAAGTCTTTGCGGAATGATTGTCCGTAATGGTATTATTCTTATCGATTATGCCCGCGAACTGAGGGAAATGGATAAAACACTGACTATTAAGGAAGCTTCGCTGGCGGCAGGCAAACGCAGGATGCGCCCCATATTTCTGACCTCTGCAGCAGCTTCGGTGGGCGTTATCCCAATGATATTGAGCGGCTCTTCGCTTTGGGGACCCGTTGGCGCAGTAATCTGTTTCGGACTACTGGTTTCGATGGCGCTTACGTTGTATATCCTCCCCATTTTATACTCATGGATGTTTAGCGACCGAAAGCCAAAACCCGGTTTCTGGTCGGTGCCTGTCAAAAAACTAAAAAAACGTACAGCATTGACCACTCTGCTTATTCTGCCTTTCATTTTCCCGGTTCAGGGCCGAGCACAAAGCCTGAGCCTCGATTCGTGCAAGGTTTCGGCATTGGAGCATAACCGGCGGATTAAAGAAGCCCGGCTGAAAGTAGATGAAGCGGAACAGGTGAAAAAGAATGCGTACACCAACTATTTCCCAAAGGTAAATGCCCAGGTATTTACCATGAAGGCAAACGATTATTTGCTTGATATTGAAACCCCTCCGATGAACTTGCCTGTGTACGACGGGAATATGGCCAACCTGGCCAGTGCAACACAGTTTGCCTACGTTCCGGGCATGACAATCCAAACCTTGGATTACGCCAATGTGGGTCTGGTTACGGCTGTTCAGCCGGTTTATGCCGGAGGCCAAGTACGCACGGGGAACAAACTCGCTTCGCTCGGGAAAACCATCAACGAGAAAGCGCTGGCGCTCAGTACCGAAGAAGTGATTGTTAAAACTGAAGAATACTACTGGACACTGGTTTCGCTGCAGGCAAAAAGAAAAACACTCGGCAGTTATGAAAAATTGCTGAACAATTTGCTAAAAGATGTCCAGGTTGCCTACGATGCCGGGTTAACAGACAAAAGCGATTTACTGAAGGTAAAAATGAAACTTAACGATATTGATGCCAATAAGTTAAAACTCGAAAACGGAATCGAAATGGTAAAAATGGCGTTGTGCCAGCACATTGGGATTCCTTACTCGGAGGGTATTCTTTTGCAGGACACGACATTTACTGTAAATGCACCTGAAACGCTTTATACTTTACCCGAAAATGCGTTGCCGAACCGTACCGAATACCAAATCCTAAACGACGTTATCAGTGCAGAAGAACTGCAAAAACGCTTATCCAAAGGAGAACATCTGCCACAGTTTGCCGTTGGGGTTGCAGGGCAATATCTCGATATCGCCGATCAGCAAAATACATACGGTATTGCATTCGCCACTTTATCAGTCCCAATTTCCGGCTGGTGGGGCGGGAAATACAAAACACAGGAACACAACATCAAAATTGATATTGCTAAAAATAACAGGAATGAAAAATCGGAGTTGCTGAAACTGCAAATGGCACAATCGTTTAACGCCCTTTCAGAAGGGTATAAACAAATCGCTGTTGCCAGCGCACAGCTAGAACAGGCAGCCGAACATGTAAAAGTGGTGACCGATAATTATGATGCCGGGATTGTGTCAACTTCCGATTTACTGGAGGCGCAGGCCGTATATCAGGAAGCGAAAGATAACCTCACGGATGCGCAGAGTATTTACCAGATTAAACAAACAAATTACAAACAGGTAGTAGCCCGTTTAGGGTATTAGATTTAAAAAAATCAAATGATGAAAACTATTAAACAAATCGTATTGACCAGTGCTGTTCTGCTATTCAGCACAGTGGTTTCAGGGCAAATTCAGTGGGGAGGAAAAGTAGGAATTGGCGCATCTACCCAATCTGAACTGGGGAATATCTATAATAACAACGAATTAAGCCTCGGTTACAACGCGGGTCTGATAATCAAATATCCTGTTAACCATTGGTTTGCTGTTAAAACTGATTTGCTTTATTCGCAGAAAGGAATGTCGTCGGACAGGAATGAAAGTCCCAGTCAAACCGACAAGTACAGCTACCTGATGGTCCCTGTAAAGGCCGAGTTGTCAGCGCCGTTAAACAAGCAGAAAATATTTTTGGCAACGGGTCCGTATGCGGGATTTTTACTCAATGCCGTGAGAGAAACAGAGAACACTTCAACTGACATTAAAAAACAAACTGAGGATATGGATTTGGGGATATCGATCGAAATTGGAACGATAAAGTCATTGTCAAAATGTGATTTACAACTTTCCCTGGGTTACGACATGGGACTTTCCGAAATCAACAAGGATAACAACGATATCAGAAACAAAGCTTTAATTTTCAGTGCGGGGTTGCTGTTTTAAACGATAGGAATGATGTCATTTTATGGTTTGTACCAAATCATCATACCTCTAATTCTACTTTGACAAATTGGCCCGGAACCGGATTTTTCTTCTTTTTTACCCCAACCCTGAAGGGTGAAAGAAGAAAAATCCACCTGTTCCCTTTAGGAATTCAGGGTAAAAACAAGTGGATTTTTCGGGGGAAAAAGGGTATCTCTTCGCAGTTAAAGGACAGTAGTTTTGTTCAAAAATGACTTCCTTTAACTCCGAAGGGCACACGTTTTACGCAAATATGCC
>CAYWBV010000128.1:0-1763 GCA_964455785.1 uncultured Maribellus sp.
CAGTTTTTAAAAATATACGCCGGTTGTAATTCATGGACTATCACTTTATTAGATTTCTGAAAGGTAAAGAAAAATTGAGATTTGGGCAAAGGGCAAATACCGGACGATGAAGCAGGAGATTCAAATTATAGACCCGCTCTAAATTACAGTTTTACGTTTTTCGGATTGGATTAACCGTATCTTTGCGAAATTCAAATAAAAAAGATAATAAAATGAAAGTATTAAATATTGGAGACTTACAAATTAAACTTCCGATAATTCAGGGCGGAATGGGAATTGGAATTTCCATGTCGCGACTGGCTGCCGCTGTGGCCAACGAAGGCGGGGTTGGAGTAATTGCTGCGGTTGGCCTTGGTATGTTTGAAAAAGATTTTAATAAAAATTATATCGAAGCCAGTATCAGAGCATTAAAAAGAGAAATTCAGGCCGCCCGTGAAAAAACAAAAGGGGTTATTGGGGTGAACGTTATGGTGGCATTGACCAATTTTTCGGATATGGTTAAAACGGCCATTGCTGAAAAAGCGGATATTATTTTTTCGGGCGCCGGACTGCCGCTGAATTTGCCGGAATATCTTACGAAAGGCTCAAAAACCAAACTGGTGCCGATCGTTTCGTCGGGCCGGGCCGCGGGAATTATCTGCAAAAAATGGAAAGAGTTGTACAACTATCTTCCCGACGCTTTTGTGGTGGAAGGTCCTAAAGCAGGCGGACATCTCGGTTTTAAACGCGAGCAGTTGGACAACCCTGATTTTGCGCTTGAAAAGCTGGTGCCCGAAGTAGTGGCGAATGTTAAACCGTTCGAGGAAATGTACGATACTCACATCCCGGTGATTGCCGCCGGAGGAATTTATACGGGCGAAGACATCAAAAAAATTATGGACCTGGGCGCGTCGGGCGTTCAAATGGGAACCCGCTTTGTAACCACCGACGAATGCGATGCTTCGGAGGCATTTAAACAGACGTATATCGACTCTACGGAGGGTGACATGGAAATTATCCAGAGTCCGGTGGGAATGCCGGGAAGGGCCATTCATAATGAATTTATCGAAAAAATTAACCGGGGGGAAAAACGACCGATAAAATGTCCGTACAAGTGTTTAAAAACCTGCGATATTACCAAAACTCCGTATTGTATTTTTGCAGCGCTGATGAGTGCGATGAAAGGCAACTTTTTTAACGGTTATGCTTTTGCCGGTGCCAATGCTTTCCGTGCCAGTAAAATTATTTCGGTGAGAGAAACCTTTGACACAATATTGCAGGAATTTAAGGAAGCTGTTTCGAAAACGAAATAAAACCGTTTATTTTCCAAGCCGCCAGCGGCGCGACGCTTCTTTGACGGGGAAAACTCCGTGACTGACAAATTTTACATCTTCGATGGAATAAAAAGCATTGGGGTTGAATGTTTTAATGCGTTCTTCCACATGGGGAAGTTCGGTGCGTTTGATGATGGTATAAATGATACTCACTTTTTCGTTTCCACCCTGGGCATCCTGGTACGTAATTCCGTAGCCGGCCGATTTTAAATTTTCGATAAGGTGATCGGCGGGTTTGCGTGTTATAATCTGGATTTTTACAATTCCCATGGCCAGTTTTTCTTCTAATTTCAGACCGATGTAGTTTCCCGTGGCAAAACCCGAGGCGTAACCGAGATAACATAACCAGTTATCCAGGTTTTCGAATATCCGCGAAATAGCCAGCAACCAAACCAGAATCTCAAAAAAACCGAGAATGGGCGCCCACATTTTTTGTCCTTTGGCCACCAT
>CAYWBV010000128.1:1863-10663 GCA_964455785.1 uncultured Maribellus sp.
CCCAGTTTGTCTTTGGCCATTTTCTGATGTTTTCGTTTTTTGAATTCTTCGAGCTCTTTTTTGTCGTCCGACTGAATCCAGCAGGCTTTGTGCATGGTTAACGGTTCGAACCGGCATTTGGCGCCATATTCGTGTTCGAGCCGGTACTGGATAACTTCGAACTGAAGCTGTCCGACCGTCCCCACAATTTTGCGCCCGTTAAACTGGCTGGTAAAAAGCTGTGCCACACCTTCGTCCATCAATTGGTCTATACCTTTTGCCAGTTGTTTCGATTTCATCGGGTCGGCGTTTTCCACATAACGGAAAAGTTCGGGTGAAAAGCTGGGAAGTCCTTTGAAATGAATATCTTCGCCATCGGTGAGGGTGTCGCCAATGATAAAGTTGCCGGTGTCGGGAACGCCGATAATGTCTCCCGGGAACGCCTCGTCGATGATCTCTTTTTGCGAAGCCATAAAAGCGGTCGGGCTCGAAATGCGGATGGTTTTTCCGGAGCGAATGTGTTTATACATGTTGTTCCGCACAAACATACCGGAGCATATTTTCACAAAAGCAATACGGCTGCGGTGGTTCGGGTCGATGTTGGCGTGGATTTTAAAAACAAATCCTGAAAACCTGAATTCTTCGGGTTTTATTTCACGTTCTTCCGAAAAGCTGGGTCTTGGCGGCGGTGCAATTTTCAGAAAAGCATCCAACAGTTCCTGTACACCAAAATTATAGAGTGCGCTGCCAAAAAATACCGGGGCCAAATCGCCGGCGAGGTAAGGAGCAGGTTCAAATTCGGAGTAAACACCGTCAACCAGTTCCAGTTCTTCGCGCAGTATTTTTGCGTCGTTGCCGATGTAATCTTCCAGTTCGGGGCTCAAAATATCTTCAAACTTAATCCGCTCCTCAATTTCCTGAATGTTGGGGTTAAACAGTTTCAGGCTGCGGTTAAAAATGTTGTAAACGCCTTTAAAATCGGGGCCGTTGTTGATGGGCCAGCTTAGCGGGCGCACTTTGATTTTTAGCTGATTTTCTATTTCGTCCATCAGCGAAAAAGGATCACCTGCCGGGCGGTCCATTTTGTTGACAAAAACGATTACCGGCGTTTTGCGCATCCGGCAAACGTTCATCAGTTTTTCGGTTTGCGGCTCAACTCCCTTGGCGGCGTCGATAACAATAATAACGCTGTCAACCGCGGTGAGCGTACGAAATGTATCTTCCTGAAAATCCTGGTGACCCGGCGTATCGAGGATGTTTACCTTGTAGCCGTCGTATTCAAAACCCATCACCGACGTAGCCACAGAAATACCGCGCTGGCGTTCTATTTCCATAAAATCGGAGGTGGCTGCCTTTTTAATTTTGTTACTTTTTACCGCGCCTGCAACACGGATGGCGCCCCCGAAAAGCAGCAGTTTTTCGGTCAAAGTAGTTTTGCCTGCATCAGGATGGCTTACAATTCCAAATGTACGCCGCCGTTGTATTTCTTCGAGAAATGTCATTTTCTACCCATTTAATTTGAGGCCGCAAAAATAATAAACAAGTTGGAAGTAACGATTTAATTGATAAGATTAAACAGCAGGAGCTCGTTTCCCCACCAATTAACGCAATTAGAATCCCCGATATAAACAACCCATTCAAACCTTGATAATCGATGGCCGTAATTATTGTTTTACTTTTTTTGCTTTTTTCAAAATGCCGGAGATGTGCCCCCAATATATTTCGTGAAACTTTACACTTTGTTTTCCGATAATGTCGTTGTAACTTTTCGGCTCGTCGTCAGGATGAAATTTACGAACAAACATATCTTCATATAACCCCGGGACCTCGGGATGGAACTGCACGGCAAACACATTTGGAAACTGCCGGTGTGCGAGTCCTTCAATCACTTTTCCGTCGGGTGAGAGGGCGGTAACTTCCAATCCTTTACCAAGTTTTTCTACTGCCTGGTGATGACTGCTGTAGATACGCGGTTCCCAGCGTTTCGGTACGTTTACTGCCTCTCCAAAAAACGGATGGTCGGTGAATCGGACGGTATGCAGGTTGATGCTCATTAAAAGCGTATCTTCCGATATTTCCTGCCAATAATTTCGATGCAGGTTCGAGCGCCCTGTTTTAAGCGCTGCGTCGGGGGTTGCAGCGCCAAACAACTCTGCCGGAATATCCTGGATTAACGTTCCGCCGGTGGCTACGTTCATGGTTTGCATTCCCAGACAAAAACCGGTGACAAGGTAATTGGGGTTTTTCTTCAGAAAAGGTTCAAAATCTTCATTCCGGTAGCCACCAAGCAAATGAAAAAGGAAAGTCGTTTCGAAATAGTGTCGTTGAGGATCGGTAACTATCGACCGGGTATTTTCTTCACCATAAACACCCGGTGGAATATCTGGGCCTCCGAAAAAGAAGATGCCGACAGAATTTTTAAAAAGAATTTCAATGTCGTCGGTACAATCGTTTTTCTCAAACAGGTTATCTTCGTTTAATTCTCCGGTTACCTTGTGCAAATAAAAATCCTTTAACTTCTTGTTCCCGATGTATTCGCTTGTTTTTCCAAAATCATATTTCTGTCCTTCAAAATAAACGCCTACAAATTCTATTTTTTTTGTATTTATATCGAGTAGCCGGGTATTGACGAGGTACTGAATGGTTTGTAAATTCCCTACCGTTGGATTGACCAGGATGATATAATTTTTTCGCCGGTTGAAGTTTTCCTGAAAAAGATCCTGCGAAAAAGCAGTGATAACAAAGCTGAAAACAAGGATAAACAACAGAAGTTTTTTCATAATAATTCAGAATTTTTGTTCAAATATAATAGATCGGCCCCACAGAGAAAAGGATATAAAACCCGATTTAATAACAAAACAGAATTAAAATTGAACAGATTAACCAAACTTTGTACATTTGTGCGGTTACAAAAAAAGAATACGATGAAATTTAATTTTAAAACTTCTTACATTATTACTGCAGTTATAATTCTAATTGTATTATTGTTATTTGGCGGCCGAATGTTTTTGATTATCGAAGCCGGAGAACGCGGCGTGGTTTTTAAACCTTACACCAGCGGGCTCGACAAGGAAAATATTTATGGCGAAGGGTTTCACATTATTGCGCCCTGGAATAAAATGAATGTTTACAATGTTCGGGAACAGCAACGGGAAGAAACGATGGACGTGCTGGATAAAAACGGATTGTCGATCAACATCGACGTTACGGTAAGGTTTAACCCAATTTATAATAAAATAGGTTACCTGCATGAACAGTTCGGGATTAATTTTATCAATGTGCTGGTTACGCCCGAAGTCCGTTCCTCTGTCCGTCAGGTTGCCGGGAGATATACCGCCGAAGAGATTTATTCCACCAAAAGGGCCGAAGTGGAACAAACAGTTAAAGACGAAACACGCAAAGTGCTGGAGGCAAACAATATTGACATGAAAGCACTTTTAATCCGTTCCATCAATTTACCGGAACAGATTAAAGGCGCCATTGAAAGTAAGTTAAAACAGGAACAGGAAGCGCTTGCGTACGAGTTCAGGTTGCAAAGTGAAACATCGGAGGCCGAACGCCGCCGGATTGAAGCCGAAGGTATTGCCAACTATAACCGGATTATCAATGCCAGTTTGACCGACAAAATTATCCAGCAGCGGGGAATTGAAGCAACTATTCAGCTTTCTGAATCGCCAAACACCAAAGTGATTGTGATTGGAAGCGGAAAAGACGGACTCCCTTTAATTCTTGGAAATAATTAAACCAAGTTTTAAAATATACGGGCAGGCTGGTTTTTCCGGCCTGTTTTGTTTTACAGTTACGGATGAAAAAAATAACAAATCCTTTTACCGGAATGGGGAACTCCCACGAATATCACTGTTTTGGATGTTCGCCATTTAATGAGATAGGCCTGCAAATGGAGTTTTGGGAAGATGGAGATTCGCTGGTGGCAAAGTGGAAACCCCGGAAATCGCTCGAAGGCTGGATGGGGATTTTGCATGGCGGAATTCAGGCTACTCTGGTTGACGAAATGGCCGGCTGGGTTGTACTTATTAAAATGAAAACTGCCGGAGTAACTTCCTCTCTCAACGTGGAATATTTGAAACCTGTGCTGATTTCGAAAGGCGAGATTACGGTGATTGGCAAGGTCATCGCAACAGAAAAACGACTGGCCACCATCAGTTGTGTTTTGCTCGACGGAAATGGCGAACAATGTGTAAAAGCAGAGGCCGGTTATTTCTGTTTCCCGGAAAATATTGCCCGCTCAAAATACAACTACCCCGGTATAGAAGCATTTTACAGGTAAAATACCTGGCCGGAATATTTTCTTTTGAAATGCGGTTGGGGTGGCAATAATGATATGAAAAACGTATTAATCCATTGCAGTTGATGTGGAAAATTATTTACCCGAAAAAGAGACTGTCTGTTTATTTACGTTTTTTGAATTTTTCACGGACAACAAAATCTTCATCTTCTTCTTCATACTCGTCATAAATGGAAAGCCTTTTTTTCGATCCTTTGTCTTTTCCTATTGAACCTTTTTTTCCTGAAAAGAAGCTGTCATCTTCGAAACCTGAATGGTTTTTCTTGATATTCTTTTTCATCATTTTAACAAAAAGATAAAACAAAAATTAAAGTGTTTAAATAATTAATAATTCATCCAGCGAAAAATAAAAATTTTTTATTTATCCGCGACACTCGATTTCATTTTTTTTTATGTTTCTTACGTATTGAATATAAGCATTTTAAAATACCAGTAATTCCATTTTTAAAATAATAAGTTGTTACTTTGGATATGAAAAACTTCAAAATAACCGTACTCTTTAAACGTTTATCGATTAGCAATTTAGCAAAAATGAACCAGTTTATCATCAAAAACAAAGTCAGAATATTATTTTTTTCCCTTCTTTTTTTCCTGAATGGTTATACATCAGGTCAGTCAAGGGTGGAAAAACAATTTGCAAAGGCGCAACAGTTTTATCTATCGAATGAATTCAAAAATGCTATTTCAGAAGCCGAAAAGGTGCTGAAAACCGATCCTTCTTTTGCCGGCGCAGCCCTTCTGCTTTCCGATATTTATCACGATATGGATTCTACCGCACAGGAAATAAAATACCTTGAACACGCGCGTCGGTATTCCGAAAATCCAATCATTTTTGTTCGGCTGGGCGAAGCATTTTACCGCTCAGGAGAGTATTTGCAAGCATTGGAAAATTTTGAAAATTATATTCAAAAGGGCGTTGCTGCAGAAAAGAGGAAAAATGAAATAGAACGTAAAATGGGGAACTGCCGGTTTGCTGTTGAAGCCATCAAAAATCCCGTGGAGTTTGAACCTGAAAAGTTAAATTCAAATATCAACACCGCTGACGACGAATACTGGCCCAGTTTGTCGATTGACCAGCAAAAATTAGTTTTTACACGGCTGATAAAAAAGAACGGGACGGTTCCGCAGGAGGATTTCTATTCTTCCGAATCCGATTCAACGGGGTGGGGGCCATCGCATCCGCTTTCAGAGATTAACACCAGTCTGAACGAAGGAGCGCAAATATTTTCGGTGGATGAAAAAATCCTGTTTTTTACCGCCTGTAACCGTCCTGACGGAAAAGGAAGTTGCGATATTTATTATTCGGTTTGGAAAGACGGCAGGTGGAGCGCTCCCAAAAATGCCGGAAATCCTGTCAACACCAGCCAGTGGGAAGCGCAACCTGGTTTTTCGTCCGACAACCGGTATTTGTATTTTTCGGGAAACCGTCCCGGTGGTTCGGGAAACAAAGATATCTGGCGGGTAGAATTACTTTCCTGCGACGAAAATGGGGAACTGAAATGGGGAGAGCCTGAAAATCCCGGAACCCAAATCAATACTCCGGGCGACGAGATTTCACCGTTTATTCACCCCAACAACCGCAGCCTCTATTTTGCGTCGAACTACCATACCGGAATGGGGGGTTTCGATTTGTTTGTTTCCGAAAAAAATTATCTTAATTCATTTTCGGAACCTCAAAACCTGGGATATCCGATCAACACATTTAACGACGAACAGGGCCTGAATATAAGCGCCGACGGGAAAACCGCCTATTTTGCTTCGGCCCGCGGAACCGACACCGGTCTCGATATTTATAGTTTTCATCTGAGTGAAGAAATGCAGCCCGACCCGGTGACTTACGTAAAGGCCCGGGTTTTCGACAAAAAAACAAAACAGCCGGTTTCTGCACAGGTTGATCTTTTCAGAATCTCGGGCGAAGAAGAAAAGATTCTTTCGGAAAATGTGGAAGAAAATGGCGAAATTTTACTGTGTCTTCCCCTCGGCGAGAATTATGCCTTTCATGTTTCGGAAGAGCAATATCTGTTTTATTCACAGGCCTTTTCGTTGGTTGACCAAAATGCGTCATACAATCATTATTTACTCGACATCGAACTGGAACCGGTTGAAATAGGGGCCGAAATGGATTTGTACAACATCTATTTTGAAACCGATTCATTTATGATTTTACCGCCATCGGAACCTGAATTGCAAAAGCTGGCCAGGTTTCTTGCCGACAACCCGGAAATAACTGTCGAGATACAAGGGCATACTGATAATAGCGGTCTTCCGGAGAAAAACCAACAGTTGTCGGAACTCAGGGCAAAATCGGTTGTCGAATACCTTCTGAACTGCGGAATTGCTGCCAACCGGTTGTTATGGAAAGGCTACGGCGACACAAAACCGGTAGCTGAAAATGAAACGATTGAAGGTCGCCGGTTAAACCGCCGCACCACAGTAAAAATTATATCCGGGTGATTCGGGTTAATTTGAATTCCGTACTTTCTGAACTTCCTGCGGCGTAATTTCGCCCGACTTGTTTCCAAACGCTCCACGAATGTAGGTTAAAACTGCGGCAATTTCGTTGTCCGACAGGTGAGCCTGTGGAGGCATCAATCCGTTATACACTTCGCCTTTTATTTCCACTTTCCCCGACATTCCCTTCAGAACAATCTGAATCAGGGCTTCCTTGTCGCCGTTGATAAAGTCGGATTCGATAAGCGGGGGGTGCATTCCCGGAACGCCCGAACCATCTGCCATGTGACATGCCAGGCAAGCCGCTTCATATATTTTTTTCCCCGGGTGACTGGCCATCGGATCGACAGCGGTTTTATCGGGCTGCTGAATAACCGAAGGTTGTTGTTGCTGTTGTTGTTGTCCTTTGTTTCCACAGGATACGGTAAAAAAGGCAACCAATAAAACGATAGTGATTTTGGTTCTCATGAATAAAAAGAGTTGTGTAATTATGAATAAAAGATTCTCCAGATTTTTCCTTTAATACTGTCAACCACATACAGCGAACCGTCGGGGCCCTGCGCCAGCCCGCACGGACGGTGTTGCGCGTCGCGGGTGCTGGTTACCGGTGACAGGCCCGCAAATCCTTCGGCAAAAACTTCCCAGTCGCCCGACGGATTCGCACCGTCGAAAGGAACAAAGGCTACAAAATATCCCAACTGTGGTTCCGGCGCACGGTTCCACGAACCATGAAAAGCAATAAACGCCCCGTTTTTGTATTTCTCCGGAAACATATTTCCGGTGTAAAAAAGTAAGTCATTGGGCGCGATGTGTCCGGGAAAGGCCATAATCGGGTCGGTTTTGTTTTCGCAGCGCTCCACGGCTTCGCCATCTCCGCCGTATTCAGGCGCCAGAATTTTCTTTTTCTGAAACGGGTCATAAAAACAGTAGGGCCATCCAAAATCGGACCCTTCGGCAACCAGAAAAAACTCTTCGGCAGGTAATTCGGCGTTTTCCTTGTCGTCATAAATTTCGGGGTAAAACTGGCTCAACTGGTCACGGCCGTGTTGTACAATATACAATTCGTTAACCGCTGTATTCCAGCAGTTGGCCATACCGTTGCGTATTCCGGTAGCGTAACGAATCCCGTCGGTCAGTTGTTCCTGGTTTAAAACATCATCTTTAAACTTCCAGGTCCCGCCGGCGTATTCCAGTATCGGGCAGGGGTCCATGCCGGGAGAACCTTTTGTGCGGTCCTGTTGCTGGCAGGCATTGGATGGCGCCCCAACATTAACATACATATTTCCCTGGCCATCAAATTCCATCGGTTTGGCTTCGTGTTGCCGTTCGAGAGGAAATCCGCGGGCTATCAGTTCCCAGTTGCTCCCGGGAACAAGTTCTCCTTCGGTCATCGGGTATCGAACAATGGCCGAGTCGGCGCCAAAATACAAATATCCTTTATGCAGTTTTACCCCCGTGCCGAGATGTTCGCCCGTATATTCCACAAGATTGGCCTTTCCGTCACTGTCTGTATCGCGCAGGCAGGCAATGCCTTTGTTCTCTGCCTGCTGGCTAAGCGAAACATAAATATCGCCGTTGGTATTTACCGCGATGTGCCGACCGCGGCCTACTCCTTCAGAAACCACCAGCGCCGAAAAACCTTCGGGTAATGTAAGTCCGCCATTTTCGGTGTCGGCGATAAGAGCCGGGTGTTTTTCCTGTTTATGGTTACAGGAAAAAATAAAAAGCGATACAAAAAGCACCATCATAAATTTGTTCATCACGCTAATTTTTAAGAATATGGATATTTAACATCGGTCGGAGGATAAAAGTTTAGAAAGACAGTTGTCAAATGACCCGTTGCGAATGAATTTGTACCCGATTTGTGGTTTTATGAAAAACACTTTTTACTTTTGTCGATTATTCAGAAAAAATGAACCGGTATTTACGAATCAACCATCAGTCGGAAGTCCCCAAATACAGGCAGGTGGTCGATATGATCATTTCTGACATCGAATCGGGGATATTCCGGCAGGGGCAGCGGGTCCCTTCCATCAACGAAACCAGTGAAGAACTTTTGCTCTC
>CAYWBV010000129.1:0-7195 GCA_964455785.1 uncultured Maribellus sp.
ATTAATATTCTGTGCCACAAATTTACTGAATTCAAATCAGGACATATTATCTCTACTGGGGACAATGGCTTTGTTCGGGACAAATTATAAGCAGAATATTATCGAATATCTGAGAAGGTTCGGGCGGATATTGGCAAGGTAATTTCTGTTTTGTAAACAACATTCCGATCAGAAAAAACAGAAGGCTGAAAAGAAGCAGGGAAAGATTTTAGTCGTTTGTTGAATGATTGTTTTTGGACTACAGCCAACATTCAGTGGTTTTATGCTGTGAAATGACCCGACGAAACATGTTATTTTATTCATTTCTACACTAGGTCTTGTTATTTTAACAGGTATCAAAATGAAATATGATACGTATCAAAATAAAATCTAATACCTATCATATTTAATTCTGATACGTATCAGAATATTAAAACATCGTGTTACTTGTGTTGAACTATGCTGTGATGTTATACAAAGTAACACGTTAGTCGATAGGGGACATGGTTATACTCTACTTCCTTTTCCGGTACATTGGGAATCCGGATGAGTATTGGTTTTCAATCGGTTTGATATGATTAATCCTGCGAAAAATGTAATGCTGTTTGGACTGAACAGGAGGTATTACCGACAATGAGAGCGAAGAGGGGCGGCTTTCTGAATTCCGGAAGTCGGGGTTACTGCCCTTTTTCAGCCAGATATTCAGCGGCCAATTCAACTTCTTTATACCATTCTTCCCCATATTTCCGGATAAGCGGTTCTTTTAAAAACTGATACAGGGGGAGTTTGGCCGACTTTCCGCAAGCCCTTCCCGGAGCGCATATTTGCAGTTGCTGGTAGTTTACGGCGTCGAACCGTTTGTATTCGGTAATCCTGATGGGGAACAGGTGGCAGGAAACCGGTTTGCGAAAGGAGGTTTTCCCTTCCAGAAAGGCTTTTTCGATAGCGCATTTCAGGATTCCGTTTTCGTCGTAAAAAGAATAGGCACACTGGCGGTTGTTTACCAGTGGAGTTACCAAATCGCCGTCGCTGTCGATAACCGAATGCCCCTGGCGCCTGATTTCGTTTTGGTTTTCAGCGGGCAAATAGTCTTCGAAAGCGTGATAGTCGCGTTCGATTGTTTGGGCTTCTTCGCTGGTTAAAGGCGCGCCGGAATCTCCTTCGATGCAGCAGGCGCCTTTGCACTTGAACAGGTCGCAAAGAAAATGTTCTTCAAAAATATCGCGACTGATGATGGTACGGCCAATTTCTATCATTATTTCTGTAAAAAAAGGCCCTCTCTGTTTCCGGAGAGGGCCGCTGAAAATTTTATGATTTGAGTAATATTTTACCTGTCATTTCTTTTGGGATATCGAGACCCATTACCGAGAGGAGCGTTGGCGCCACATCGGCCAGGATTCCGTTGTCGAGTCTGACATTCTTTTTATCGCTGATAAAAATACAGGGTACGGGGTTCAGCGAATGGGCTGTATTTTCCGAACCATCCTCGTTTACGGCATTGTCCGCATTTCCGTGGTCGGCAATTATCATCACATTGTATCCGCCCTGGAGAGCAGCTTCAACCACCTCTTTGGCGCACTGGTCAACGGCGGTTACGGCTTTGTATATGGCTTCGTACACGCCGGTGTGGCCAACCATGTCGCCATTGGCAAAGTTGAGGCACACAAAATCGGCTTCTCCGTTTCTCAGTTTGGGAACGATGGCATCTTTAATTCCCGGAGCCGACATTTCGGGTTGCAAATCGTAAGTAGGGACCTTTGGCGACTGCACCAGGATACGACTTTCCCCGGGGAACTCTTCTTCGCGCCCGCCACTGAAAAAGAAGGTAACGTGGGCATACTTTTCGGTTTCGGCAATGCGGATTTGTTTTAACCCGGCTTTCGAAACTACTTCGCCCATGGTATTGCTCACATTGTCTTTGTCGAAAATAACGTGAATTCCTTTAAAGTCGGATTTGTAATTGGTCATGGTGTACCACTGCAGGTTCATGCTGTGCATTCCAAATTCCGGCAAATCCTGCTGTGTAAATGCAATGGTGGTTTGACGCAGCCTGTCGGTACGGAAGTTAAAACAGATAACCACATCTTCTTCTTCGATTTTGGCCAGGGGCTTACCATTGTCGTCAACCATTACGATGGGTTTCATAAACTCGTCGGTAATGCCGTTATCGTAAAAATGCTGAATGGTAGCCAGTAAGTCGGTAGATTTTTCGCCTTTGCCTTCGGTATATAAATCGTAAGCCAGTTTTAACCTGTCGTAGTTTTTGTCGCGGTCCATTCCGTAGTAGCGTCCAATGATGGAAGCAAACTTCCCGTTTGTACCTTTTAAAGCTTTCAAATCGGTTTCGATAAAACCATAACCCGAGCGGGGATCGGTGTCGCGGCCGTCCGTCAGTCCGTGAACAAAAACGTCGGTCAGGCCCATGTCGGTGGCCACCTGGCAAAGCGCAACCATGTGCGAACTCAGGGCGTGTACTCCGCCGGGGCCAATCAATCCAATCAGATGAACTTTTTTGTTGTTTTCCTTTGCGTAGGTATATGCTTTTAGAATCTGAGGATTTTGCCACAGTGTTTTTTCGCGGATGGCTTTGGTTATTTTAACCATATCCTGGTAAAGGATACGCCCGGCCCCGATACTCAGGTGCCCCACTTCCGAGTTCCCCATTTGTCCGTCGGGGAGCCCTACATTCTCGCCGCAGGTAAGGAGTTGTGAATGGGGATATTTCCCTTTCAGCGAATCCATAAACGGCGTTGGTGCGGTTGCCACTATATCACCTTTTGAACCATCGCCAATTCCCCAGCCATCGAGGATCATCAATACTACTTTTTGTATTTCAGCCATAATTTTATTTTGTTTTATTTCTTTTTCTGTGAACCTGTTCCGGAATCCAGATACAATTACCTATGACTCTATTACAGAACAGACAAAAGTATCTTTTTTCAGTTCACTAAAATAATAACAAACCATTCAGCGGAAATGATTTAACAAATTCTTTCGGGTAACCGTCAGTTCGGAAACAAATTATTTTATTTGGTCTCGGACGCAACCCAAAATCGGTTATCTTCATCTCAATAAAAATCAAAACAATCAAAGAATGAAACGATTATATCATGTTCTGTTGGTATTTCTGTTGAGCTCCTGCATCGGCGATGATGTTGATTTTCGGAACAGGGGCACTCATTCGGATATCGGTATTTACCTTGTAAAAGAAGGGCAACTGGAGCCTCCGGTTACTACGGTTGATTTGGAGTTGCTGGAGTTGGAAAACGAGGCTTGGTTAAGCGAAACAGAAATAAAGTTTTACGATTGGTCGTCGCATATATTTTATCTTACTGAAGAAAAGGAAAAAGAAAAACATTCAGGAAGATATTTTGTATTAAAAGCCGGGGGTGAACCTCTTTTTTTAGGACTGTTTTTCCCGATTTACTCTTCGGCAATGCCGCAGTTTCCAAGTATTATCGCGCACGACGATTTTTTCTATCCAACGGATGTAATCGCTCTTGGCGGTTATGGTTTTTACGAAACCACAACTTCGTTCGACAAGGATCATAAATTCAGAACCGCGATGGAAAAGTCAGGTCTTTTAAGGGAAGGAATTTCGGTTGAATTGACAGGGTTGGATCGGGTAAACGCTTCGTCTTTAAAATATACCTTTACGGTAACCAATCATGATTCAGAAAACATATATGTGATGGACCCTGAAAGAATGGGGAGTTCCCGTTTTCATTATTACACCAATGGCGTATATTTAACACAGAACAAGAGCTACTGGTGGGCAGAAAATATCAACGCCACACCCTCTGAAAAGATTGCACCCAATTGGTATTACAAACTATCTCCGGGCCGGTCGATAACAAGGACAGTACAACTCGACGCATATAACTCTTTGCCTTCAGGAGCGGTGAGTGCCACTTTTAATTTCCCGGGAGCGAGAGTAAACAAAGGAGAGTGGCAAAAAAATGACGGTCGCATCTGGCTGGGTAGTTTCCGGGTTGAGGCTGAACTGGATTTACAGTAAAGAGTAGCCGAAAACCACAGAACAATTTTGTTCGGTTCCGGAGAAAAAAAAAGCTGCACTTTATGGTACAGCTTTTTACATTATGAGTTTTCTATTAATAGAATTTTGATCTTTTGTCGGTTATTTCCACCTTTTTGCGATGGGCTTCAAATGCCTGCGATGTAGCTCTGTAATTCAGGTTTTGGGCCATTCTGAGTTGTTCGCTGGTAGCATCCGCATCCGTATTTTGATTTACCGATGTTACTTTTACAATAAATACACCGTTGTTGCCGGCCACAGGTTTCGAAAGTTTATCAACCTCAAGTGAAGCTACAGTTCCGATAACGGCGGGTTCCAAACCTACTCCCGGAACCTGGAATGAGTTAAAGTTTACGTTTGTGGCATTTTTTACTTCTGAATTCAGCGCAGAAGCGATCGCATCCAAGTCGGTTTTCCCGTTCATCGCATCATTGGCTTTTTTGACCAGGAGCTCCGATTTCTTTTCTTTCAGAACGTTTAATTCGATACGGGCTTTTATGTCTTCAAAAGTGGCAATTCCTTCTTCGGTTACCCCAGCCAGTGTGGCAATTACGTAATTATCGCCTAATTCAAAAATTGGCGAACTTTCCTGGCTCATTATTACTTTCCCTTTTTCAGTTTCGTAGGCCGCCCTGATTAATAACCGTGCATTTTCCAACCCGGCAATTTCTCTGTCGTTTTCACTAACCGATGCAATCTTCTTATCTAATTTCTGTTCGGTAACAGCGGCGTCAAAATCTTCTTTCGAACTGTTTTCGCTGGCAAATTTGCTGGCAAGAGCGTAAGTATCCTGGTATGTCCTTGTACTGGGGACCACGTTTCTTACGAGATAAGCAATCTGAACCTGTTTAGATTCTTTCCCTTTATCGGTGGTTTGAATAACATGAATTCCGAATTGTGAAGGAACCACAGTAACTTCATTTTTTGCATTATTGAAAGCGGCCTCTTCAAAAGGTCTTACCATTTGTCCGCGACCAAACCACCCCAAATCGCCGCCTTGTATGGCCGAACCCTGGTCGGTTGAAAATAGACGGGCCAGAGTTGCGAAATCGCTGCCATTTTCAATCGCTGTTTTTAAACTGTCGGCCAGCGCCTGTTTCGAAACTACTTCGGCCTGGCTGTTTACCTGGAGTAAGATGTGCCTCGCTTCCACCGAGTCGGGTAACATTTCGATGGCGTGTACTTTTGCCAGTTTATAAGCATCGTTTTCAAAATAGGGCCCAAAAACGGCATTAACTTCTGCGCCTTCGTCGTAAACCCAACTTCCGATATTCGCAGGCAATGTTTCTTTTTTGTACCAGGTGCCATCAAAACTAACATCGGAGTTTGAAGTAACAAACTGGATATTATCCGTCGTTGTTTCAAAATCTGTTTTTATATCGTTTATCCAGGTTTCAGCATTTTTAAAGTCTTCGGTTGATGGTTTGACGGCGTAAGTAATATACTCAATGCGTCTGACTTTTTCCTGTTTAAATTCGTTTTTGCGGGTATCGTAATAATTTCTCAAATCTTTATCTGTAATTACTATCTGGCTGTCAGCTACCGAATTGATGGGCAGGTTGATATAATCAAAATTAATTTGTTTGTTACGGTTGGCCAGACTATTTTGCGCTTCTTCGCTGGTTACATATAAACCTTTTCCAACCATATTCATGTATTTTCCCTGAATACGATCCTGTACAATTTGTTTTTCGAGGTAGAGCCAGTAGCTGCGTTGTTCCTGTTCAACTGCACCGCTTTCCAGATTTTTAAGGAAACGGACCACCGCGCTGCGATCTACCTGTCCGGTGTTTGGGTTACGGAACAACTGTTGTACAACCGGGTGGAGGTTGGTGCCCTGCAGCATATCAAAAAGTTCATCGGAACTCACATCGATTCCCAACTTTTCATAAACATCGCCCATAACAATTTCCCTGATTTGGTTTTGCCAGGTTTGTTCGCGAACCTGAACCATGGTATTTTCGTCTAACTGGTTTTGCTGGGTATTCATTTTATAAATTTCAGCCAACTCATCCACTTGCTTTTGAAAGTCGGGATATTGAACAGATTCACCATCGATTTCGCCTACTTCAAGCCGGTCTTTCTGGAAAAGTGAGTTTCCCGACTGGAACATGTCGCCTAAAATAAATGCGGCAAGCGAAAGCCCTATAACAATGGATACCAATAAGCCTGCTTTCGTTCTGATAGTTTGTAACGTTGCCATTGAATTTCAGTAATTTTAATACAGATTTTACTTCATTTTTTTCGAGCTACGAAGATAACAATTTTCAATATTATACCTGAACATTTATTTTTTTTTTGCCCGAACATTATTAGGATAGTTAACTATTTGATATTGAATAAATTTATTTTTCTAACCGGAATGGGTTCAATCGTCTAACAGTGTTAGTTTTACCAATTCAATTTTTGTGTTGGATGCTTTCAGTATTTTAAGCTGGAAATTGTTAATCGTAATCTCGGTGTTTATTTTCGGGATACTTTCATATTTATAAAGAATCAAACCGGCAAGTGTTTCAAATTCTTCATTTTCGGGAAGGTCAAAGAAATATTTTTCGTTGAGCAGATCGATTTCCGCGCGGCCGGAAAAGATATATTCGGTGTCGCTGATTTTTTTTTCGATAATATCGATCGTGTCGTGTTCATCTTCAATCTCTCCAAAAATTTCTTCCAGAATATCTTCGCTGGTTACCATTCCCGATGTGCCCCCAAATTCGTCAACTACAATGGCGATACTCCGGTGTTCGCGGATAAAAGTACTGAGCAGTTTATTGGCTGACATTGTTTCGGGGACAATGAGTACATTTTTGATGTACGGTTTTATCGTTTCCGGATTCTGAAAGATGACGGAAGAAGCCACATATCCGATAATGTTGTCGATGTTTTTGTTGTATATCAAAATGCGTGAGAATCCGGTTTCCACAAATTTTTGTTTTAATTCTGCAATGTCGGCGTTTATCTCCAGCATTTCAATTTCGGGCCGCGGCACCATTATTTCCCTCAGTTTAACTTTCGAGAAATCGAGCGCATTTTTAAAAAGTTGTACTTCCTTTTCGATGTGTGTATTTTTTTCGACGCCTTTCGTATCCGGTTGATTTAACAGTTCATCCAAATCGATGCGACTGAGAACAAATTCTTTCGGATTGTTTTTTGCATCTGTTTTTTGATTTCCTTTCAGAAGCA
>CAYWBV010000129.1:7295-10605 GCA_964455785.1 uncultured Maribellus sp.
TAATGCCCGGGGTTGGCCGTCACCATCCGTAAAATTTTCGAACTGAGTGGTTCTGATTTTTTGTCGAGTTCCAGACGGAGTTTGTTGGCCGAGGTGTAAGCAATTTCCATTCCCGAAAAAAAGGTGGTTAAAAGAATAGAAATAGTAACAATAACAAACAAGGCCATCCTATTTTTATTATTTCTGAACCGGTAACGGTCGGTTAAATGGTTGTGTGTTAATTTTTTCTAAAACTGGCTCCGGAGTCTCAGTCAACGAGTCTGTTTGATTTTCGTTGTTGTTTTCCATACTAACGTAAATCGTTCCTTTCGGATTCTTTATTTTCCAGTTCTCGAGTGACTGGTCGGACTGGAATCCAATGCCGGTAATAATTTGGTCGGGGCGTACAATTTTAACAAACTCTTCGGTGTAAATTTTTTCTTCTTTTTCTTCCCAGAAAAGGTGTTCCGTTTTTAGGGTGTCACCCTGCGCGTTGGTCGCAATAACATTGTTTTTTGCTTCCCATTTTTTTTCTTTTATAAATTGTTTTGCATAATTGGCTGTAATGCTTGAAATGATATTTTGGGCGGCATCGTATTTTACCAGTTCTATTCCTTCGGGGAATTCGAAATAATTACCACTTTCATTTTCAAATTGCAGCAATTTGGGAGCCTTCATCATAAAACGTACCTGCCCTGAGTCTGTAAACAGGGTTTCGATGTTAACTGCTTCTCCAATGGGCAAATTTTCGGGTGAGCTAAAGGCTTTGATTTGTTCGATGTTGTTTTTCTCGCAGGCATAGAAAAGTATTGCAGCCCCTGTAGAAAGAGCTGCAATACGTATCATTTTGAAAATGTATCGTGGTTTAGAACCGAACCGTAGTTGTTTCATTTATCCAACCTCCCACTTTGTAACTTTGTCCGGCCTGGAGTCCTTCCATAAATGCATCTTCCTTATTTGGAAAATGTCTGCGGTATTCCGAAATTTTTTGAGCGGCATCCATTGCACAGTCCTCTCCGTTACGTGCCTTGTTGTAATAATCGACAGCTACCCAGAATACCGACGCTTTTTCAAGATTGCTGTTTCCGAATGAACGGCTGGCGGCAACGTAAATATCGCCAATCAACATTAAAGCGTCACAATATGTTGGTTTTATCTCCAACGTTTTGCGGGCATAGTTACGGGCTTCGGAATAAGCGCTTTCTTTTGCATAAAGGACAGTTGCATACTCATAATAATACGTTGCCAAAAGTTCTTTATCGGTTTCCTGTTCCATTGCCTGTTTATAATACTCTTTCGCTTTTGTAATATCGTCGAGTTTCAAGTAACGGTGCGCCATATTAAATGCAGCGACTGCCGACGGTTCAAGTTCATAGAGTTTTTCAGTGGCATTTGAGAAGAGTTCGCTTTCGTCGCATTTTGCCCTTCTCAGCCTGTCTAACATTTTTTTGATAAATTCCACATCGTTACTTTTTTCCTGGTATTGCGGAGTGAAAATATTTACCAGCGCTTCGCAATCGGCAGCTCCTGATCTTCCAAAGATTTCTTCGATGTATGGCTGAATTTGGCTAAATCTGTCCAACCGTTCTGCATCTTTTTCATTGGCAATTACCTGATTGATGATATTGGTACATTTATCATAGTTTGCAACTACTGTTTCTTTAGATATCTCTCCCATTTGGAAAAGACTTCTCGAACTATTCATCAGCAGCACCAATACAGGGGCTTCCGAATTAATTCCCTGTTCGTTTACCGACTCGCTTATCCATTCGTATCCACTTTTCAATGCCTGCTTCAGATTGTCGCCTTCCAGGTTTTCTGCCAGTTTGTATTTAAACCAATCCGTTCCCTTACGCCCTAAAACATATCCTTTCTGGCCAAAATATTTCACCCTTTTGTCATAAATCTTCATTAATTCCTGAAGATATTTTTCTTTTTCTTCACTGGTTTTTGCACTGTCTATAAAGTTCTGGTACATTTTCGTACCTTGGATATATAGATTTGTATGGGATTTGGGATATTTATTGTACAGGTTTTTCCAGTGAGGTAAAGCGGAAGTATAGTCTTCCTGATTATAAAATTCATTGTATAACGTAAATTCATTTGCATAATCCTTATCCTGTGCATTCAGTAATTCTTCCTGGGTTTTTAATACAATTTCAGCGCTGTTTTCTTCATTGGCTTCACCACCAGGTTTAATGTCGTCGAATAAAAAATCGATTTCATCGCCGGCATCTTCGGCCAAATCCAGTCTTTTTGCTTCGTCGATGAATGTAAATTTAAGCCATTTTGATTTGGCATCGGCGGCAACCTCATATTTTCCGTCGAAACTGGTCATCATAGTAGCTCCTTTATGGGCTTCGACTGTAACACCTGCTGCAGGTTTACCTTCGCGGTAAACAGTACCTTTTATAACTCGTTGTGCTAAAGTGAATGTTGAAGCCAGCAAAACCACTGAAGCAACAAGAATCGATTTTCGAATTAAAGTTTTCATAGTATTATTAGTATTATTTTATTTCTAATCAAATCTTCGTTTCACAAACCAAATGTCGTGTAAATTTACACTCAGGTTTAACTTAGCGTAGTTTTCAACTACCAGGTTATGTTCTTTAGTCCCCCTTCTACCAATTTCAGCCGCGACATTAACTGTTGAGTTGGAACGATATATCGGTAATCCAACCCCAAAACTTATGCCAAGATCTTTAATCTGTTGATTGTTAAGCATAAGGTATGATTTTTCGTATTTTAACCCTGCGCGGTAGGCAATCCTGTTTAGATAACCCCGAATTGAAAACCTGTCGGGAATCCACTCGGCACCAATTGCAAATTTATCTAAATCTGTTAAAACAGGGTCGGCCGAGCCGAAAAAATTTGCTTTCGACCAACTTTGATGGAGATAATCGAAATTAATTTCTACAATATTATCCTTCACAAACGAAACTCCTGCTCCGTATGTTAAAGGGAATTGAATTTTTCCATTGTCGTCTTCGTCGATAAAATGTAATGTATCCCTTGCCGCAGAAGTCCCCGACGAAAGGTTTTTCTGAATAATATCTGAATGAAAGGCGGTGTATTTGGGTTTGTTTTCGAGAATAGCAGCGATGGTTATTTTTTGATCTTTTTTTATGGGAAGGGTTGCCTGCAACCCAAAATCCATCCCAAAATCGCGCATTCTTATTTCTTCATATTTTTGGATGCTGTAAAAATCGGATGCGCCCAGGAAATAGACTTCTGCATTTCGGTTTAACGTCCCGAACAAATAATTAAGGTTGGCGCCCAATGAAATGTTCTTTACCGGTTCGATGGCCAATCCGAAATAGGCGCGCGACAA
>CAYWBV010000130.1:0-10597 GCA_964455785.1 uncultured Maribellus sp.
ACCGCGGATATTTGCCGCTGGAGACTCTGGGAGCCGGAGACCCGTACCGGAAAGTACCGGCATTGCTCGAAAAGGTAAAAGCTGCTTTGCAGAATTAACAAACTATGCCTGAATTAAACAAAAAACCGACCCTTAAAAATCTGCAGAATTACGTTGCTGAGCTGGAAAAAGAACGTGGTTTTTACGGCCAGACCATTATCGACAAATGCCTTTTGCTTGGAGAAGAAGTGGGCGAACTGTTTAAAGCCGTTCGAAAATCGGAAGGGCTTGCCATCGATTCCAATTCCAGCTTTGCTGAAATCGGCGACGAGCTGACCGATATTCTAATCTACCTCTGCGCCATTGCCAACCGGAAAGATATCGATTTGGAATCGGCCTTTCGCAAAAAGGAAGAGAAAAACAAAAATAGAGCTTGGAAATCGGATCAATAAAATTGAAACTACAAAGCATCATCAAAAAAAATATTCAGTTCCTTTTTGCTCAAATAATCAGTATCTTTGCCGGTTAACAAAAATTTTATTTTTTTGACATGGAAAAGATTATTATCAATCGGTTGGATTATGCACGAATCAAAAAATGTATTAACGATGCAAAACAATTTAAATCGATAAGCGCCGCTGAGGCTGAAAAACTGGCACAGGAACTCGATTCCGCCAAAATTGTTGAACCAGAAGCTATTCCATCGAACGTGGTGACAATGAATTCGATTGTTGAACTGAGTTTTTTAAACAACAACAAACAAGTCCGGTTTCAGATAGTTTATCCTAAAGAAGCAAACGTAAAAGAAAACAAAATATCTATTTTTTCACCCATTGCGACTGCTTTAATCGGATATAAAGTTGGTGACGAGATTGAATGGATTGTTCCGGCAGGCCTGACAAAAATGAGAATCGACAAAATTATTTACCAACCCGAAGCAGCCGGTGATTTTAATCTGTAACTGGCGGTCAAAATATTTTGCCGGTGTTTTTATTTTTGTAAACGGGAAAAATGAATTTTGGCATTTCTGAACTAAAACGTTATATTTTTTTTAGCTTTCCATTTAACTTTTTTGAATTATTCAAGTCAAACAATTCCGGTAATTTTATTACCAGATTTTTGTTTATTAATAAAAATTACAAATTGTGACCACAAAAAGAATTTTCAGGGTTTCGACAACCGTTTTAATAGTGCTGTTAATGGCGGGCATGGTTTTTTATCCCAAGCTAAAAACTGCATTAAAAATAGGAAATACAAATACATTGCAAGCCGGACCCGGTTCGGGGCGGGGCGGACAACAAATCTTATTTACCAGCGGTTATATACTGATACCGACACAGATGAGTGAACTTATTTACAGCACAGGTTCGTTACTTCCCGATGAAGAAGTGGAATTGTCTTTTGAAACGTCGGGGAAGGTCGTCGGTATTTTTTTCGGGGAAGGCACGCGGGTAAAAAAAGGCGATCTTTTGGCAAAAATCAACGACAGACCTTTGCAGGCGCAACTATTAAAGTTACAGGCCCAGTTGAAACTTTCAGAAGAAAAAGAATTCAGACAACGACAACTGCTCGATCGCGATGCCATCAGCCGTGAAAGCTACGATCAGATAGCGACCGAACTCCAGTCGTTGCAAGCGGATATTATGCTGATTGAAGCCCGGATTGCAGAAACAGAACTTCGCGCCCCGTTCGATGGGATTGTGGGATTACGTATGATAAGCGAAGGAGCCTTTGCCACGACGCAGACCAAAATTGTCCGGCTGGTAAAAATCAGTCCGCTTAAAATCGAATTTTCGATTCCGGAGCGATACGCAGGCGAAGTAACCCCGGGATTTCCGATCAATTTTAATGTAGACGGAATCCGGGATACATTTAATGCAGAGGTATATGCCGTTGAACCCAAAATAGATGTAAACACACGAACCATTGTTGTAAGGGCGCTCTACCCGAACCGAAGTGAGGAGTTAAAACCAGGTCGTTTTGCCAGCGTAAAAGCACTTTTGTCTCAAATTGATAATGCAGTGTCGATTCCAACAGAAGCTATAATTCCTGAAATGGACGGCGAAAAAGTATTTTTATTTAAAAACGGAAAGGCAGAGCAGGTGAGAGTTGTCACAGGGTTGCGCACAGAATCGCACATTCAAATCAAGGAAGGCCTCCATTTTGGCGATACACTTTTGACTACGGCTACTTTGCAACTCCGGCAAAGTCTTCCGGTCCAGCTCGATACTTTGGTTACCAACCAGCAAACCGTAAAATAATATCATGAGCCTTTCATCGACCAGTATAGAACGTCCGGTACTCGCCACGGTTTTTTCACTCGTTATCCTTCTTCTCGGAGGAATCGGGATAACCTACCTTGGTATCCGAGAGTTTCCCAGCGTTGACCCTCCGATTATTTCAGTAAGCACATCGTATCCGGGCGCCAACTCCGATGTTATCGAAACCCAGATTACGGAACCGCTGGAACAATCCATCAACGGGATACCCGGAATCCGAACATTAACAAGCCGCAGTAGCCAGGGACGCAGCGAGGTTACCGTGGAATTCGAACTTTCCGTTGATCTGGAAACGGCTGCAAACGATGTGCGCGACAAAGTTTCGCAGGCACAGCGTTATCTGCCCCGCGACTGCGACCCTCCAACCGTATCGAAAGCCGATGCCGACGCCAACCCTATTATGTTTATCGCAGTAAAAAGCCCAAAACGTTCGTTGCTCGAACTCTCCGAAATCGCCGAACTGACGTTTAAAGAACAGTTGCAGACCATTTCGGGTGTTAGCGCGGTATCGATTTGGGGAGAAAAACGATATGCCATGCGTATCTGGCTCGACCCGGCAAAACTGGCGGGTTACCAGATGACGCCGCTCGACGTGAGAAATGCCATTTTACGTGAAAATGTGGAACTGCCCGCCGGAAGTATCGAAGGAAATACCACCGAACTTACCATTCGCGCCCTGGGATTAATGACTACTCCCGTAGAATTTAACAGCCTGATTCTAAAACAATCGGGTGACCAGTTGATTCGGGTGCGCGATATCGGCCGCGCCGAACTGGGCCCGGAAGACATAAAGGGAATTATGAAAATGAACCGGATTCCCATGGTCGGCACTGTTATTATTCCGCAGCCCGGCGCCAATCACATAGATATTGTGGACGAAGTTTACGAAAGACTGGAATTCATAAAAAAAGATCTGCCCGACGATGTTGAAATTGAAATCGGATTCGACAATACTGATTATATCCGATCTTCCATAAAAGAAGTGATGGATACCATTTACCTGGCATTTTTCCTGGTAGTAGTTATAATTTTTGTGTTCTTACGCGACTGGAGAACCACAATTTTGCCCATTCTTGTTATCCCGGTATCGCTGGTTGGTTCGTTTTTTATCATGTACCTCGCCGGATTCACCATCAATGTACTTACCTTGCTCGCCATTGTACTTTCCATCGGGCTGGTTGTTGACGATGCCATTGTGATGATGGAAAATATTTATGTAAAAATTGAACAGGGAATGCCGCCGCGCGAAGCCGGTATTAAAGGATCCAATGAAATATTCTTTGCTATTATCGCTACCACCATAACCCTGATTGCCGTTTTCTTCCCTATCGTTTTTCTGGAAGGAATGACCGGAAGGCTCTTTCGCGAATTCAGTATTGTAATTGCAGGTGCGGTAGCTATTTCATCATTTGTAGCCCTTACTTTTACCCCCATGCTTGCGACCAAAATATTAAAAACACACCACAAACGAAGCAAAGCATACAACGCCTCCGAAAAATTCTTTGTCTGGTTTAACGGTGCCTATCAGCGTTCATTGGAAACATTTCTAAAAAGAAAATATGTTTCTCTGATTATTATTGCTGTCGCCGGAGTTTTGATTTTTGTTTTATGGAAAAGTATCCCGGCCGAAATGGCCCCGCTGGAGGATCGTTCACAATTTAACATCATGATTACATCGCCCGAAGGAGCAACTTACGAATTCAACCAGGCTTACGCGGAAGATATAACTTCATTGGTCGAAGAGAAGGTTCCTGAACGAAACAAAATTACAACAATGGTTCGCGGAAGTTTTGCGTTTGTGCGTACCGTTTTGATCCCACCTTCCGAACGGGAACGTTCACAGCAGGAAATCGCCAATCAGCTTACTGCCGAACTCAGAAAAAAAACAAAAGCCCGAACGAGTGTGATTCAGCAATCAACATTCGGGGGACGGAGGGCAGGACAACCTATCCAATACGTTCTCCAGGCACAAAACATCGAAAAACTTCGTGAAGTCTTGCCCGCATTTATGGCCGAAGTTCAGGATAACCCGGTTTTTGCAATGGCCGATGTAAACCTGAAATTCACCAAACCCGAACTACAAATTGTTATCAACCGCGACAAAGCCAATTTACTGGGAGTTTCTACGCAAAACATCGGTCAAACGCTGCAACTTGCGTTAAGCGGGCAACGGTTCGGATATTTTATTATGAACGGAAAACAATACCAGATACTTGGCGAGCTTGCCCGCCAAGACAGAAATAAACCGCTCGACCTAAAATCGCTTTATGTTAGAAGCAACAACGGAGATATGGTTCAACTCGATAATTTCGTTGAACTGCAGGAAGCAACAGCGCCGCCGCAATTGTACCGTTACAACCGTTTTGTTTCGGCTACGATTTCCTCGGGACTTGCTGAAGGAAGAACAATCAGCGAAGGACTTGCTGAAATGGATAAAATTGCTGCAAAAGTCCTCGATGATTCTTTTAGAACTGCCTTGTCGGGCGACTCGAAAGATTTTATGGAAAGTTCGTCGAGCCTGATGTTTGCTTTCCTGCTGGCTATCATACTTATTTTTCTCGTGTTGTCGGCGCAGTTCGAAAGCTTTAAAGACCCTATTATTGTTATGATGACCATTCCGCTGGCGCTTATCGGGGCTTTACTTTTTATGTGGTATTTTAATATTACCATGAATATTTTCAGCCAGATTGGAATTATTATGCTGATTGGACTCGTATCGAAGAACGGGATTTTGATTGTTGAATTTGCCAATCAGCGAAAAGCAACCGGAATGAGTAAACTGGAGGCCATCAAATACGCCTCTGCCGCACGTTTCCGCCCCATTCTGATGACCAGCCTATCCACCATTCTGGGGATTCTGCCATTGGCCATCGGGCTGGGCGAGGGTGCGCAAAGCCGCGTGGCAATGGGTATCGCCGTAGTTGGTGGACTGACCATCTCTACCTTTTTGACCCTTTACGTCGTCCCCGCAATTTATCTTTTTATTTCCAGTGAAACTAAAACTATCGGTGATGGAACAAATCAAACTGAAAAAATATAATTGTTTGAAAAATAGCAAAAAAATAATTGTAATTCTGGTTCTTCTCGCATTTTCACATTATACAAAAGCACAAGATGTTTATGATCTGAGCCGCTGTGTCAGTACCGGGCTGGAGCAAAATTTTTCGATTAAAATTGCCCGGAGCAACGAGGAGATTGCAGATAACAACTACACCAAAGGAAATGCAGGGTATCTTCCCACGATAACAACAACCAACCGTTTCAGCGGAACCGTCAACAATACCGACCAAGAGTTGCGCGAAGGCGGGGAAAGTACGCTCAGGGGAATACATAATACTGCCGGTACGGCCAATGTCAATCTTGAATGGACCATCTTCAACGGGTTTAATGTACAAACCACCTATCAAAAACTAAATGAACTAAAACAAATTGGTGTTTTAAGGTCGCAGATGGACATGGAAAACCTGGTGGCTGATATTGTTACTGAATACTATTATTATATCCAGCAACTCAATTTATATAAAAACATGGCTTATGCTGTGGAACTCTCGCGCGAGCGCGTACGGATCGACGAGCAACGATACCTTTTAGGAGCTTCTTCCAAACTGGAATTGTTACAATCCATCGTCTACCTCAACGCCGACAGCTCAATTTACGCCAAACAGAATGAAGTGCTTCGTGCATCGCAGGTTCGGCTTAAAAAATTAATGGCGACCGACGATCTCGAAGAAATTATTGTTTTGAAAGATACCACAATACAAGTTAATCCAGGTCTGCAATACCGGGAACTCCTCGAATCGACCGTAACAAACAATACGTCGTTGCTGCTGGCATCGAAAGATAAAGTGATTTCCGAACTCGATTACAAGATTATCGCTTCCCGCTCCTACCCCTATATTAACATGGCTTCAGGATATACTTACAACAACAACAGTTATGAAACAGGAACTTACCGCGATCAGCAGGTCAGAGGAATGAATTACAGCCTGACTTTGGGAATGGATATTTTTGACGGTCTCCAGCGGAAACGCGAAAAAGCCAACGCAAAGCTGGAAATTGAAACCAAAGAATACCAGTTCCAGGAAATAGAACAGGAAGTAAAGGCCAGCCTGATTACTATTTTTTATGCCTACGAAAACAACCTTAAACTTTTAAAACTCGAAGAACAGAACCTCGATGTAGCACGCGAAAATCTTGGCATAGCCCTCGAAAGATATAAACTGGGCAACTTGTCGGGTATCGATTTACGCGAGGTACAAAAGAGTTTACTTGACGCTGAAGAACGGCTGATTTCGGTAAAATACCAGACCAAACTTGCCGAAATCTCGTTACTTCAGATATCGGGGAAGGTGATGAATTACATTTAAGTTGGGTACTAATTCAACCCGCAATTTTCCATTCTGTTTCTACAAACTTTTGCTGGGGTTATTAGTCGACCGGAGTGTTAAAAGCAAGTTACCATGTTTACTAAAAATGATTCATCAAAATTTAAGCCCCTCCTGCAGGGAGTTTCCATGCGTTCGCTGGCATTTGAGGAGAAAACAATCCTTTGCGAGTTTAAACTCGAAAAAGGAAATGCCATTCCTTCCCATCGCCACCCGTATGAACAAACCGGGTATCTGATTCACGGAAAACTAAACTTCAGAATTGGCTCAGATTGGTTTTTAGCTGAGACCGGTGATAGCTGGTGCATCCCGGAAAATGTGGAGCACCAGGTTGAAATTCTTGAAGATTCGACAGCGCTCGAACTGTTTTCGCCGATACGACCCGACTATCTTCCTTAACATTGAAAGGATTAGTGAAAAAAATATTACGATTGCATCAAAGAAATACTAACTTTGCCGGTCGGTTTCGAAAAGTCAGTATAGATGCAAATACTTGAATTTGATACGGTTATAATAGGAAGTGGCCTGGCGGGGTTAACTGCGGCCTACCATTCTTCGAGATACGGGAATGTTGCTATTGTAACAAAATCGCAACTTGATACCAGCAATTCCTATTATGCCCAGGGAGGGATTGCGGCCGCTATTGCTGAAAATGATTCTCCCGAACTTCATTTGCAAGATACAGAGGTTGCCGGTCGTGGGCTTTGCGATCTCGACTCGGTAAAAGTTTTGGTTTACGAAGGGAAAGAGCGGGTAAAAGAGCTAATTGAAATGGGAATGCCTTTCGACAAAAAAGATGGCGAATTTGTCCTCGGATTAGAAGGCGGGCATGGCAAACGCAGGATTTTACATGCCGGAGGCGATGCCACCGGAAAAGAACTCACCTGTTTTATGCTTCGTAAAGTAAAAGAGCAGAAAACCGTTCGGGTTTTCGAATATACCGCCGTTGTGAATTTGCTACAGAAAAATAATAGTATCCTCGGTGTCCAGGCGTATGATTTTGTTTCCCGAAAAAACATCATCTTTAAATCGAAAGCGGTTATCCTGGCCACGGGAGGGCTTTCAAGAATGTTTGCCCGCTCAACCAACCCACACACAGCAACCGGAGATGGAATTGCCATGGCCTACGATGCAGGTGCAAAAGTGTCGGACCTGGAATTTATCCAGTTTCACCCTTCAGCGCTTTATGTCCCCGGAGGAGAAGCTTATTTGATTAGTGAAGCTGTGCGGGGAGAAGGAGCCTGGCTGTTAAACAAAAACGGAGAACGTTTTATGAAAAATATTCATGAACTGGCCGAGCTCGCACCCCGCGATATTGTTGCGTACAGCATTTTTAAAGAAATACAAAAGACCCAATCCAAATATGTTTACCTTTCGCTGAAACATCTGGATAAAACAAAAATAAAAACCCGTTTTCATCATATTTATTTACAACTCGAAAAATACGGGTTTGATCTTACCACCGATTTGCTGCCGGTTGCACCAGCCGCCCATTATATGGTAGGCGGAATAAAAACCAACCTGAATGCGGAAACCAATATCTCCGGACTTTTTGTTTGCGGCGAAGCGGCGTCAACTGGAGTAATGGGAGCCAACCGGCTGGCAAGCAACTCGTTGCTCGAGTGTTTGGTTTTTGGGAAACGGGCCAGTGAAAATGCAGCTAAACTTGTTAGCCCCGACTATCCTCTTCCCGAAACTGAACCCATTGTTGTAGATACAGCCAACGAAAACCTTTTCCATTCCAACCAAAAAGAAATAGCCGACCTGATGTCGGAAACTATGGGAATTGTCAGAAGTAAGAATCAGCTGGAACAAGCCCTGTTCCGGTTGAATAAAATGGAAAACAATTTTGGTGATTGGAGGAGAAACGAGTATAACTTTCAAAAAATTAAAAATTCGGTAACCATCTGTAAATTAATCGCTCAGGCGGCCTTAATCAGAGAAGAGAGCCGTGGAGGACATATTCGCGATGATTTTCCGAAAGAAAAACCCGAATTTGAAGTTCATATTGTTCAGCAAAAAAATAACAACATTCAGTTTGAACCCGTAAGAAAATGATTGCCATGGAAGAGAAAGTATTAAAATCGGCCGAAGTTCTGTTTGAACTTGCTTATGCTGAGGATATTGGCGACGGAGATATCACTACAAACAACCTGATCCCACCGGGAGAAAATAAAACAGCAATTCTGGTTGCAAAAGAAGATGGTGTTGTTGCAGGTTTGCCGGTGGCCGAAATGGTTTTCAGAAAATTTGACAAAAACCTGCAATGGAATGTAAAACTTCCGGATGGAAGCGTGGTAAAACAGGGAGACATTCTGGTTGAATTCACCGGGAACTATCGCGCACTGCTTACCGGCGAACGAAAAGCACTCAATTTTCTTCAGCGTTTATCGGGAATTGCGACCTACGCCCACTTGTGTATGAACGAAGTAAAGGGTACAAAAGTTGAAATTTTGGATACCCGGAAAACCTTGCCCGGATATCGTTATCTCGATAAATATGCTGTGAGGATGGGCGGAGCGTCGAACCACCGGTTCGGATTATACGATATGGTGATGATTAAAGACAACCATATCCAGGTTGCCGGCGGGATTAAAAAAGCGGTGGATGCCATCCGTTCAAAAATCCCAAAAAGTATCAAAATCGAGGTGGAAACAACAACCCTGGAAATGGTGAGGGAAGCGCTGGACTCCGACGTAGATATTATCATGCTGGACAATATGAGTTCGGAAATGATGGCCGAAGCGGTTAAAATAATCGACCGCCGGGCAAAAATAGAAGCATCGGGCAACATGACTGTTAAACGTATTCGAAAAGTGGCGGCAACAGGTGTCGATTACATCTCCATCGGGGCATTGACACATTCGGTAAAAGCCCTCGACATCAGCCAGCGGATAATCAATTAACATGAACCTTGTTATCGACATAGGAAATACAAGAACCAAATTTTCGGTTTTTAACCGCGGGGAAGTTTTGGTTACCGTTCCTGTGGAAGAATTTCTTCCGGAACACATCGGTATTTTACAAAACGAACACCCGTCATTAAACCAGGTTATCCTTTCGTCGGTAAAAAAATATCCTGAAGCGTTAAAAATAGCTTTACAAAATAAATTCGACCGCTTTATCGAATTGGATGAGAACACCCCGCTGCCCATCGAAAATGGTTACCAGACAAAAGCATCGCTGGGTAAAGATCGGATTGCCGCTGCTGTCGGGGCTTTCGATTTGTATCCTGCCACCAACGTTTTGGTGATCGATGCAGGGACCGCAATTACTTATGATCTGGTGAACGAGCACGGACAATATCTTGGCGGAAATATCTCTCCGGGACTGGAGATGCGTTTTGCTGCGTTACATCATTTCACCGGTAGATTGCCAAAAGTACAACCCGGAACATTTCATAAATTGTTCGGAACCACAACAGAGGAAGCCATTCGCGCCGGTGTTCAGCATGGTATTATTTTTGAAGTGGATAAAACCATAGATTCTTTTAATGATTTTTACAGTAATTTAAAAGTAATTATTACCGGAGGCAATGCTGATTTTTTTGATAACAAATTAAAAAATTCTTTCTTTGTACATTTCAATTTAGTAGCCATAGGTTTAAACCGTATATTAGAATATAATGGGGAGATTTAGAAGAGTAAGTTTTATGGTCGGATTAGTAATATTCCCGGCGCTTTTGTTTGCACAATTTAACAACAATACCACCTCGCCCTACTCACGGTTTGGCTTGGGCGATCTCCAGTTCAACAGTTTCGGGCGTACGGTAGCTATGGGAGGAGCTTCGCTGGCCAGCAGAAATTCGTTACAAATCAATACTTCGAACCCTGCATCATATACTTCCGTCGATTCTTTAAATTTTTTATTTGAATTTGGCGTAAACGGTAAATTCTCAAACTACAAAAACGACATTGGCAGTATGAACACTACCGATGTTAATTTCAGATATTT
>CAYWBV010000131.1:0-10476 GCA_964455785.1 uncultured Maribellus sp.
TGAAGAATTTCCAGCCGCTCCTGTACCAGTTTCGAACCTTTGCCATTTTTCTGTCCGGCAATTTCCCTGGCAGCTTCGCGGCCAATTCCGTTATCCTCAATACGAATGACAATGCCTTGATCTTTGCCTCTTTCTTTGCCTTCATCTCTGCCTCTGCCTTTGTCTTCGCCTCTGCCTTTGTCTTCGCCTTTCTTCAACACCTCAATGCTCAGCTTCCTGTTTCCCGGTTTGTTGTACAGCCCGTGAATCACAGCATTTTCGGCAAACGGTTGTAATAACATCGACGGTACCATGGTATTGTTGGCGTCGATGTTTTGTTCGACCGAGATGAAAAAATCAAAATCGAAACGTAGTTTTTCGAGGGTCAGATACTGCCGGGTCATTTCCAGTTCTTCGGCCAGCGAAACTTCTCCTTTTTCGGAGTTTTGCAACACTTTACGGATGAGCCCTGCAAAATCGGACAAATACAAATGGGCCTCGCGGCCCCTGTTTTGCTGAACTAAGTTTTGTACCGAGTTCAAACTGTTAAAAAGAAAATGGGGGTTCATCTGCGACCGGATGGCTGTAAGTTCCAACTCGCGCAGGCGGCGTTTTTGCTCTTCTTTTCGGAACCGCTGCCGAACCCGCCATTTCCAGATAAATAATCCTGTAACAAGTATAAACAGGGTAGCCAAAAGAACTATTATAATGACTTGAAGCTGCGATTTATCGAGTTCTTTCTTTTTGGGGACCAAGCTATCCTGTGCAAGTTTAAGTGCCTGTTTCGCATTTCGGGCATTACCAATGTATTCGCCATTTTTATTAAAAACCATGTGCACTTGCTGTGCCTGGAAAATATCGCGGAATGTTATGGAATCGTTGATGTACAAAAGATGTGTCATTGCTGGTTCCGCTGCGTTTGTATATTCCTGCCACTGTTCGAAACTGCTTCCTTCTACCACCATAACAAAATTGAGTTCGGGCATTGCTTTGGCCATATCATCGTATTCATAACGGTCGTTAATCCAGTTTTGCGAGAAATAGAAAATGGTCGGCTTTTCTCCATGAAAATCGCTAATCGCAACCTTTTTATGGTTGATATCCAGCAAATCGATTTCAGGAACAAATTTTCCGGTTTCCAGTTTTTGATGCTGCATAACCACCTGATTTACTTTTTTTACCAATTCCAAATCGTTGCACCTTAACTTTATCAGGTCGAGGTTTCTTAAGGCAAAATCATTTATACAGGCATTGCCTGCTTGTGTTGAAAAGTAAACTGACCTTTTTTCCAAAACAGCAGTTAACCGGGCGGCAATTTCCCTGTAAAGTGGCGAACCGGTTAACATTATCCGGGCAAACTGCAAATCCATTTCGGGTTCGGGGCTAAAATAATAAGTCATGTTGCTGACATTAAAAATATAACGAACTTTTTGAACCATTGAAAAATGATACCTCAGATAATATTGGATGCATTCGCGGGAATGCATCCCGTAATCATTGTAAATATCGAGGATATTAATCTGGTTGACTTTCCGGGTTATTTGCTGGGTTTCATCTGCTTCGAGTTGTGGATTAGGCCCAAAATCCCTTCTGATAGCCATCCAGTAATGTCGAAAAATGCCGCTGTAAAAATAAGCTTTGACCTCATTTTCAATAAACCGCTTTGATTTTACAGGAATTTCTGAAGGAAAGGTTGCAATAATTTTACCGGCATCATCAATCGCCTGAAACAAAAGGTGTAATATTTTGATTTCACCTTTCTCCAGGTTAGTGAGGTTCACTCCGTAAGCAATTTCATTGTCGAAAATGACATAACTTCTGCCCGAAAGCCTTCTGCCTGTTTCAGAAATGTTTATTTTCTCCCGCAGTTCCTGAATCAGTTTTTGTTCATTGGGGCGTGTACCCGTTACATTCGTTTTCCAGGGCAACTCTTTTCCCATTGATTCAAAATGAATAGTATCGCCTGGTTCGGCATAAAAAACCCAGGTGCCGGGCGGATTGTGTTTGTTATTGTTTTCGTTTTCAACATAAACAAAACCGGCATGTAAAAAGTCAAGTTGCGCCGAAAAAGAACCATTCTCATCCAGCAAAACTGTTTTGGTTTTCAAAATAACATCAAACGGTTCATCGAGATATTTAATATGAACTTTGTTGCTTAACGGATTTTCGATTTTGCCGGAAATCAAAAGGGTTTGGTCTGGAATTTTCTGTTCGTATAAAAGCCTGAAATCCGTTTCTTTGGCACTCCAGATGTTTTTATCAATATTTCTATCGAACATCGATTTTACAGAATCCAACCTGAGCGTGGAATAATTAAGGATTAACCCATTTTCAAGGTTTAGCCAGTATTTCTTTTGCGTTTTGCCGGGAATAATTTTGTCAAAGTCCTGGTCGCCAAAATTCAGGAATTCTCCTTTTCGTTCGCTAACAATATATTTGTCGGACAGTTGGGTTTTAGTCAGGGTCTGATTCGGTTCCAGTTCTGCGTTGTTAAACCAGGTTAGAAACGAAACCAATTCCTCATCGACCAAATATTTCTTTTTATTGATGGCGTTAATTGCCTCTTCAATCTGCACACTGTCAACCAATTGTTCTTTGATGTAGGAGTAAAAATGTTCAAGTAATTCCATTCGGTTGAGCAGTGTAATTTCGTTGGTTTTCAGGTTAACGAAAAACTGAAATGTTGATCTGCACGAAAGCGGTTCAATAAAATTGATTGACGGAATTCCGGGTTCAAAAGCACTGAAGTTGGGGTAAAAATAATCGATACGGTCTAAAACTAATTCCGATCTGGACTGATCTCCCTGGTTTTTAAGAAATTGTAGTGTAAATTCTATTGATTCATCTGGAACTATTCTGTAAGGAATAATCCGAATTTCTTTGATTTTAACCGATCTAAAATCCTTGCTTTTATCTTCTCTGATTCCATAAATTTTATCCACTTTTTCGAAGATATATTCATGACCTTCCTTCATTTTTAGTTTGATGATTTGTTCCTGCGAAAAGGAATTCAAAACCGAAAAAACAAAAAGCAGAGTAAAAAATGCCGAAATTGTTTTCATTGTTGTTGAAATTGGTTATCCAAAGTTGGTGGATTCCAACGAATTTTAAAAGCGCCATTTATTCAACGGTAGTTTTGACTTATTGAACGGTAACTTTTTTTCATTTTTTTATACGAAAAGGTTGAAAATAACTTCCGTCCGGTTCAGAAAAAGGAAAGCAAAAAAAAAGACGGTCGCCCGTCCTTCCTGTATCTTTCGAATTTTTATTTTGCCGGTTTGTTAAAAATGGCGTCGTCAATCTCCACATTAAATTTTACTTCGTCCATGCTGATGGTTGCGGTACCCATCGGGGAAACCGACTCGATTTTTGTCGCAATCATTATCCCGTCAATATTTTTGTATTCCGCAAAACGTTGTTCAACTTCCACGGTTTGGCCCATCGCATTTACTTTGGCTTTTACCTTGTTAATCAGATATTTTTCAGTGTCGATAAAATAACTTTTAACGTCGCCCTTGTCGTTGGTTACTTTTACCAGGTAGGCATTGCTGTCGCCGTCTTTTACTTTCCCGGTCAATTCCACGGTCAGTCCGTTTTTTTCGTAATTGTACAATTCCCCGTCGATATTGGCCTGTTCCATGGCCTGTTTCAACTGGTCGCCGCTTAATTCCTGCGGTTCGGGGCTAACCCACGGCGCAATTACCCATCCTTTTTCGCCGTCAAAAGCCTGTATCATTTTTTGCCCCTGAATATCCATTTCCATACGGAATTTATCCGGACGTTTCATTTTCATTTCCAACGGCATCTCGGTCCCCATCTGGCTGATTTTCGCCTTGATGGAGTAGGTTTTTACGGCTACCAGTTTTTCCTGGCCGTTGGCTTTAAAATGTTTGTCAAGTACTTCGTCGAGGGTTTGTGCATTTGTTCCCAAAAAGGCGGTCATCAAAATGGCGGTCAAAAAAAGAATCGATTTTTTCATTTGTTATCGTTTTTGTTGTGTATAAATTGGTCTCACGAAGTTAAAAATATTACGGTTTGAAAACCAATATTTTATACGAGCATAAAAAATTAGCAGTGTTTAACTTCAGGTACCCTGTTCAGAAACAGTTGCACCGAAGGATTTAATTTCCAAAAGCAACGACTAAAAATAAATTTCGGCTATAATATTTTCGAAGGAGATTCCCTTTTCGATGAGTAAATCGCGTACTTCTACTACCATCAGAGCCTTTCCGCAGATATAATATTTTACATCCGGAAGTTTTTCCTGTTCGGCCAGAAAACGGGTAACCCGTCCGGGGAAAACATCGCACGACGATTCCTGTGAACAACACCTGACATAGTTTTCGCCAAGGGCCCAGTCGAGTTCGTCTTCAAAATAAAACTGGTTTAAATATTTTGCTCCGTGAATCAGTTTTTTGTTTTCGAACAACCCCGATTGAAACATACTGTAAAATGGCGCAATACCTGTTCCTGTAGCAATCCACCAGGCAGGCGCGTTTGTTCCGTGAAAACTGCCGTAGGGTTTTGAGGCCAGGATTTTATCCCCCGGAATCATTCCCGCCAGTTTTGGGGTGAGGAAACCATCTTCTTTTATATTAAAAAGAACGCGGGCTTCTTTTTCGTGGTTTCCGCAACAAAGGCTATAAATCCTTGGGGGTTGAATATGGTCGATGCCGATTTTTACTACTTGTCCGGGAGTAAATTCAAAGTCGCGGTGAAATGAAATCAAATGAACTCCCGGTGAAATTTCTTCATTACCAACCAGGTGATATTCGGTAAGGGCGTATTCATTCGATGGAGATCTCTTTTCTCTCATAAAAAATAAAGGATGTTAAATGTTCCGGAATGAGAATGTGACTACAAGGTTTTCGCGGGAACGGACAAACATATTTTTTACACGGTAATACACTTCGAGGTTTTTACTCAGCGCCACTTCTTCCGAATTTCCGCTCAGTTCGATAGGAGTAACGTGGTGCGCTTTTAAAACGACGGTTTTCGGAGCCTCAAAACCGACGCCCGGCTGAACAAGCTCCAGTTCGTAATCCACATCCGAATTGTTGATGATTCTGACCTGTTTTGTATCGCCGTTTTTTAAACGAAGCGGGACTTCGTCAATCTTCAGCGAGGCAAAAAACAGGGGTTCCAGTAGATTAGCCTGTCCCATTAACGTGTTGTCAAAATAAACAGCAGTCCTTCGTCCAAACAAGGCTTCCTTTATTCCGCCGGAAGTGCGGCTTCTTGCAAATACGAGCGTCATTGGCCGGTGACTGTCTTCCAAGTCGTACGACATCGATATGGGCGAGTGGGCATCGGTATTACAGAACATGGTCAGTTTTTTGCCCACGGCCCAGTCCAGCGCTTCCGGGTAATATTCGCTACTATTGTAAACTTCAATACCGTGCATCAAATCGTTTCGTAACAATGTAGTATGTTCCTGCCACCAAAGTGTGGTATCAGGTTGTTGTACCTTCCATCCCGGATGGTTCCACAGAATAAAGGCTCCCTGCTCGCGTGCTTCTTTCAGGGCGTCTGTCACATTTTCGCGTTCCAGCAGGTTTGCATTGCGGATAAACAGGGCGTTTAAATGACCCGGCGGCATACTCCGCGTGATTTCGGCCGCCCGTATTAAAATAATTCCCCGCTGTTCGGCCAGCGGCTCGGCAATTTCGTACGACCGGTTATGGGTTGCAACAATATCTTTCGAATGCGGGCGGTACTCAATATGGTCGGAAATGGCGATGGCATCAAGCCCTTCTTCCCAGGCTTCTTCTACCCTGACGGTTGGCCAAACCGTACCATCAGAAAATACGGTGTGTATATGAAAATCGCATTTAAGGGTTTGGTATCCCGGAATATCCGGAATTTTAACCAGTTTTCTCGACTGTCCGTTTGCCAGTCCGAGTGTTATAAAACAAACAATAATAATAAACAGCTTTTTAGCATACATATTCCTGTAAGTTTTGAAATTCATCGCCCTCAAAAATAAAAATCCGTTATTTTTTTGGAGAAGTAAAGATAATTGATATTACCTATTTATGATTTGTAAATGATTCATTAATTTTAACAAAAATAACGACATCTTTTTAAAAAAATTAAAAAGAATCTTTTTCTAAATGCAATAAATTTTGATCTTTGCAATAATTATGGAAAACCTATTTAAAAACACGGGGACACAGAGCCAGGCCGTTGAAGAAAAAAAGACCGGTCACAAAAAACATATTCTTCATGCTTTGTATTTTAACGGGCCGCTTTCCAATTCGGAGCTTTCCAAATTAATTAAGCTGAGTACGCCAAAAATCAACAGCCTGCTTGTTGAACTGATTGAAAACGGGCTGGTAAAAGAACTCGGCAGGGGAGATTCCAGCGGCGGAAGGCGCCCGAACATTTATGGCCTTGTGGAAGATGGTTTTTATGTGGTGGGTATTACCATTAACATCAACCGAACGATTATATCGATTTTCAACAGCAACAACCAGGAAGTGAGCGGGCCTCATTATTTTCCCGTAAAAATGCAGTCGGACCTTGAAATTTTCAGACAGGTAAACAACAAACTGGAACAAGTTGTGAAGGACAGCCGGATTGAACGGAACAAAATACTCGTCGCAGGCATCGAACTTCCCGGAGTTATCAACCCGAACCTGGGCATCAATAAAACCTATTTTCCACAGGTGACCAACTTATATGAAGAGTTACGGAAGATTTTCGGCATTCCCGTGTATTTCAACCACGACTCGAAAGTGCGGACTTTTGCCGAACAACATTTCGGGCTGGCCAAAGGCAAAAAAAATGTACTGATGCTGCAGGCCGACTGGGGTCTTGGACTCGGAATTATTATCAACGGGAAACTTTACGGAGGTAAATCGGGGTTTTCCGGAGAATTCGGACACCTTCCCATTGTGGACAACGGGGTGCTTTGCAGTTGCGGAAAACAGGGTTGTCTTGAAACGATTGTGTCGGCAACCGCTATTGTACGTATGGCAAAAGAAGGGATCAACAAGGGCAATTCCTCGCTGATTACCGAACTGGTAAACGGCGATACCGACAAAATTGAAATATCGGTGGTTATTCAGGCGGCCAACAGGGGCGACCAGTTTGCCATCTCGTTGTTTTCCGAAGCCGGGTACTGGCTGGGCCGCGGAATTGTTTATCTCATCCAGATATTTAATCCCGAACTGATTATTATTGGCGGACGGTTGGCCGAAGCCAGTCCGTTTATTTTAGCGCCCATTCAGCAGGCCATTAATATTTTCAGTAACCGCGACCTGAGCAGCGATACTGAAATCAGGTTTTCGGAACTTGGCTCAAAAGCGGGCACAGTGGGAGCAGCAGCCTATGCACTCGAAAAAATTTCACTTTCAAAATAATACAATTAATTATGGAATTTCATTTTTCAAAGGTTGAACAGGCATTTATGGAGGAAGCGGGTTTAGAGAAGATTTCAACCAGAATTCCTTACATCCCGGTTAAAAGTTTTCCAAAACTGGGGTTACTTTCGGCATTGAGTTTTCTGGAGTGGGCCAGCGAAAATCCCAACGGGGTCATCAGTTTGCCAACGGGTAAAACAGCACAGTATTTTCTGGGTTTTACCCGGCAGTTTATGGAAACCTGGGAAACCAAAAAAACAAAGGATATTTTTGAAAAATACCGCCTGGGAAATATGAAAATACCCAGGTTATCCGGCCTGCAGTTTGTTCAGACCGGGGAATTTTATCCCATAAATCCCGAACAGCACAACAGTTTGTTCAACTATGTCAACAAATATTATATCGAAGGTTTTGGGCTTGACCGGAACAAGGCGCTGCTTATCAATTCCAACGAAATTCCTCTGGCCGAGAACAAACATTTTTCTGAAGTTTTTCCGGAGTATAAAATTGATTTGACGTTACGTTACCGCGAGGCCAAAACCCGTCTCGAACAGTTGCAACAGGAATCGATTTTTAAAATCGACAACTGGTGTACCCGCTACGAACAACAAATCAGGGAAAAAGGGGGGATTGGTTTTTTCCTCGGCGGAATTGGCCCCGACGGGCACATTGCGTTTAATACCCGCGGTTCCGACCACTTTTCATCGACACGGCTTACCAAAACCAATTTCGAAACACAGGCAGTTACTGCAGCCGATTTGGGCGGAATTGAAGTTTCCAGAAACAGGCTGGTTATTACCATCGGATTGGGGACCATCGGTTTTAACCCCGACAACAAAGCCATTGTTTATGCAGCCGGTGAAGCCATCGCCGACGTTGTCAAAAATTCGGTTGAGAATGAGCCGGTGGTCGATTTCCCCGCTACCTCGCTTCAAAAACTAAAAAACAGCCGGTTTTATATTACCGAAGGCGCTGCCGTAAAACTGGAAGACAGTGTGGAATGTTTTTACAACTGCGGCCCGTGGAACCACAAAAAAACGGAAAGAGCGGTTATCGAACTGTGCAAAAAAATAAACAAGTTCGGCCCGAAACTTACCCTGAACGACCTGAAAGCCGACAAGTATTGCAGCCGTATTCCCGGTCTGAACGAAAATACCGTGCAGTCGGTTATCGATTCCATACTGGGCAAACTTCACAAGGGGATGAAAAAGGAGACCAACCAGGTTTACTACCACACCGGCCCGCACCACGACGATATTATGTTAGGGATTATGCCCGTTACCAACCGGCAGTCGCGCGATGCCAGCAACGAACTGCATTTCTCGGTATTAACTTCGGGGTTTAATGCCGTTACCAACCATTTCCTTTACGACCTGCTTATCGATACGCAAGATCTGATTGACAAAGGGAAAATTGAAATGATCGAGTATCCCGACTTTTTTATCGACGGGTATAAATACAAATGGGATAAAGATATTTATCATTACCTTGATAACATCGCCTCGCTGAGTACCGAGGAAAAACGACGCGGGGTTTGTCACCGGCTTATCCGCGCGCTGGTTTCGATTTGGGATATCAGCGACAAAAACGGACTGTTAGAGGTGATTTCAGAAATTCTGGTTTCGCTGAAAGAAACTTACGACGGCGGGAAAAATCCAGCCAAAATCCAGAAGTTGAAAGGAATGATCCGGGAGTTTGAAGAGGAACTGGTTTGGGCCCACTACGGAATTATGGTCAAAAATGTACATCACCTGCGGCTGGGATTTTACCAGGGAGATATTTTTTCGAGCCAGCCCGATTTCGACCGTGATGTGTTGCCCATTCTCAATGATTTCAGAAAATACAAACCTACGGTAATCAGCCTGGCCATGGACCCGCAGGGGAGCGGCCCCGACACGCACTACAAGGTTTTACAAGCCATTGCGCGGGCGGTGGAGGCCTGGAGCAAAGAGGCCGATTTAAGCCAGTTGCGGATTGTCGGCTACCGCAACGTGTGGTTCAAATACAACCCGTGGGATGTGGAAGTGCTGGTGCCGGTTTCGCTGAATGCGCTGGCCACGTTAGACAAATCGTTTTCTGAATGTTATGTAACCCAGGTCAACGCGTCGTTCCCGAGTTACCAACTCGACGGAAAGTTCAGCGACCTGACACAACGCGTTTGGTTCGAACAGCACAAACAAATCCAGTTCCTTTTGGGGAAAAACTTCTTTTACGAAAACGAGTCGCCGCTGCTGAGGGCCACCCACGGAATGGTTTATCTTCATGAACTGAACGTGGAGCAGTTCCTCGAAGAGGCTTTCTCGCTCGAAAAATCGACCGAAGGACTTTTCTGACGGCATGTTTTAATTTTTTACCATAAATCAAAAAAAAAGAAACAAATCATGAGGATATTAATTCATAAAAATTATCAGCAAATCAGTCAATGGACAGCCCGGTACATTGCCCGGAAAATCAACGCATTTAACCCGACACCCGAGAAGCCGTTTGTGCTGGGTTTGCCCACGGGGTCGTCGCCCATCGGGACCTACACGGAATGGATTGAGTTGGTAAAACTGGGCGAATTGTCGTTCAAAAATGTGGTTACTTTTAATATGGATGAATATGTGGGCATTCCGGAAGATCACCCGCAGAGTTATCATTATTTTATGAAAACCCATCTTTTCGACCACATCGACATCCGGCCGGAGAATATCAACATTCTGAACGGTAATGCGCCCGACCTGGAGAAGGAGTGCGAGGCTTACGAACGGAAAATGGAAAGCCTGGGCGGGATTCAGCTTTTCTTGGGCGGGATTGGCCCCGACGGGCACCTGGCGTTTAACGAACCGGGCTCGTCGCTGAAATCGAAAACGCGGTCGAAATCGCTTACCTACGATACCATTCTGGCCAATTCGCGGTTTTTTGACAACGATGTCAACAAAGTTCCGAAAACCGCCCTCACCGTTGGCGTCGATACCGTGATGCAGGCGAAAGAGGTGGTGGTGATTGTGAATGGCTACAACAAGTCGCGCGCGTTGCAGAAAGTGGTGGAAGAGGGCGTGAACCACATGTGGACCGCTTCGGTTTTACAAACGCACCCCAGCGGGATTATTGTGTGCGACGAGGATGCCACCATGGAACTCAAAGTGGGCAC
>CAYWBV010000132.1:0-6463 GCA_964455785.1 uncultured Maribellus sp.
CGTACATTTTCCGCAAAACATACATTTTCCAATTTCTTCGGAGAGTTTGCCGGTTTCGCCGCGGCGGAGCCATAATCCGATTTTCCGGACGTTAAAGTTGGTCAGGTTTCCGGCGCTGCACGTGGCGGTACACCCACCGCACGAAATACAGGTCAGAAATGATGGTTCGTATTCCAAAACATACATCAGCAGGCGGTCGTCGAAATTGTCGAAATCGATTTGGCGGGAGGCCAGTTTCAGATAGCTAAAATCGTCCATCGTTTTTTCTGTTTTCAAAAAAATGAATCACTTCTGTCGCCGCCGAGCGGGCATTCTCCAGGGTTTCGTTCACGGCCATCGGGCAAATGGCAGTCCCGGCCATAAAAATTCCTTCCTGGGGTGTACAGTTCCTTGCGTCGTGAATGTTTGCCGATTTCAGAAAACCGTTCTCATCAAGGGCCATTTTGTTGTTTTGGATCAGGCCGCTGTTCGAGGGGCCCGGTTCCATTCCCACCAGAAGGATGATCATGTCCACATTCATTCGCAACGGGCGTCCCTGTAATGTGTCTTCCGCTTTTATCTGCAGGCTTTTGTCGGGCTTTTCGGCAGCTTCCGACAAACGGCCGCGGATAAACTGGATTTTGTGCTGTTTTTGCGCCGTGAGGTAAAGAGTGTCGAATTTTGAACCGTACAACCGCAAATCCATATAAAAACAGAACACCTCGCAGTCGGGCAGTTTTTGGTTGATTTCGATGGCTTGTTTGATGCCGGTAATACAACAGACTTTCGAACAATAGGTATTTCCCACTTTCGCGTCGCGCGAGCCCACGCAGTGGATAATGGCAACGCGTTTTGGTTCGGTTCCCTGCGCCGTGAGCAGTTTTCCGTACTTTTTCATCTGCCGTTCAAAATCGACGGAGGTGATAACGTTGCCGAACAGGCCGTAGCCGTATTCTTCCTTGAGGGTGGCGTCGAAAACTCGGAATCCCGAAGCGACGACAACAGCATCGGCGAAAATTTTTACATCGCGCTCGTCGGAGAGTTCAAAACGTCCGTTGATTTTTTCAATCCGGTTGATCTCGGTGTTGTAAACCACATTAACACCCGAGTGGCTCATTTTGGACTTCTGCCTGGTCACCAGAGTTTCTGACGACGAAAAGTCGGGGAAAAGGTGGTCCCAGTCGTTCAGCTTTCCGCCGGTAACCGGCTGCTTTTCAATCAGGGTTACCTTCAGCCCCTGGTTCGACAGAACAGAAGCCGTCTCCATTCCGGCAATTCCCCCGCCGATTACGGCAACGTGTTTGTTTTTTATCATACAGAAATGTTTTCGTTGATACATCCGGTAAACAGCGGTTCGTTGATGTATTTCCCGTTTTTCCCGGTAAATTTTTGCGTGGGATCGTATGCTACCCCGATTTTTTTCAGCAACGGTTCCACGTCCACCTGGTGCATTTGCAGTCCAAGGTCTTTCCACGGATCGTAACCCAGCACCAGCCCGGCCAGTTCTTCGTGCGAAAGTACGGGGATACCGTTTGTGCCTCCGCCGTAGGTTTTCCCTTCCATCTGCGCAAGCGTGTATTGCCAGCGGTCGAGAAACATGTTGCAGCCGGGGCAGTTGGTTAAAATGGCGTCGGGCCGGTACGGTTCCATGCTGACAAATTTTTTGCGGGAATTGGAAATGGAATAACCACGGTTGTTTTTTACCAGGTAGTGCCGGAACCCAAACCCGCAGCAGTGGCGCCGTTCGGGGTAATCGACGGTTTGTCCGCCCCAGGCTTCAATCATGCCGGTGAGTACCCGCGAATACTCTGATCCACCCACCCCTTTCTCCGGGAAGATTTTGGCGTAGTGACAACCGATATGATCGACAATTTTCAGGGGCTCGCCGGTTTCGCGGTTGATGAGGCGGTAACGGCTCTGCCGGGCAATTTCATTTCTGAATTTATAAATGATATCGCAGGCGTGCGAAAGGTTTTCCGGAATTTCAAATTCGCGGCCTGTGGCTTTTCGTAAATTTTCGCGGGCTTTCGCCAGTTCTTCCGGATATTCTTTCCAGGTGGAAAGCACTTCGTTGTAACCACCAAACGAGGTGATACACGAAACGGCACAATTTTTATATCCTCTTTCGTTCATCAGCGAAAACTGCCGGGCAATCATCGTCTGGAAGGTTTCGAACGGAACAATATCGGAATGATACCCGATTCCAGAGCATGTGGTGTGATGAGGATCATCGTAAATGTCTTTGTTTAAGTTTTTCTGAAGGATGGAGAGAAATACTTTTTCGGCGCCCGGGTTAAAATTCTGCCGGATACAACTTCGCAAATAGAAAAAGTGGTCGTCGGCAATTTCCTTGTTGTATTCGCTCCACTTTATTTTGGTTTTTGATTCTTCCATGTTAAACCTCCTGAAGTAAATATTGTGTGTATTTTTCCATATCTGCTTCGCCGTTTTGATCCACCAGTTCCATTTTAACGGCTTTTATTTGGCTGAAATGTTCAATGGTTTCGTAAAGTTTTATCCCGCCGCTCACCTTAAAAATTTTCAGGAGTTCGGTGAGATCGGCTTCCTCGATTTTACGCATTGCGCCCGGGCCATCGCCGTCGAGGTTGGCGCCGACCGAATCGTACACATCGTGTTTGTTTTCGAACACCCATTTCCATACCGGTCCCTGTTCCGGGTGGGTTTCCGGTTTCAGCACAGTCGGGTGGACGCAGTACCCAAATTTCAGAATGTTTGCCCCGATTGTTTTCATAATGAGGTACTGCTGACGGCCCATTCGGCTTTCGGTAAAAGCGCCGGTTTCCTGCGACAGTTTTCGCAAAACGTTGATGATTAATCCGGGGCAATTATTGCGTGGACAGCGGGTTTTGCACGACATACATTGTCCACAGTACCAGATGGTGTCGCTTTTCAGCAGGGCGGCTATTTTTTCTTCGTTGCCCGACTGAACAGTGATGGCGATACTTCTCGGGTCATACTCATAATATTCGGCTGCCGGACAAATGGCGGTACAAATCCCGCAATTCATACAGGCTTGCAACCCTTCTGCGAGGCGCACATCTTCTTTCAGTAGGGCGTATAATTTTGCAACCATTTTTTGCTGGCTTTTAGAAAGTAAAAGTTCATAAAAACAGTCTGCAAAAAAACCGTTGTTAAACGTATTTCTCGAAATACGTTTTTGTACGTAGGCAAAAAAATAAACAGGGTTGAAATTTAACTGGAATTGAGGCGAATCTTCGGTCCGGCTTTTCCAAAGTCGATACTTTGGGAAAGGCCTGCTTCGTTCGTTTTATTCGATAAGGAATTTTTCAAATGCTTCCCGGTGTTTTTCCGTGATACGTGAAGGACGCATGGTTTTGCGGTCGATAAACAGTCCTTTTTGCCAGCCGGTGGCGCACAGTTCTTCCTTTTCGTTAAAAAACCTGAACTCCATGATGGCCGAGGCATTGTTCAGAACCGAAACCCATAACTCGATTTTTACGGAATTGTGCAGGAAAAACGGCTTTTTATAAGTAATGGAAGTTTCAGTAAGTACGGGTACAATTCCTTCGCCATGCGCAATCTCAGTTACCGGCAACCCGATGGCTTCCAGTAATTTCATACGACCATTTTCCATCCACTGAATATAGATGATGTTGTTTACATGCCCTACAAAATCAATGTGATAGGTGTATATTTTTTCAAAATAAACCAGTTTGTTCATGTTATTTGTTTTTGGATTTTGTTTCCTGTCTCCAAATTGAAGTTTAATTCCGAAAATTTATTTTTTCTCAGAAGGAAAAATTTCCACATGATACTTTTGGGGTAAATTTCGCGATGCTCCTTCACCACAACCTGTTTTTGGGTTTCTTTTCTTTTTTGGATAAGATCGGGAAGGTTTTTATAAAAAGCGGCGTGTGCTTTTACCACAGCCCAGAACTCTTTTCCATGTAGTCCGAGTATAAATTTAACGGCGGCCACCCCGTCCAAAATCATTCTCGTAAAAAATATCCTTTTAAACTGGTTCCGGGGCAGGTTTTTGAACAACATCCAGAGGTTGTTCCTGAAATTCAGATATATTTTTTTCGGGCTTCCGTACGAAAGCGTCCCTCCGCCAAGGTGGAAAACTACACTTTCGGGCTGGTACCATATTTCGTAACCGAGGCTTTTTATCCGCCAGCAAAGGTCGATTTCTTCCATGTGCGCCCAGAAATCTCCGTCGAGACCGCCAGCTTGTTTAAATATTTTGGCTTTTATAAACATACACGCTCCCGAGGCCCAGAAAATCGGTCCGGTTTTGTTGTATTGTCCGGTGTCGGCTTCCATTCGGTTTAAAATGCGACCGCGACAAAAAGGGTAGCCAAATTTATCGATAAAGCCGCCGGCAGCGCCCGCATATTCAAACAAGTGCGGTCTTTCATAACTCAGAATTTTGGGCTGAATGGCTGCGATTTTTTTATTGTCGCGGAAGAGTTTCAAACATTTTTCCAACCATCCAGGGGTAACTTCCACATCCGAATTTAGCAAAACAAAATAATCTGCCTCAACCTCTTTTAGTGCGCGGTTGTACCCTTCGGCAAAACCCCAGTTTTTTTTCAGGTCGATGATTTGAACGGAAGAAAATTTTTTTTGAATGGTTTCGATGGAATTGTCGGTTGAACCATTGTCAGCAAGATATATGGTCACATTTTCCAGGGCCGAGTTCCGGATGACCGAGGGCAGAAATGTATCAAAAAGCCTGACACCGTTAAAGTTTAAAATAACAATGGCTATTTTTTCGTTTTCAACCATAGATTTTAAAAAATGAGGAGTTTCGCTACTATCGACGCGAGGTTTTCTTTTTCGATATTTTCGAGGATATCCGAAACTTTTCTCAATTTTTCAGGGTCTTCCGACGCCAGCAGCGTTTCAATTTCTTTTAACTGCTTCCCGGTAAGTTCGTCGCCGAGGAGTTCACGGACTTTTTCTTTTTCCTGTTTATCCTGTGGCAGGCCCAGACTTTCCAGTTCGGCAACGGTAGCCCGTAAAATTTCTTCAGCCTGCAACCTCACCGGGTCCTTGTCTTTGGTTTTTCCCGCGGCGGCAGTGTCGCGTAGGGTCCAGCTCGAATAGTCGTAATGCAGTTCTTTTATCATTTTGATTTTTGAACTTTCTTTACCGAATATGCGCTCCAAAAAAATGATGGTTTGGTTTTTCCAGGCTTCCAGATCGAATTTTGTCTCTTCTAACCGGGTGATTTGGCCATTCAAAAGGGCGATTTCTTTTTCAGTCATGGCATTTGTATTTGCGGAACAAAATACGATATTTTAGCTTTTCCCGCTTAGATATTGATGGATAATTCCGTAAAATTCATCGAAAAAATTTTTACTGGCCGCAACCATCTCTCCGCCAAAAAGCCAGTTGTCGCCGCCATTAAAGTCGCATACTTTTCCGCCGGCTTGTTGTACTATAAAAACGCCGGCAGCCACGTCCCAGGCGTGCAGCGCATGTTCAAAAAAGGCGTTAAAACGGCCTGCCGCAACATATGATAAATCGACAGCCGCCGACCCCAGCCGTCGTATGCCGCGTGTATTTTTCATAAGGTGGCGCAACGCATCGATGTATTTTTCTGTTTTTTCGAAATCGTAATACGGAAAACCTGTGGCAATCAATGTATCTTCGGCCCTGCTGGCAGAGGAAACTTTAATTCCGGTCCCGTTTAAAAAAGCAGGACTGCCTTTCCATGCGTAAAACATTTCGCCGGCCCCGATTTCGTAAACCACGCCCAGCACCAGTTCTTTGCCTTCCATCAGCGCGATACTTACCGAATGCGGGGCTATCCCGTGGATGTAGTTGGTGGTGCCGTCGAGCGGATCGACAAACCAGGTAAACAGTTCGTTATGCGAGTCAGCCGTTCCTTCTTCGGCAACAAAACCAGAACCGGGAACGAGTTTCTTCAACGCCGAAACAATATTTGCCTCGGCGGTTTTATCGACATATGTAACCAGGCTGGCCACACTTTTGATTTCCACATCGGCGACAGTAATTTTTTTTCTTTCTTCGCGGATAAATTGTCCTGCAGCAAGTGCAACGTTCTGTACCTGAAAACAAAGTTCCTTATAGTCCATACGATTTATTTTGAAGTAAAATTAGTCAAAATCATTCAGTCAGGTTCACGGCAACATTGCCGTTGGGCAGAATTGACTTTAATTTTACGCCAGTCAGTTCATTAATCAGGGTTTCGTTGAACGGCGTTTCCACTTTGATGTAGTTTTCGGTAAATCCCGACATTGTTTCGCCATGTTTTTGCGACTCAAGTAAAACCGTTTGGTGCGTTCCGAGATGTTTTTCATAAAAGGAGCGCAGCTTTTTTTCCGACAGGTTGATGTATTTCTGCGTGCGGTGTTTCCTTTCCTCCACGTCCACTTTCCACGGTATCTTTAGCGCCTGTGTACCACTTCTTTCGGAATAGGTGAATGCGTGTAACTGAGAAATTTCGAGGCTGTTGATAAAATCGTACGATTCC
>CAYWBV010000132.1:6563-10397 GCA_964455785.1 uncultured Maribellus sp.
ATGGTACAAAACGAACAGTAATAATCGCAACCATCCTGAATTTTCAGGAAACTGCGGGTACGGTCGCCCCACGAAAACGCCTTATGGTAATTTTTGATATCGGCCAGCCGCGTGGTTTGTATTTCGGTGGTTTTTTTCTTTTCAAGATTCCCGAGGTAGGCCGGGATATGAAATTTCTCCTGGGTTCCCAGAACCAGATCCACGCCTTCGATATGCCCCACTTCTTCCGGTTTCAACTGCGAATAACACCCCACCACAATAACCATTGCTTCCGGATTTTTTTTCACCGCCCTGCGAATAATATTTCGGCTCTCCTTGTCGCCCTGGTTGGTTACCGAGCAGGTATTGATAACATACACATCTGCTTTTTCCGCAAAGTCCACCCGTTCGAACCCCACTTCTTTGAAAGATCCTGCAATGGTAGAGGTTTCAGAGAAATTGAGTTTACACCCCAACGTAAAAAAAGCAGCTTTTTTCCCTTTGTAATCCATTCTTTTTAAGTTGAATGATTCTAAATAGTCCGCAAAGGTAGAAAAAAGCTGCTGAATACAAATTTTTACAAAAGGTTGCTGGCCAGTTCGGCGAGATAACTCCGCTCGCCTTTTAACAGGTTGATGTGGGCAAAAATTTCCTGGTTGCGCAACCGGTCGGTCATGTAGGCCAAACCGTTCGATTTCATATCCAAATAAGGCGAATCGATCTGTTGAAGGTCGCCGGTAAATATCATTTTAGTGCCTTCTCCCGCGCGCGTAATGATAGTTTTAATCTCGTGCGGCGTCAGGTTCTGCGCTTCGTCGATGATAAAAAAAGAATTTGACAGGCTTCTGCCGCGGATGTATGCCAGTGGAGTGATTACCAGCCTTTCTTCTTTCTGAAGTTCTTCGATTTTTAAATATTCCTGGCTTCGCGGATTAAAAACATGTTTAATTACCGAAAGATTATCGAAAAGCGGCTGCATATACGGACTTATTTTTTCCGACGCATCACCGGGAAGAAATCCCAGGTCGCGGTTACTTAATGCCACAATGGGGCGCGCTAACAAAATCTGGTCGAAACTTTTGTGCATTTCAATGGCGGCGGCCAGCGCGAGCAGTGTTTTCCCCGTACCCGCTTTCCCGGTTAATGCAATCAGTTTTATATCGGGATCCATTAACACGTTGATGCTGAAAGTTTGTTCTGCATTCCGTGGTTTTATTCCGTAGGCGGTTTTTTTCTCGACCCTGAGGAGCCGGTTGCTTTTGGGTTCGAAGCGGGCTAAAACACTGGAATTTGCTCCTTTGAAAATAAAACATTCATTGGCGTCCGGTTTAAAATCTTTTCCTATTTTCTCAACCTCGATTGACCCTTGTTCATATAAAATTTCGATCAGTTTGTCGTCAAAGTTCTCAAAAGTGGTGATGGTTTTTTCGAGAATATCGACGTCGGTCACCTTGTCGGTTTTGTAATCTTCTGCCTGGATTCCGAGCGATTTGGCTTTCATCCGCAGGTTAATGTCCTTGCTTACCAAAATGGTTTTTCGGTTAGGATAAGCTTTCGAAGCATATTCGGCAATGGCGAGGATGCGGTGGTCGGGAATATCTTCGCGGAAAGAAGCTTTTAGTTCTTCTGAAAAAGGTTTCCCGGTTTCAATCCGCAGTTTCCCTTTCCCTTTTCCCAGCGATTTTCCGCCGTTGAACAATTCGTCGCCAACAATTTCATCGAGCAGGCGGGTAAATTCGCGAGCCTGAAAGTTGATCAAATCGTTTCCCCTTTTAAATTTATCCAGTTCCTCTAAAACCGTTATTGGCAGTAAGATGTCGTTGTCCTGAAACTGGTAAATACAAGTGTGGTCGTGTAAAATGACATTCGTATCCAGAATGAAAATTTTACTTTTGCTGTTTTCACTTAACATTTTTTGATTTTTGAATTTTTTAAATGTAGAAAAATCCGGCAGAATAGTTCCTGCACTTTTTTATTTTTAATAAACTTGCACCGGTTAATAAATATTTTTTTGACATTGAAATATTTTGAAATTCTCGACTACTTGTACACAAAACTGCCGATGTACCAGCGCTCAGGACCGGCAGCGTACAAAAACAACCTGGACAACACCATCTTGCTCGATAAATTATATGGCAACCCGCACCATCAATTTAAATCGGTTCATGTGGCGGGTACCAACGGAAAAGGTTCTGTTTCGCACATGCTGGCTGCCGTTTTTCAAAAAGCAGGGTACAAAACCGGTTTATATACTTCGCCACATTTGAAGGATTTCAGGGAGAGGATACGGATAAACGGTGAGATGATTTCCAAAAAGTTTCTTGTTGACTGGGTTGAACAGTTCAGAAATAACAATGAATTGTGGAAAATCGAACCCTCCTTTTTCGAGCTTACCGTTATTCTGGCTTTTGATTATTTTGCCAAAGAAAATGTGGAGATTGCCATTGTTGAAGTGGGGCTGGGAGGGAGGCTCGATTCGACCAATATCATATCTCCCGAATTGAGCATTATTACCAATATCGGGCTCGACCACGTTGCGCTTCTGGGGAATTCTCCCGAAAAGATTGCAGGTGAAAAGGCCGGAATCATCAAAAAGGGAATCCCGGCGGTTATCGGTACAACCCAACGCGAAACAAAAGCGGTTTTTACTGAAACTGCGCACAAGCGCGAAACAGAGATTTATTTCGCTGACCAGGAATTTGTGGTGCCATATTCGCTGAAAGACCTGGATGGGAAACAGGTGATGACGGTAATAAAAAACGGGGAAAATGTATTTCCTCAGTTAAAGCTCGATTTACTGGGACTGTATCAGCGCAAAAATTTGCCTGCGGTTTTAAAGGCTGTTGAACTGTTGCAGAAAAAAGGCTGGAATATTACCGAAGAGGCCGTGTATGAAGGACTGGCGAATGTTACGCAGTTAACCGGGTTGCAGGGGCGCTGGCAAATTTTGGGCGCCAATCCTGCTATTGTTTGCGATACCGGCCATAATTTTGATGGTATTACAGAGGTTCTGGCGCAAATCGAACAAACTGCGCACAAAAAACTGCATGTTATTTTCGGTATGGTAAACGACAAAGACCCGGATAAAATTCTGGGTATATTACCCAAAAATGCCGCGTATTATTTTACAAAGGCGGGAATTCCGCGTGCTCTGGACGAAAAAATCCTGATGGAGAAAGCGGCGGGTTTTGAATTGGTTGGGAATAGTTATCCCACAGTCGTTGAAGCTTTTGAAGATGCCAAACGGAAGGCCGGGCCAAACGATCTAATTTATGTGGGTGGGAGCACATTTGTAGTCGCCGAAATTTTGTAGCTAATTTTTATATTTTTTTTTGCAGAACTGAAAATAGGTTTTATATTTGCAACGCTTTTCTGAAATGGAAAGCACGTTCAGAAACAGACAATATATTTTGGGAGCTTAGCTCAGCTGGTTCAGAGCATCTGCCTTACAAGCAGAGGGTCAATGGTTCGAATCCATTAGTTCCCACAGGAAAGACAACGATGAGTTGTCTTTTTTTGTTTTCAGGATAATGTACTACTGTTATATTTTATACTCGGAAAAGCTGGATAAATTTTACATTGGCTCCACGTCTGATTTGACAGGGAGATTGCGCAGGCACAACTCATCCGGCAGGGGTTTTACTTCCACCGGAAAACCCTGGGAGATGGTTTACAGCGAGCCGTTCAATGAAAAAGGTGCGGCCCTTAAAAGGGAGTTACAGTTGAAGAGTTGGAAAAGCAGGGTGCGGCTTGAGGAACTGATAAAATCTGGTTCAGGTCATCCCGGCTGACAAGGCCGGGAGGGTCAATGGTTCGAATCCATTAGTTCCCACAGGAAAGACAACGATGAGTTGT
>CAYWBV010000133.1:0-10370 GCA_964455785.1 uncultured Maribellus sp.
TGGATGGCCGAGCAGATATAGTCAATTATCAGAGCAATGGATTTCGACGCATCATCATTGGCCGGTATTGGAAAATCAACAAGGTTGGGATCAGAATTTGTGTCGACCATGGCGAGGATGGGAATGTTAAGTCTCCGCGCTTCCCTGACGGCGATATGTTCCTTTGCAATGTCAACTATGAACATGGCTGCAGGTAGCCTGGTAAGATCTGCTATACTGCCAAGATTTTTCTCGAGCTTCGCTCTCTGTCGTTCTATCTGAAGTTTTTCGCGTTTTGACAGGTTGCCGAATGTGCCATCGGTGGCCATTTTGTCTATTGACGACATTTTCTTAACAGCTTTTCTGATAGTAGGGAAGTTGGTAAGCATACCGCCCGGCCATCTTTCCGTAACGAAAGGCATATTGGATTTCTTAACAATGTCAGCCACGATATCCTTGGCTTGTTTTTTTGTGGCAACGAAAAGTATTCTGCGACCTGATTTTGCAATGTGTTTTGCCACATTTGCAGCCTCTTCCAGTTTTACTATTGATTTCTGGAGGTCAATTATGTGTATGCCTTCCTTTTCCATATAGATATATGGAGCCATGGCCGGATTCCACTTTCTTTTCAGGTGGCCAAAATGAACACCTGCATCCAATAATTCCTGAAAATTTGTTCTTGGCATCTGTTTACTTTTTACTATGTTCTAAAAGCAACCGTTGAGTAGCCCCGGAAAACCGGAGATCTCAACCGTTTTAGATCCATATCGATTAATACTATTAACGTTTTGAGAATTGGAACCGTTTCCTTGCTTTTGGTTGTCCAGGTTTTTTCCGTTCCACTTCGCGTGGATCCCTGGTGACAAACCCAGCTGGTTTTAGTTCTTTCCTTGCTTCCGGATCGATAACCATCAATGCCCGTGAAATGGCCATACGTAAAGCTTCCGCCTGTCCTTTTGGGCCACCGCCATCGAGGTTAACCTTTATGTCGTATTTTTCCTGCACATTCAGCAAAGTCAACGGCTGCAATACAATGAATTGTAATGTTGTAGTTGGGAAATATTCTGCAAATTCCCTTTTATTAATGGTAATGTTCCCTTTACCTTCACTAAGATAAACGCGAGCCACTGCCGATTTCCTACGTCCTATTGTGTTAACTACTTCCATTTTGCTTATTTAATCGTATTTAAATCAACAACTCTTGGTTTCTGCGCTTCGTATTTGTGCTCAGAACCCACCACTACATGCAAGTTTCCGAATATCTTCCGGCCTAAACTATTTTTAGGGAGCATTCCCCTGATTGCTTTTTCAACCACCCTCTCCGGATATTTTGCAAGTAATTCTTTGGGCGACTGAAAACGTTGCCCGCCCGGGTAACCTGAATGCCTGACATAAACCTTGTCGCTCATCTTTTTACCGGTGAGTTGTACTTTTTCAGCATTGATAACAATGACATAATCTCCGCTGTCAGCGTGCGGTGTAAAATCTGGTTTATTTTTACCTCTCAGGATTTTAGCCACTTTACTGGCCAATCGTCCGAGAACCATGTTTTCAGCATCAACAATAATCCACTCCTTGTTTACAGTAGCTTTGTTCGCTGAAATTGTTTTATAACTAAGTGTATCCACTTGTTCAGTTTTATTTTTGTTCAACACTTTTGATCCCCTTCAGACTGGTTTTTTGTTAATACGGAATACTTAATTCAAACCGTTACCCAAAGTAAATCAACATTTTATACATCCTTTAATCAAGGACAATAATCGGGACTGCAAAAGTATTTTCTTTTTTCGGATTTCCAAAAAATAATGCTCAATTTTTCAGGTATTTAAATAGCTGTTAACCAAGATTCTTTTTTTAACACTTCGCCAATAATTTTCTACATTTGCCTGTTGGGTCAAAATAAAAAAATTGTGTTGAAATGGGAGATGCAAAACCCAAAAGATTAAAAAAAAGGATTTTTAGTTCGTGGATTACTTCGATGGTAAGTATCACGCTGGTTTTAATTATGCTTGGGACATTAGGGCTGATCCTTATCAATGCCGGGCGATTGTCGGATTATATGCGGGAGAAAATCGGTTTTACGCTGATACTTCATGACGATATAAAGGAGGTTGATGTTTCGCGGCTGCAAAAAACGTTAAGTACAACCCCCTACGTTAAATCGACTCGTTATGTCGATAAAGAAACAGCAGCCCGGGAATTGACGGAGGACCTGGGTGAAGATTTTACCGGGTTTTTAGGTTACAACCCGCTTTTTGCCTCCATCGAAGTAAAATTGTTTGCACCTTACACCACCGCTGACAGTTTGCGGATGATTGAAGAGAAATTTTTGGAATATCCGCAGGTGAAAGAGGTGACATACCAAAAAAACCTGGTTTCGGTTATCAACCAGAATGTCAGAAAGATTAGTGTAATACTATTAATAATTAGCGGATTAATGACTTTCATTTTTGTGACGTTAATCAATAACACCATTCGTATTTCGGTATATTCACAGCGTTTCTCCATTAATACGATGCAGATGGTTGGCGCTGGAAATTCTTTTATCAGAAAACCATTTTTACAACGCAGCCTTTATTGGGGCGCCTATGGTGCACTTACCGCTAATATTGTTATCCTCAGCGTTTTTTACACCTACAAAAAAGAACTGACGGGAAATATTTCCTCCGACGATCTTTTTGTGCTGGCAATTGTTTTTGCATTGGTAATTGTTCTGGGAATGTTAATTTCATTTTTTTCCACCTGGTTTGCTGTAAACAAATTCCTGAAATTGAAATTTGATGAATTGTTTTATTGACTATCTTTAACCCCTCAATCGAAAAAAAATGGCAAAAAAAGAAAATAGTGCTAAAGAAACCGCCGGGTTTGCCCTCGGTAAGGAGAATTATAAACTAATGGCTCTCGGGTTTGGAATTATTGTTATCGGTTTTATTTTAATGGCCGGAGGCGGCAGTGACGATCCTAATGTTTTTAGTACCGATATTTTTAGTTTCAGAAGACTGACCCTGGCCCCTGTTATTTTACTGGCTGGATTTGTTTTCGAGATTTATGCCATAATGAAAAAACCCAAAAACGATAATTAACTCTTCCAATGACAGAAGTTCAGGCACTAATCCTCGGAATACTTCAGGGTCTTACCGAATTCCTTCCGGTAAGTTCAAGCGGACATCTTGAAATTGGACATGCCCTGCTGGGAATAAAATCGGATAATAATCTGTTGTTTGCCGTCGTTGTACACGTGGCAACCGTATTAAGCACACTTGTGGTTTTCAGAAAAGATTTATTTATTCTGTTCAAGGATTTATTCGCTTTTCAATGGAACGAATCCACAATATATATTTTCAAACTTCTTTTATCGTCTGTCCCTGTGGTAATTTTAGGGCTTTTTTTCAAAGAAGAAATCGAACAGTTTTTTACCGGCAACCTCGTTTTTGTAGGGAGTATGTTGCTGATTACTGCATCTTTGCTTTCGTTCGCTCATTTTTCAAAAAAAGGAGAGGGCCGTATCACCTTCGGAAAGTCGGTGATTATCGGGATTGCCCAGGCGATTGCTGTTTTACCCGGAATTTCGCGTAGCGGCGCAACTATTGCAACCGGGTTGCTGTTAAAAACCAAAAGAGATGAGGTAGCCCGGTTCTCTTTTTTAATGGTACTAATCCCGATTTTGGGTGCCGCTTTTCTCGATATCGTTGGTGGAGAAATTACTTCCAATGAAAAGATTGGAATTATTCCTTTACTCGTCGGATTTGCCGCGGCTTTTATATCAGGTCTTTTGGCCTGTTCCTGGATGATAAAAATAATCAAACGCGGGAAACTAATTTATTTTGCCATTTACTGTCTAATTATTGGCCTAATTGCTATCTTTGCAGCCTGATTTTTTTGATTTTTCTTAAAGCGTTGTTAGTTAGATATTTATAGATGGCCGACCTCAAAAAGGCGTACGATTTTCTAAATGGAGAGGTGTTATTGTTCGACAAAAACCTCGATTGGACATCTTTTGATTTGGTTCAAAGGGTGAGAAATTCGTTGTGCCGGAAGATGGGAATCAAAAAGATGAAAGTCGGCCACGCCGGCACTCTCGACCCGCTGGCCACGGGATTAATGATTTTATGCACGGGCAAAGCAACCAAACAGATTGAATCATTTCAACTGGAAGAAAAGGAATACCTTGCTACCCTGAAACTTGGGGCTACAACACCTTCATTCGATATGGAAACGGAGGAAGACAATATTTCCGATTTTTCTCATGTCAGCCGGCAGCAGTTCGAGGAAGTTTTAAACTCGTTCGTCGGAGAAACCAACCAGGTGCCGCCTGTATTTTCTGCCGTAAAAGTGAATGGGAAAAGGGCATTTGAATATGCAAGAAACGGGAAGGATTTAGAACTTCAACCCAAAAAAATTGTTATAAGCAACATTGATGTTGAAGAATTCAATCTGCCGGAAGTAAAAATCAGGGTGGTTTGCAGCAAAGGAACATACATTCGTGCGCTGGCTCGCGACCTGGGAGAAAAATTAAACTGCGGTGCCTACTTAACAGGATTGCGGCGAACGAGAATTGGCGGATTTCGTGTTGAGGATGCGCTGGATATGGATTTCTTTCTAAGAAATCTGAACATTGCTGAAACCAATTGACGGGAGCCCCGTAAAACGAGCGTTTGAAAAATCAGGAGAAGAGCAGTAAAAGATAAAAACTAAAATATTTACAAATGAAACTATCGAAGTTCAAGTACGATTTAGACGACAAAAAAATAGCCCTGCATCCTTCCGAAAACAGGGACGAATCGAAATTAATGGTATTGAACAGGGCTACCCGCACCATTGAGCACAAACTATTTAAAGATGTACTTGACTATTTCGGTGATAAAGATGTAATGGTATTTAACGATACCAAAGTATTTCCTGCCCGGTTGTATGGGAACAAGGAGAAAACCGGAGCTGAAATCGAAGTGTTTTTATTGCGCGAATTAAACCGTGAACAGCGGCTTTGGGATGTTTTGGTCGATCCGGCCCGGAAAATCAGGATTGGCAATAAACTCTATTTTGGCGAAGACGATCTGTTGGTGGCCGAAGTAATTGACAACACTACTTCGCGCGGGCGCACTCTTCGTTTCCTGTTTGACGGTCCTTACGACGAATTCAAAAAAACCTTGTACGGACTGGGCGAAACGCCGCTTCCAAAATTTATCAACCGTCCGGTTCAGCCCGAAGATAAAGATCGGTACCAGACTATTTTTGCCAAACACGAAGGTGCCGTTGCTGCACCCACTGCCGGACTGCATTTCAGCCGCGAACTCCTGAAACGACTGGAAATAAAAGGTATCAATTTTACCTACATCACACTTCATGTCGGGCTGGGAAACTTCCGCAGCGTTGACGTGGAAGATCTCACCAAACACAAAATGGATTCGGAACAAATCTGGATCAGGGAGGAAGCCTGCGAAGTTGTAAACAATGCCAAAGATGAAAAGAAAAATATTTGCGCTGTTGGAACTACCGTAATGAGGACTCTTGAAACTTCGGTTTCGACACAGGGGCACCTGAAACCTTTTGAAGGATGGACCAATAAATTTATTTTTCCGCCCTACGATTTTAGTGTCGCCAACCGGATGATTACCAACTTTCACCTGCCTTACTCCACTCTTTTAATGATGGTGGCCGCTTTTGGCGGATACGATTTTGTGATGCAGGCATACAAAACCGCGCTGAAAGAAGATTACCGTTTTGGCACTTACGGCGATGCCATGCTCATATTATAAATATGATTTTAAACCGATATAATCAACCACGTGAACAATAGTTTTCGTGGTTTTTTGTTTTTATAGAACAGTTATTTTACATTTCAACTCTAAAATATTTAAAAATGAAAAATCTTTTGTTTATCGTTTTTATGATTGTGTCAGTAAACATTTTTGCTCAGGCACCCGAAAAAACAGAGCGTTTGATTGAAGTAAAAGGAAGCGCTGAAATGGAAATTGAACCTGATGAAATTGAGTTTGTTATCGGGATTGAAGAATACTGGAAAGAAGAGTTTGAAAAGAAGAAGGATTTTGAAGATTATAAAACAAAGGTACCGCTTGCCGAAATTGAAGACGCCCTGATAAAGAACCTGCGAAACGCGGGCATTGAAAAGGAAGATGTAAAAGTGGTGAACATGGGCAATTACTGGCGTTACCGCGGGAAAGAATTCCTGTACAGCAAACAACTGACGGTAACCATCACCGACCTGTCGAAAATTAACCGGCTGATGCAAACCCTCGATGCCAAAGGGGTGAAATACATGAACATCGGAAAACTGGACCATTCGAACATGGCGGAATTTGAAAAACAGGTAAAAACCGATGCGTTGAAAGATGCGAAGGAAAAAGCCGGTTACCTTGTGGAGAGTATCGGGAGCGAACTGGGCGAAGTGGTTACCATTACCGAAATGTCGGATGGTTATATTCAGCCGAGATATTCGGGCGCCATGATGATGAAATCGGCCGATATGACGCAGGAAAGTATCGACGAAGTTCAAAACATAAAACTGGAATACCAGGTAAGGGCAACTTTCAGGATAAAATAGAACCGGTTTCTTCTCCCCCGGCATTTAAATTTATATCTTTCGCCAAATTTTTTCAGATGGCCGGATTCAATGTTGAACAATGCCCCGTTTGCGGCGGACAATCGTTTTCCCCGTTTTTGACCTGTATCGATTTTTTTGTTACCGGAGAGGAATTCCCGATCAAATCGTGTAATTCCTGTGGTTTTAAAATCACTGAAAATCTGGAAGAAGAAGAGAATATGGGGCGTTATTATCAATCAGAAAATTACATTTCGCATTCCAACACTTCCAAAGGTCTTGTGAACCGGATTTATCACACGGTCAGGAAATATATGCTGGGACGAAAACGACGGCTGGTTGAAACTGTTACCCAAATAAAAAACGGGCAAATCCTCGATGTGGGCACCGGAACAGGATTTTTTCTGAACGAAATGAAGCAGCATGGCTGGCAGGCTTCGGGTACCGAAAAAAGCAGCGACGCCCGTGATTTTGCAAAAAAAGATTTTGGTCTCGACATTCTGCCTTCTGAAAAACTTTTTGATTTAAACGATAAAAGTTTTGATGTGATTACACTTTGGCATGTGCTGGAACATATCCACCGGTTGAACGAAAACATGGAAACCTTTTTACGGTTGCTGAACGATACCGGGAAGCTGATTATCGCCGTTCCCAATTACGATTCGTACGACGCCCGCCATTATAAAAAATTCTGGGCTGCCTGGGACGTGCCGCGGCATATCTGGCATTTTACGCCTCCGCAAATGAAAAAGCTGGGAGAAAAACATGGGTTTACATTGGCCGGTGTTTATGCCATGCCATTTGATCCGTTTTATGTTTCGCTGCTGAGCGAAAAGTACAAAAACTCGAAACTGGCTTTTTTAAAGGGGATTTTTTATGGAAAAATATCGTGGATGAAAAGTATTTTCAAACCCGGAAATTGCAGTTCGGTAATTTATGTGTTTGAGAAAACCTATTTCAGCAGGTAATTTTTTAAAACGCCCTTCCCGCTGCCAACCACCAAATTCAGTCCGGATGAGTTTTCCGACATTTTGCCGATGCTGAATTCGCTGTTGCCTGGCAGAGGGAACCCGTCGTAAAGTTTTCCGTCGGCGCTAAAAAGGTAAATGCGGTTGGTCGCTGAATCAACCACTCCAACTTTTTTTATGTCCTGTTCAAAATGGTAAACGTTCGGTTTAAACGGAATCGGGTTTTCAAATTTTTCAGTAAAAAGTACCTTTCCTTTTTCGTCGGTTACCGTTAACTCGTTTTCATCCAAAAAGATAAAATCGGGTACGCGGTCGCCGTTGATGTCATCGACGGTAAAAAAGTGATTTGAACTGTATGACCGGCTTCCTTTCTCATTATATTTTCCGTCAAACCAGAGATAAAATACTTTTCCGGAGATGTCGGTCGCTACAATTTTCGGTTTCCCGTTCAGGTTTAACACCAGCGGATTCCTCGAATTTTCGAATTCTATAGGGGTTTTTACCCGCATTTTTCCCTGCCTGTCCTGAATATAAACCCGCGATTTATCCTTAAAAATGATATAATCTTTGCCTTCGACCCTGAAATGCTGAACCGGCGTGGTTACTTCGGAACCGGTTTGACCGAAATTCCATCCCGAAACAATTTTTCCTGCAAAATCGTAGGCATAAATTCTTTTGTCTTCGCAGGCCACAAAATAGCGGTAGTTCCGGCTATTGTCGTAATCAAAAACATTGACGCTGTTGGTTGCCGGCGACCGTAATGTTACCGGGAACCCGACTACCGGATTTCCGTTGCGATCGATCAAAAAAAGCCGGGTGCGGGTATTAAAAAGGAATTGTAGCTTCCCGTTTTTGAAATAGTCAACCTGAAAAATTTCGCTGATGATGGGTTCTGAAACGGAGAAACTCCAGCGAATAAGTCCTTCGTTGCTAACCAGGAGAAGATTGTTCCTGCTGTCCTGCAAAATTACTTCGCGATTGACTGGGTCGGTATGGTTGGTTACTATTTGAGGTTTTATCCTGACACCATTTTCCGACAGACATTGCCAGTCGGCGGGCGCTTCTTCCCTTACATTTTTGTCGAAGCCGATCAGGATCGAATTAAAAAAGAAATCCCTGTCGCTCAAAACCTGCCAGTTGACCGCCGGAATTTTTCGAAGGCTCTCCTCTTTTTCCAAAAGCGACCGGCTAAATTCGGGCGTAAAGATTTCGGTGACAGACCGGAACGATCGGGTTACGTCCACATAAACATTGATGTTTGCAGCGCTTAATAAATTTTCTTTGAAGGCTGCGTAGTTCAGGTTTCTGGCCAGCGAGCTCTCTGAAATCCTATTGCGTAGGTATTCCTGTATGCCGGTTTCCGAATTACAAAAGATCAGGAAATTTCCGTTGGTCGCGACAAAATTGGCTTCTGCCAGGGTAAACGGGTTTCCGAGCCAGGCACCTGGAAACGATGGGAAGGGAAATCGGTAAACGGTAAACCGGTTATTTTCGTCAACCGAATAATTGCTTTTTAGAGTATTCACATCTATTTCTTTCTCTGCAGCATAGCTGGCAAGTAAACGGTTTATCTGCCCTGTCGCAAAAGTATCCGAATCGGTTTGAATGATAAAGTAAGTAGTTTTCCCGTCTGCGCCCGGCGAAACGGAAGTTGTGGCTACCGTCACCTCGTTTTTAACCGTTTGTTTTAGCCATACCTTCAAATCGGAATTGAAGGTGCTGTCGGTTTTTGCAAACATTTTCACACGTTTCTGATAGGAGGCGGAACGTTCAAAATAGTTTTCCAGGTTTTCAAAAAAAAGGTCTTTATCAGAAAAAGTAAAACTACAGAAAAACGAAGTGTTTTTGGGCAACACGTTATCGGCTTCGAACCTCACCGGAGTTTGCCCCGCAAAAACGTTTAAAAAGTGGTTCAGCGAATCGTCGGCGGTGGAAATGCCGTTCATAACAATATTGTGTTCGCCGATTTTGATATCGAGTTCGCTCCACGCGGCGTAGTTCCCAAAAGCCTGTCCCTGTTCCCTGGCGCTTTCCCTTTTTTCGCCCAACCCGGTTATCCCTTCCGGCAGCTCTTTTTTCAGAAATGCGGCAAGGTATCGCGAAAAACCGGGGTGATTCACATACCACGATAAATCAGCCTGTCCGGTTGCCGACTTGTTTACTTTAACAAAATGGCGGTTTGCCGGAAGTCCCGGAGTTTCCAACTGTGTGATGGCCTGTTCGAGCAAAAACGATTCGGGGCTGGCAAGAAACAATCTGTCCGTAAAACAGTAATAAACCGAACTTTTGCTGTCGGGCGAAGTGGCGGAAATGATTTTACGGTCGTTGTACATTCTTTTTTCATAAAGTTTGCCCTCTTCGGGAAACAGGTTACGGACCAGTTTTTCTATTGATTTTTGTTCGCTGCGAGAAGTTGTTTTTTTGATGAACAGCGGTTTTAAAACACTGTCGTTGCCGAAATGAAAGACAAGAATAAACGGCTGGTGAAGTAAACTTTTTTGAATGTCGTGCTGACCGGAGATTAAGGTATCCAGTTTCTCCTGCCATTCAAAAAATGAACGCCCGATGCCGGCACTTTTTAGTTCCTGAATAAGCGGGTTATCCTGAACGATGGATTTTATCGAACTGAATTCGGCAAAAAACGGGGTGTTTTCGGGTATCGCCATATAAACCGTGGTTTCCTTCGAAAAGACGGGTTCATTTTTTATCAACCCGACAAATCCGGCAACTGCGCCCAACGCAACCAGTAAAAAAATAATAATACTCCGTTTCATCTCAGCCAAGTTTCCTCAAAAGTACTAAACAGATCAGGTTGAGACGCCAAATTTTTAACGATAAAATGAAACATGGTTTGTTAATAAACC
>CAYWBV010000134.1:0-1749 GCA_964455785.1 uncultured Maribellus sp.
CAGGAAATTAAAATTATACAACACAACGGCAAACAGTTTATCCCCGACCCTACCACGGCAGAGGTTCCCTCTCCTTTCCGCGGAAGACCGGAAATCAGCACAACGCCGGTGGACGAAACCGCGCTGATCAATTGCTGCCCAACCGGCGCGATTTCAGGAAACCCGGTCAGAATCGACCTGGCCAAATGTAATTTCTGCGGCGAATGCGCGTTCCGTTTCCCGCAGAAAGTAACGTTTACCAACGATCATAAAGTCTCGGCCAATAAACTGGTTGATCTTGTTGTTGCGGAAGGCCAAAACAATAAAATCGAAATCGACCAGGCTTCGGTTGATCCGCAAATAAAAACTACATTCGGGAGGTCGCTGAAACTCCGGCAGGTTTCGGCGGGTGGCGACAATTCGTGCGAATTGGAACTCAATGCCTGCGGAAATGCCAACTTTGATATGGGCCGTTACGGAATCGAGTTTGTAGCGTCGCCGCGCCATGCCGACGGAGTGCTGGTTACCGGCCCCATCACGGAAAATATGGCCGAAGCATTAAAAATAACCTGGGACGCCATTCCTTCGCCCAAACTATTTATCCTGTGTGGAGTGGATGCCATCAGCGGGGGAATATTTGCCGACAGCGCGGCACTCGACCGAAGTATCCTCGAAAACATAAAAGTTGACCTGTATATCCCGGGAAACCCGCCCCATCCGCTTACCATTATTAACGGACTACTGACGTTAACAAGGTAGCCGGAAATAAAAAAACAGGGTCGTCCTTCGGATAAGGAGGAATGATTTACAACCTGACATATTCAAAGGTCGGAAATCCTTTTTCGCCGGTGGAGTTGTAAAAACCGATAAACCGCAGTTGATAATAATATCCGGCTACATCCCTAATAACATAAACTTTGTTTACATCAACTGTATATCGCTCGCTTGTAAAACCATAGTCTTTCCAGTCGTAGCCGATTACATCTTTCCGGGTTGTCAGCGAAAGCCCTTCCGCTTCTTCAAGGGTAATTTCAGGGAAAGTATGCAGCGTATCGGCACAGGCAATTACTTTGTACGGATTAAGAAGCACACCGGCAACAAGATACGGATAAGGCTCTCCGGCGTCGGTAAACAGCAGCGTGGAATATTTGGTAAACTGTAAATCCCAGTCCTTTTTGTTGGGCTCAATGTCCACAATACCGTTATCAAAAGAGAAACACACAAAATTGACAGACGTATCTTTTGGAATGATTACTGTCTGTTCGTTGCTGCCATCCAAATCGGCAAAACGGATTTGATAATCCTTATTTTCCTGAATATCGAATACAACCTTTTTTAGTCCGACTGAATTGGAATTTTCGTCCGTTCCGCGGTCGATCACATAAACATACCCTTTTGACACCGGCAGGTCTTCTGCCAGATCGTACCAGTTGCCAATGGCGGTACTATCCCTGTTTCCGGTTGAGGGATCAAAATTCATCGCCAGACCGCTGCTACTTGTGACTGTATTAAAATCGGTATTCATCGAATTTCCGGCCAGCATCATTTTCGATGTGTTCAAAAAAATATGCCACCCCGAATCGGCGGTTTCAAATCCCAAATCCCATTCTGAAATGATATTTTGCGAAATACTGGTGCTGGTTTCCAGATCGAAATAAACCTGGTATTTGTACGTTTCGGCCATTTCGACCATTGCTGTAGTCAAATCGCCGGGTTCGTGCGGTTCAACTTTTACATCGTCTTCAAAACAGGAAGTAAAAGCAAAAAGAA
>CAYWBV010000134.1:1849-10354 GCA_964455785.1 uncultured Maribellus sp.
TTATTATCGATAAGATTATAAAACGGTTTCACATCAAAAACATAGGTCGATTTCCCGTGGGTTATTTTATGGTTGGCCGAAAAGACAACATTATGCGAACGTTCGGCCTGCAAATCTTCATTTCCTTCAATCTGGTGGTTACTGTCGAAAAAAAAGAGATAAAGTTCTTTCAGGGAAGGCGCACGGAATCCTCGTGCGTACGACGTTCGAATGGTAGTTTGGCCGGTTTTAAACATCAGGTTTACCGACGGAGTCCAGGGCGCATTGTACCGGGTGTTGTAGGCGGTACGCAACCCGGGCTGAGCCGTAAAACCTTCCACAGGTTTCCACATGGCGCTGGCAAAAACAGCATAGTCGCCAATACTTTGGTTGTTGTTTTCGATACGTTTGCCGCGGGCGGTTTCAAGGTTAAAATCAAACCCTGACTGAAAACTGAACTTACCGTTTTCGGGTGCAAAGTTATAGGTACCCCGCGCCACAAATGCGTCGAACGACGAAGTATCGTGATCAAATGCCGAGGTGGTCAGTTGTTTGCTCAAATCGGTCAAATCAACCAGGTATTTCTGTTTTCTGCGTTCATAAAACGAATAAGCCGCGAGTACATTGAGATCGGAATTTTCCCCCAAGTTCTTTGTCAGTTCCGCACTGTTGTTAAACCGGATCGTTTTATACCAGGTGTCGTTGGCTTCTTCAAAATATGGTGCGAACGGATCGTTGCGGTCAAGCAGGCGTTCCCTGAAAAAGTCGGATTTATACCTGAGTTTTGTTTTTTCGCCAGTGTAATACCAAGAGCCCCCGGCATTGTACTGTTCCTTGGGTTTCCATTGTTTCGTGCGGGTAGTATCCTGCGAATAACCCCCGAAAAAATTACGCCCGCCGTTCAGTTCAAATGTATTTTTTCCGTGCCGCACCGAGGTTAAAAAATTAAAGTTGTAGGTACCCACACTTTCATAATACGAATTTACGCTGGTTTTGTACAGTGCATGCGAATTGTTTTCGGTGATAATATTGATAACCCCGCCAAGTGCGTTGCTGCCATAAACCACCGACATCGGGCCTTCCACCATTTCGATATGACTGACATTATCGAGGTTCAACTGGCTCAAATCCACATTTCCTTCCAGTCTTCCAATAACAGGAACACCGTCAACCAGTATTTTTATATTTTCGCCCGTAACGCCCTGTAAACTAAGGCTTGTTCCGGTAGATGGATCGTTGGAAAGCCGGATTCCAAGTTCGTCCGACAATATTTCGGCAAGGTTGGTTGCAGCTTTACTTTCGATCCGGTTTTTACCAATCAGTTTGATGTCATAAATCGATTTATCGACGCTTACAGGTTTATACTGACCGGTAACTACCACCGAATTCAGTTCGTAGTACGAAGGTTTCAGCCGGTACTGTTTCTCAGTAATTCCGGAAAAAATCGTATCCATCAGCGGCTCGAACCCCATACAACTTATGCTGATAATAGCCGTTTGCCCGATACTCACTTCGGCAACCCCGTCCTTATTGGTCAAAAGGTATTTTTTTTCGTGCCGGTCCAAACTTTCAACACAAACGTTGGCATACGGTACCGGTGTCTCTTTTCCTTTCTCTTCGCCTGTTACCAAAATTTTAACCTTTTGGGCAAAAACAACATTCACAATCAAAAGAAAAGTGAATAAAAAACAAAACTTCATTTATGATATTGTTTTCAAAAAACCGGAAAAAGAAAATGTTTCTTCCCTGGTTTATTATAAAAAACGACTACTCTTTTACAAACTTTGATGAGACCGATCGGTTTCCGGAACGCACTACTGCGTTATAAATCCCGGGAGTAAAGCCGCTGACATTAATTATTTGTTTGTTTAAACCAATGCTTTCGACCACTGACCGGCTAAAAACCCGCTGTCCCGAAACAGAATAGATGGAAATCTCGGTTTTGCCGCTAAAATCGTGGATGATGTTAATCTGGCTGGTTGCCGGGTTGGGATAAACCGTAACATTCCCGCGAGCTCCGTTTTCAATGGTTTCAGCCCCGGTAAGTATCATTTTTTCTTTTACAAAAGAGTAGGTACCGGTTCCGCTTCCGCTAAAGCCGGTGAAATAAATTTTCCAGACCGATTTATCGGTGCCGACGGTATCCTGAACAAAATAAACCACATCGTCGGTAATGTCATACTGGAAAGTACCCATATTAAAACTTTTCCAGTCGGAACCAATTTGCGAAATGGAATCGTTAAACAACGACGGCGTGAAATCCTTAAAGTCGGGCTGGCTAACACCGCCAACCTGCTGTACGGATACTCCGCTATTCGTAAGCACACCGGTAACATAATAGGGTATGGTATAATCGTAATATCTTGTAAACAGAAGTTGCCATCTTTCCGCGGGTTCCTGCTCCACAAACTGTTTATTCTTTAGCGAATAATGAATAAACCCCCTTGACGAATAGTCGTCGGCATCAAAAGTAACCGTTGTATCGTTTTGCCCGTCGAGGTCTGCATATTTAAATGACCACTGATTTTGAACCGAATTTTTCTGAATAATTGCCATCTTTTTAAAACTACCATCAGGCAGTTTAACTATAAAAAGACTGTCTCCTGCAATATTATGGGTAGCCATGTTATAAACGCCCCAGCCATAATCAAAAACATTACTGGTATCGGTGCCAGCATTAAAAGCGCCCATTTCCCAGTCTTCAATAGAATTATACAGCGGGTTCCACATCATTCCGGTGGTATCCACGGTTGCCCAGTCGTTAATTGTTCCTTTGGGGTAGGTACAAAGTACTAATCCGGAGCCATTGTTGGCAAGCACCGACACGCTCATTTTGGCGGAGACAAATGCAATGTCCCAATTTCCACGGCTTTCTACCGCTAAAGTATCGTTTTCGAAACTGTAATAAACTTCGTTATTGTAATTTGCGCCCGTAATTACTTGAACCGGAGTTTGCGCAAAAACTGCGGCTGTTACCATCAAAATAAATAATGTTGTTAAAATTTGTTTCATGATGTTATTTTCTATTTGTAATTTTTAAAATGATCTTCTTTTCAAAATAAAACAAAACTGTGAGTAAGATAAGGATGAACGTGATGATAAGCATCTCGCCCCAATATAGCGAAGGTTCAATCCATATTTCCCTGAACATATTCCATCGCCCCAAAACCTCGATAAAATTCCAGAAAATAATTACCGTAGGTATGGCATACCGGATGGCATATCCCACATCGCCGATTTTAACGAGCCTCGAAAACAAATACAACGACCAAAATAACGAACCGAATGCTACAAAATAAGTTACCGGGTGTTTGTCGCCAAACAACTGCTTATCGTAAACCAGCAGCAATACGATATAAAAAGTCCAAAGTACAGAAATCAGCTCGATAAAAGTCGAAAGCGCAGGGTTATTTCCTGATGACTTAATGTTTTCCTTTTTTTTCAGCCGGAATTTATCCTGGAACCAGCCCAAAAATACGCAACGTGTATTGGCGCTAAACAAAAAATAGATAAACAAAACCGCAAGGAAACCAAGGGAAGAAGGTAAAAGCAAATATTCGGGCTTGGTCACAATTTCACCGTTTTCAATCAATGGGGCAATATTGTGCCGGCGCGAAATATAAACATACGAAAATTCAATCCATCCCGTCCATACCAACAGGCCGGAAAACAAACCGGAAATTGTAGCCCTGTTCCGGTTTTTGACAAAACTCCCCGCAATCAGAAATATAATTCCCAAAATTCCGAGAATAAATGCTCCTTTGTATAAAAAACTATGACTAAATATTTTTTCCATCAAAATCATACACGCATGGCCTAACGGCATTGTTAAAAGAACAATTGAAAAGGCCAAAATTCCTACGAAGGGTCTTTTTATTTTCATGTTTATCCTGTTTTTTTATTTGAAGCGATAAAGTTGGCACATTTTGAAGACGCCGTCAATCCCCAGAAGTTATGATTTTGGAAATTCGGTTGACGGTTAACCTATTGTTTTTGAAAAGTTGCCGGAGAATTTATTTAATAGCTTCTTCGGGGGCAATCAAGTTGTTCATCAGGGCATAAACGGTAAGCGCCGACACGGTTTTAACGCCCAGCTTTTCGGTAATGTTTTTCCGGTGGGTTATTACGGTATTGATACTGATGTACAATTTGTCGGCTATTTCCTTGTTGGCAAGTCCCCGCGCCACCTCTTTCAAAACTTCAGTTTCCCTGTCGCTCAGGGTATTTTGTTCGGCTGCTTTTTTGGAAGGTGTTTCGGTTTCATTAAAAAAATCCTGAAATTTTTCGAGGATTACCTGCTGACTGTCGCCGTTCAAAACAAAATGGGAACACGGGCAGTTTTCGATAACGGTGTCGCCAACAACCATAATTTTACAACCAGGGTATTTTTCGGAAACCTGTTTCAGAAATACGGTAGCGGGTGTTCCGAGAAGGCTTTGTTCCACAATTAAATAGGAACGGACTCCCGGTTGAATATGGTGGCTGATTTTGTCCAGTTTTTTAAGTTCAACATAGTCCGATTCGACCCCTATAACACTCAAAAGCGTTTTGATTCCTAACCGGGTCAGGAACTGGGAAGCGGCAACAATAACCTGTATGTTACCCATTGGATACATCATTCAGTTTCAATATTTGTTGTTCGAGCTGCTTTACTTTTGGAACAACAACTTTTTCTTCGATGTGTGCATGGTCGTTTAAATCGCGTTCTACCCTGAACAATTCCATCAGCAGTTTCTGGATGATATCTTTTCGTTTTACCGGCGGAAGAAACTTAATGATCAGATTTTTTAGATCGGTAAGTTTAACCTCCAGGTTATCGTGCTGGCGCTCGTAAGTTTCAATCGGCTGGTCGATGATTTTAGCGGCAACCGAACCACCCGGAATTTCACCTTTGCTTGCCATCTCTATTTCGCGGATGTAAGGAAACACGATATCTTCCTCGTGACTGAAATGCTCTTTGATTTCTTCCACATAATTGTTAAAAAAGTCGTTGAGCAGCCTGATGTTTTTAATATTATCGTCCGAAGAATCTTCGAGCAACAAGTTTATAAAACCCTGTATTTCCGGGATTTTTGTTTCCAGAAAATAGTGGTGCGTATTCGACAGGTAGGTAATAATATGGGCGAGCGAAAAGTTTTTTATCTGGTCGGCCGGGAAATAGTCCCTGTTGTGGTAGGAGTTAATGATGGCCAGAAAAAACCACGTATTTATACCTTTCCCGGCGCAAACTTCACCTACTGTTTTGTTCCCGAAACCGAATTCGATACCAAAACGATCGATTATCGGGATAAGCGAATAATCCAGATGAATTACATCTGCCATTTTCATTTTTGCTGAGAAAAGAATTTTTTTGTTCACGTTATCCTGTATTTAATTCAACCGTAAATAAAAAACAATATTGGTGAATTACTGTTCAGCGAAGGAACACATAAAAATGAAAATTAAAAATCCTCAATAGTTATTAAAAGTTGGGGACAGAAAATCAAAAACCTGTTAAACGGAATGTTGTCTGAAAAAGTGACCAAACAAAACCACCATTCTTCCTTTTGGAATTTCGTCTTCGAAATCTTTCCTGATTTTTATCAGCGCATTACATAGGGTATTTCTCACCGTTTGATACGAAACGCCCAAAACGCCCGCAATTTCCTTGCTGTTTAACCCTGTGTAGTATTTCAGGTAAACCATCTCCTTTTGCCGTTCACCGAGGTTGTTTATCGAATTCACTAGCAATTTCAAAAATCGGTTTTGTTCCTCGTCGTCTCCGTAACCAGGCTCCACACCTTCGTCGAAACGAAAGGCAGGATTGTTATTATCGAACAAGTCGGTAACTTTATATTCCCGGGCATTCAGCGCCTTAAACAACCGACGCCGGATGGAACTGAACAGGTAAAAACGGATGTTGTCGGTGTCGCCGAGGCGATCTTTCCGGGTTAAAAGTGTAACGAACAAATCCTGCAGGAGATCTTCCACCAAAGCGGCATCGTGGGTATATTTCCGGCAATAGTTGTACAGAAACCGGTAATGGTCAAAGTAAATTTTTTGAAATGCAGCTTTGTTTCCATTGCGGAAATTTTGCCAGGTTCTTCGATCGTTTTCCTTATCCGTTAGATTCATCCGTCAGATTTACGTATTTAAAATGTCGTACCAATTTTTTTGTACCATGCCAAAAGTAAAAAATATTTCATCTTTTTTGAAGAATCATTTGTGCGCACACGTTTTAGCAATTGCCCAATCAAGATTACTTTTTACATTTGATACAAAAGGTGAGCCCGACTTTAAAAAAGATAAAATATTCATTATCCGGTTAGTGTATTAAATCTTATCTTCGCAATGTTCAATATAAAAACACGAGATTTTACAATGCCAATAAAAGGAAAAGATTATCTGGAATTATTAGATGAATTAGTTGATCTTATCGAAAAGACTAAAGTACAAGTAGTTTCATATACAAACAGTTCACTAACTGTTTTATTTTGGCATATCGGGAACAAAATTTTGACTCATATTCTTCAAAACAAAAGAGCAGAATATGGCCGGCAGATTGTCGTTACGGTGTCACGGGATTTGATGACTAAATTCGGAAAGAATTATGAAGAAAAGAATTTACGTCGAATGATTCAGTTTGCAGAAAAATATCCGGATATTGAAAATGTCGTTACACTGTCACGACATTTATCGTGGTCTCATTTTCTTACACTTATCCCGATAAAAAACAATAAAGCCAGGGAATTCTATGGAAAACTTGTTTATGGAAATTTAATTGGAGTACGTGAACTAAGAAAGCAAATAGAGCATAAAGTTTATGAAAGAACGGAGAATGCAGACATCCAACTTCACAATAGCAAAATGATTGAGAAAGGAATTTTCAAAGACCCATATCTTCTTGACTTTCTGGAGTTAAAAGATGGCTACCTGGAAAATGATTTGGAAGCGGCAATTCTCAGGGAACTTGAACTTTTCATACTGGAATTAGGCAATGGCTTTACTTTTGTCGAAAGACAAAAACGAATGATAATTGATGGAGATGATTACAATCTGGACCTGTTATTTTATCACAGAAAACTAAAAAGGTTGGTTGCAATAGAACTAAAAATAGACAAATTTAAAGCCAAATACAAAGGGCAAATGGAGTTATATTTAAAATGGCTGGACAAGCACGAAAAACAAGATGGGGAACAATCACCTATTGGATTAATTCTTTGTGCAGTTGCCAGTAAAGAACAAATTGAACTTCTTGAAATGCACAAGGATGGAATTATGGTTGCAGAATACTGGACTGAATTGCCTCCCAAAGAAGTTCTTGAAACAAAATTGCGAATGGCACTAATCGAAGCGCGTGAACGGATTGCAAGAAAACAATTAAGAGAACGATAAAATACACGGAGTACAATATGGTTCCGAAAATAGAAAAAATCAAAAACTGCCATTCCGGAAATTTTTTTCTGATGGCCGGTCCCTGCGCCATCGAAGGCGAAACCATGGCGATGGAAATTGCAGAAAAAATCGTAACAATTTCAGAAAGGTTAAAGATTCCAGCCATTTTTAAAGGTTCGTACCGGAAAGCCAACCGGTCGCGGCTCGATTCATTTACCGGGATTGGAGACGAGAAAGCCTTAAAAATTCTGAAAAAAGTGGGCGAAACATTCGATGTCCCCACGGTAACCGATATTCATTCGGCCGCAGAAGCTGAAATGGCCGCCACTTATGTGGATGTGTTGCAAATCCCCGCCTTTTTGTGCCGCCAGACCGATATTCTGGTTGCTGCTGCAAAAACCGGCAAAGTGGTCAACATCAAAAAAGGACAGTTTCTTTCGGCTGGGTCAATGCACTTTGCGGTGACCAAAGTACGCGAAAGCGGGAATGAAAATATTATTTTAACCGAACGCGGAACCACATTCGGATACCAGGATTTGGTGGTTGATTACCGGGGAATTCCCGAAATGCGCGCCATGAGTGTGCCGGTGGTACTTGATATTACCCACTCACTGCAACAGCCCAATCAAGCAGGAGGTATTACCGGTGGAAAACCGCAACTGATTGAAACCATAGCCCGTGCGGGGATTGCCGTTGGCGTGGACGGTATTTTTATTGAAACGCATCCCAATCCAGCCATTGCAAAATCCGACGGCGCCAACATGTTACGATTGGATTTGTTAGAACCGCTGCTTGAAAAGCTGGTAGCCATAAAACAAACCGTTAACCGTCTGGAATGAATGATACGTGGATTTTAACCGCGTAAAAAAGGATTTGAATATCACTTTTGCTGATAGCTATAATAAAATGACATGAAACAATTTGAACCTGTGGCCACTGAAATTAAATCGCTGGTAAATGAATGGAAGGACAAATTACTTTCTTTGTCCGAAGAAAAAATTACGGTTCGGCGAAATTCACAAAACCGCTCTGTAAAACAGATTGTGGGACACATGGTCGATTCGGCGTCGAACAACACACACCGCGCTATTCATTTACAATACCGCGAGAGCCCGCTGGAATTTCCCAATTATGCCACCTACGGAAATAACG
>CAYWBV010000135.1:0-7319 GCA_964455785.1 uncultured Maribellus sp.
TCCTCTTCCGATTGAAGCCGGGCAAACCATTTCGCAGCCGTATATTGTTGCATTTATGACAGAAGCACTGGATTTAAAACCCACCGACAAGGTTTTGGAAGTTGGAACCGGTTCAGGTTACCAGACGGCTATTTTAGCCGAACTGTGCGACTCGGTTTTTACCATCGAAATTTTTGAAGTGCTTGGGGAAAAAGCGAAGTCGCTCTTTTTGGAACTGGGATACAAAAATATTTTCAGCAAAATTGCTGACGGTTATCAAGGCTGGCCGGAACATGCTCCGTTTGATGCTATTATTGTTACCTGCTCACCCACTCACATCCCGCAACCATTAAAAGACCAGCTTGCCGAAGGAGGACGGATGATTATTCCGGTCGGTGAAAACCCTGTTCAGTCGCTAGTTCTGCTGGAGAAAAAGGAGGGTAAAATCAGAGAAAAGAACGTACTTCCTGTGCGTTTTGTTCCGATGATCGACCGGAAAGGAAAGGGATACTGAAAAAATGATTTTCGTTTCTGCATCTATTTTCTTTATCTAAAATCCTTGTCCGTCTTGATCATTTTGCATTTATCAAACCGAGGATTTAAGTTTACGGGAGAAAATTCACCCCGATTTTAAATTTTGGGCTGCTTTTCCCTTTTATCTTTTTACTTTACCTCCGAATACCTATTTTTGCAGCTACTTAAAAGTCAGATTTTTTAAAATGAAAAGACAAACGGTATTAAGCGGGATAAGGCCAACGGGTTATTTACACCTCGGCAATTATTTTGGTGCAGTGCGCAATTTTGTGCGGATGCAGGACGATTTTAACTGCTTCTTTTTTATTGCCGACATTCATTCGTTAACCACTCATCCAACCCCCGGCGACCTTCAAAGTGGAGTGAAACAGGTTCTGGCCGAATATCTTGCCTGCGGAATCGATCCCGAAAAAGCTACCATTTATATCCAAAGCGATGTACCTGAAGTAACCGAACTATATACGTTCCTTAACATGAATGCTTACCTCGGCGAGTTGGAACGTACTACTTCTTTTAAAGATAAAGCCCGCCAGCAACCCGACAATGTAAATGCCGGTCTCCTCACCTACCCGGTTTTGATGGCTGCCGATATTATCATCCACAAAGCCAACTTTGTTCCGGTGGGAAAAGACCAGGAGCAAAACCTGGAGATGGCCCGCAAATTTGCCAAACGTTTTAACCGGATGTACGGAAAAAAAGTGTTCCCCACACCACACCCTTATACCTTCGACGGGAAGGATATGATTAAAGTTCCGGGGCTCGACGGCAGTGGAAAGATGGGAAAATCGGAAGGAAATGCCATCAATCTTTACGATGACCCGAAAGAAATCCGCAAAAAAGTGATGCGTGCGGTCACCGACTCGGGGCCGACAGAAATAAACCAGCAAAAACCGGAACCCATCCAGAACCTGTTTACCCTGCTCGATATAGTGTCGCAACCAGATGTGGCTGCGCATTTTAACGAACTTTACAACAAATGCGAAATCCGTTACGGCGATATGAAAAAACAACTGGCCGACGACATCATTTCGTACACCGAACCCATTCGCAACCGGATCATTGAAATTCTTGCCGATGATGTTTATCTCGCCAAAGTAGCCCGATTGGGCGCCGAAAAAGCACGGGCCTCGGCTTCGCGCACGTTGGCCGAAGTAAAAGAAGTTATCGGATTCAAACGGCTGTTTTAATTTACAGCATATACCCCATTAGTTTTTGGCCGGGCTGTTGCCCGGCCCTTTTTTTGTATCAAAAACATTTGCCGTTCCCTTCACCAATCGAATTTTCTTTACCATTTCTCCATGTTCAGTTTCCTGAAAGTAAACCGAAATATGTATTTTTAACCGTTCTGTCGTCTGTTTAGTGTAATCTGTATTTTAAAACCAATAAAAGTTTTCGGTTATGAAAGAATCTATCCTTCTTATCCTTAGTTTTTTCCTACTGTTTGTCTCTTGTCAAAATCAACAAAAACAGGAAACACCTCCTCAACAACCCAACATCGTTTACATCCTTGCCGACGACCTCGGATATGGCGATTTAAGCTGCTACGGGCAAACCCGCTTTCAAACGCCCAACCTCGATAAAATGGCGTCCGGAGGGATGCTTTTTACCCAGCATTATTCGGGAACATCGGTTTGTGCCCCCTCACGTTGTTCGCTTATGACGGGGAAACATACCGGACACACGGCAATTCGCGGGAATAAAGAGTGGAAACCTGAAGGACAGTGGCCGATGTCGAACAATGAATTAACAGTGGCCGAAATTCTGAAACAAGCCGGGTATGTTACGGGTGCTTTTGGAAAATGGGGGCTGGGTTATCCGGGTTCGGAAGGTGACCCTAACAACCAGGGTTTTGATGAATTTTACGGCTACAACTGCCAGCGTCTGGCGCATAACTATTACCCTGGCCACCTGTGGGACAACCAGCAAAAAGTAGTTCTCGATGGAAACAGCGACGACAAATTCGAAGTTTATGCCCCACATTTAATTCACCAGCGGGCGTTGCAGTTTATCGAAAAAAACAAGGACAAACCATTTTTTCTTTTTTATCCGAATACAATCCCTCATGCTGAATTGCTTTTGCCCGAGGAAAACTTTGCCCAATTTCGTGGAAAATTTCTTCCTGAAAAAGAGTTTAAAGGCGCCGAACCCGGAGATGAAAACTTCCGTGAAGGACCCTACGGGACACAGACAGAGAGTCATGCCGCTTTTGCCGGAATGGTTACCTTGCTCGACCAACAGGTGGGCGAAGTTTTGGCTAAACTAAAAGAGTTGGGACTTGAAAAAAATACGCTTGTGATTTTTAGTTCCGACAACGGTCCGCACCTCGAAGGTGGCGCCGATCCTGACTATTTCGACAGCAACGGCCCGTTAAAAGGGTACAAGCGCGATTTATACGAAGGCGGAATGCGCGAACCTATGATTGCTTTCTGGGAAGGGAAAATCGTACCGGGTTCAAAAACCGATCATATTTCGGCCTTCTGGGATTTTATGTCAACTGCTGCCGAACTGGCCGGGGTCTCGGTTCCGGAAAATACCGACGGCGTTTCATTCCTCCCAACATTACTTGGAAAAGAAGGCCAGCAGCAACACGATTATCTGTACTGGGAATTTCATGAAAAAGGCGGGCGGCAGGCGTTGCGGAAAGATGACTGGAAACTTGTAAAATACGAAGTATTTAATCCGGAAAAAACAACGGCTGAATTGTACAACCTGGCAACCGACCCGGGCGAAGAAAACAATGTAGCTGCAGAAAATCCTGAGATTGCAAATCAATTAATGGAATTGATAAATTCGGCGCGCACTGATTCTAAAGTATTTCCGTTTTTGTTGCCTGTGGCCAAAAACTAAACTGAATGGACAATGAAAATATACGTTGTATTGTTATTGTTTTTCGCGTGGTTTGTAACCAATCCAGCGTCTTCTGCTCCTAAAATCATCCTTAAATTGGACGATTTGTCGGCTGAGAACGGAATTTGCCTGTGTATCCCAACATTCGATTATTTGAAAAATAAACAAATAAAAGCCGGATTCGGAGCCATTGCCAGCCGTTTCGACAACACCGCCCTGAACATCCTGACTCCCTATCTCAACGCAAAAAATGCAAAAGGTGAACCTCTTTTTGAAATATGGCATCATGGATTGGATCATGTAAAACCCGAATTTTTCGGAACAACTTACGAATATCAGAAAATCCATTTCGAAGAAGCTGACAAACGGATAAAACAATTGTTGGGAATTCAGATGGTTTCATTCGGAACCCCTTATAACGCAAGCGATTCTGTTACCAACAGGGTGATTTCTGAAAATACAAACTACAAGGTTTTTATGTTTGCGAGCCTGAATCCAACCTGTCAGAACGGGATGTTGTATATCAACAACCGGATTAATATTGAAAAGGGAACAGGCAACCCGGACTATTTGTACTTCATTGAAAATTACACGAACCTGAAGGAGAAATATCCTGATTATATAATTCTGCAGGCACATCCGAACAACTGGACGCCGGAAAAACTGAAAGAGTTCAGCAAGATAATTGATTTTCTACTTTCAGAAGGGTGCGAATTTGTACTGCCGTGCGAATATTACAAAATGTCAGCAATTCAACAATAAAATAAAAATGAAAACCAATTTTGCGGTGCTGTTTTTTCTTTTTTTATGGGGGTTGAATGCTTGTCAGCTCAAACCTGAAGAAAAAAAGAAACCCAACTTCCTGTTCATTCTCGCCGATGATTATGGCTACCACGATTTGAGTATTTCAGGGAGCAAATTTTACGAAACACCGAACATCGACCGGATTGCCAGCGAAGGAATGATATTTACCGATGGTTATGCCACGTGCCAGGTTTGCAGTCCGTCGCGGGCAAGTATAATGTCAGGTAAATTTCCGGCCCGCCACGGCATTACCGATTATATCGGAGCCAAAACAGGAACAACATGGCGTCAGCAAAACCGGTTTACGCAAATGCTTCCGCCCGATTACCAACATCACATTGCTCACGAATACACCCTTTTGCCCGAAGCCATGAAAGAGGCCGGATACAAAACCTTTTTTTCCGGTAAATGGCATTTGGGAAGTAAAGGATCGTGGCCCGAAGACCACGGTTTCGACATCAATGTTGGCGGCTGGGATGCCGGTTCGCCTGCCGGGGGATACTTTTCGCCCTGGAACAACCCTAACCTGACCAACGGCCCTGACGGCGAGAACCTGGAAATGCGGCTGGCCAGCGAGACAGTAAAGTTCCTGCAGGAAAACAAAGACACTTCGTTTTTTGCCTACCTTGCTTTTTACGCCGTCCATTCGCCCATCGAAACCACACAACAAAAATGGGCTAAATACCGCCAGAAAGCTGAAGATTTGGGCATTGCTGAAACCGGTTTTCAAATGGGACATTTTCTTCCCATACGTCAGGTGCAGGATAACCCGGTGTATGCCGGATTGGTAGAATCGATGGATGAAGCAGTGGGTACTGTGCTGAAAGCTCTTGACGAACTTGGACTAGCCGAAAACACCGTGGTCATTTTTACCTCCGACAATGGCGGCGTGGCTGCCGGCGATGCCTTTTCCACGTCGAATCTGCCACTGCGCGCCGGGAAAGGCTACCAGTTTGAAGGCGGAATTCGCGAACCCTATTTTATCAAAGTCCCCTGGCTACCCGGTGGTCAAAAAAATAACACCCCGGTTACCGGCACCGACTTTTATCCCACCATTCTGGAACTGGCCGGCGCACAACCGAAACCCGATGAACATTGCGACGGGGTCAGTCTCGTGCCGCTGCTTAATGGCGACACAATCAGCCAACGCCCTCTTTTCTGGCATTACCCGCACTACGGAAACCAGGGCGGCGAACCCTCTTCCATTATCCGGCTGGGCGACTGGAAACTGATTCATTATTACGAAGATGACCGCGAAGAATTGTACAACCTGAAAAATGATCTGGAAGAAACCACCGACGTAGCCGGAGGGAACCAGGAACTGGTAAAAACAATGAGCAAAAAACTCTTTTCCTATTTACAGGAAGTTGGGGCAAAGTTTCCTGAAAGAGACCCCGAATATAAAAAAGAGCTGGAGAAAAAACACCTCGAAAAGGTAATCAACGAACGCTGGCCGCAGTTAGAAAAACAGCGGCTCAATTTCCTGTCCAAAGATTTCGACCCGGGAAACAACTGGTGGGGAAGCAAGGGAATAAATGACTGAACTTTATTCTTAAATCATAAAAATCAATACATGAACAAACCATTTTTCAATTTTCTTTTGGTTTTGATGATGTTGGGCTGCCAAAATCAAAAATCGGAGAACACCATTCCTGAAGAAAAAAAGTCAGATCAAATCTATCAGTATTCTCTTTTTACGGCACTCGCCAACAGCATTTACGACGGTAATCTTACCGTTGCCGAAGTAAAAGAACATGGCGATTTGGGTTTGGGAACTTTTAACGGATTAAATGGCGAAATGATTGTTCACGATGGTTCTGTTTATCAGTTTTTGGCCGACGGAACGGTCAGGCAGCCAGACAACCATGAACTGGCGCCTTTTGTAGTAGTCACTTTTTTTGAAAGGGATCAAATTGTTGAAATACCGGAACCTACCAATTACAACGAGCTAAAAACGCTGATTGAAACCAGGCTACCCTCTGAGAATCTGGCCTATGCTTTCAAAATTAAAGGCAACTTTCAACACCTGAAGTGTGGCAGCGCCGACCGGCAGGAAAAACCTTACGAAAATACATTAAGCGAAGCCATTGCTGACCGGCCAACTTTTGAATGGGAAAATATTACGGGAGCCATGGTCGGTTTCTGGTTTCCTGAATATGTGGGAGGCGTTAACATTTCGGGGTTCCACCTGCATTTTATTTCAGACGATAAAAAAATGGCCGGCCACGTTTTGGAATTTCAGGCAAAAAGCCTTACCGTTGAAATGGACATTTGCGACGGATTTGATGTGGTATTGCCGCAAACACAGGAATTTAACAAGGCTTCGTTCGATTTGTCGCAGCAATACAACAATCCCAAAAAATAGGAGGAATTTTGTATTTTGCGGACCGAAAAAACTAAAAGGATAAAAATGAACTTCAAAAGATTCTTATTTACGCTGTTAACCATCTTTTGTTCAGCTACTTTATTTTCGCAACCTACTCAAATTGTTTACCTGTCGGGTACCGATGCGGCCAACACAGCAGAATGGGATTTTTTCTGTACTGAAGGCCGGAACAGTGGCGAATGGACAAAAATACCAGTGCCATCTAACTGGGAGCTGCAGGGTTTTGGCACCTACAACTACGGCCACGACTGGAAAAACAAAGACCTGAAATTGGGAAAGGAGCACGGGCTTTACAAACACGAATTTGAAGTTCCTTCGAGCTGGAAAGGGAAAATGGTAAATATTGTTTTTGATGGTTCGATGACCGATACCCGCGTAAAAATCAACGGGAAGCCGGCTGGCGAAGTTCATCAAGGTGCATTTTACCGGTTTAAATACGATATTTCGAAACTTCTTAAATACGGCAAAACCAACCTGCTGGAGGTGGATGTGGCCAAACATTCAGGAAATGAATCGGTCAACCGCGCCGAACGGCAAGCCGACTTCTGGATTTTCGGCGGCATCTTCCGCCCTGTTTTCCTCGAAATTCTGCCCGAAACCCACATATCGCGTGCAGCCATCGATGCCAAAGCCGACGGTTCGTTCCATGCGTTAATTATTTTGAATGAATCAAAAAATGGTTATTCAGTTTTGGTTGATTTGTATGATTTAAACGGAAATAAAATCCACGGAACGGTACAATCTGAAATCGAAAAAGGAATTTCAGAAA
>CAYWBV010000135.1:7419-8481 GCA_964455785.1 uncultured Maribellus sp.
GGAAATAAAATCCACGGAACGGTACAATCTGAAATCGAAAAAGGAATTTCAGAAAAAATGATTTCGGGGAAATTTGACGGCATAAAACCGTGGAATCCCGAGTGGCCGCACCTGTACAATATGAAAATAACACTAAAAAGCGGAGATAAAATCCTACATGAAGTCACAGAAAGAATTGGTTTCCGCACAGTGGAACTCCGCAAACACGACGGGTTTTATGTGAACGGCGAAAAAGTGGTTTTTAAAGGCGTTTGCCGCCATTCGTTCTGGCCCGAAACCGGGCGATGCCTGAGCGAAGAAAACCATCTCACCGATATTCGTTTGATGAAAGAAATGAACATGAACGCGGTGCGTATGTCGCATTACGTCCCCGATAAACGGTTCCTCGAACTGTGCGATTCGCTCGGCCTTTTTGTTTTGGATGAAGTGACTGGCTGGCAGGATGCGTACGATACTATTGTCGGGCCGAAACTGGTCAAAGAAACGGTTTTGAGAGACCACAACCATCCGTGTGTGGTGGTTTGGGATCACGGAAACGAAGGTGGCTGGGATTTTGCCAACGAAAAAGGATTTCACCAGTACGACATTCAAAGGCGCCCGGTGATTTACCCGTGGCTGTTGCGAAACGGGGCTGATACGCACCACTACCCCGAATTTGATTATGCCACGGGAAGATATGTTTTTGGCAACGACCCGTTTATGGCCACCGAACTTTTGCACGGTTTATACGACGGTGGAATTGGCGCCGGGCTGGAGGAATACTGGCGTAGTTATGAATCGTCGCCGCTGCACGCCGGCGGGTTTTTGTGGGTGTTGGCCGACGAGGCTGTGCTGCGTACTGACAAACCCAACAAAGTCTTTGATGGCGACGGCAACCACGCTCCCGACGGAATCCTGGGGCCGCACCGCGAAAAAGAGGGTAGTTTTTATACCGTAAAGGAAATCTGGTCACCTGTTCAGGTAGAACCGGTCACCATCAACCGGCAATGGAACGGTAAACTTTTCCTGAAAAACAAATTCATTTACACCAACCTGAAAGATTGTGCGTTTAGCTGGAAAGCC
>CAYWBV010000135.1:8581-10332 GCA_964455785.1 uncultured Maribellus sp.
TTGAAGTTTCATTCAGCAAAAAAAACGGGATCCTGCTTTCGGTAAAAAACAACCGGGGAAATTTGTCGTTTACCGGCGGACCGGTTCCGGCAGGAGCAGAAGCGGAAATCACCGGCACAAAATGGGAAAAGGACACCGAAGGGAACTTTGTGTTTGAAACGACCTCGAAAACCTATCCTGAAAAGGTGGTTTGGAAATTTAAAAAAAACGGTTTGCTGATGCTGGAAGCCAGCCCGTTGCAAAAGGGAACGAAAGACATCAGTTGTCTCGGAATTTCGTTTAACTATCCCGAAAACAAATGTACCGGAGTAAAATGGATGGGGCGTGGGCCGTACCGGGTCTGGAAAAACAGGATGAAAGGAAGTAACTTTGGCGTGTGGGAAAAAGCGTACAACAATACCATCACCGGCGAAAGTTTTAACGAGCTGGTTTACCCTGAATTTAAAGGTTATCACGGCAACCTTTACTGGGCAACCTTGCAAACCACCGAATCGGATTTTACGGTTATTTCTGAAACGCCCAACCTCTATTTTCAACTGTTTACCCCGGCCAAACCGCAACACGTTGCCGGAGGAACTTACCCGCCATTCCCGGAAGGCGATATTTCGTTTTTGTATGAGATCCCCGCCATCGGAACCAAGTTCAAACAGGCTACCCAGTTGGGGCCCAAAAGCCAGAAAGGAGTTTATTCGGGGCACCGAGGCGACGAAGACTACCCGATAAAACTGTGGTTCGATTTCAGGGGAGGCCAGAATTTTTAAGCCATTCTAAAAAATTAGTTGTATTGATACATTGAAAAGTTGATTCGCCGTAGTTTTCCAGCCACGATGCCGGTGGTTTTGCCTGGCTGTTTCCCCATTTAAATTCAAAACCATGCAGTTGGCCATCCTTTTCTTCCACGAGATCCAATTCGGCGCCGGAGTATGTTCTCCAAAAATAGCTGTTGACAAAAGTTTCGTTATAAGCATTCGATTTTATACGTTCAGCCATCAGGAAATTTTCCCAAAGCTGGCCTTTGTCATTTCGTGTTTGTAAGGAGTTGAAGTTGTTTATCAGCGTATTTCTTATGCCATTATCATAAAAATAAATCTTATCCATTTTAACTATTTCTTTTCTCAAATTCCGGCTAAAACCCGGAAGCCGGAAAATCACAAAACTTTTTTCGAGCAACGAAATGTAATTTAACAATGCTTCCCGGTGAATTTGTAAAGAAGTTGCAAGTTCCTGTATTGAAACCAATTGTCCAACCTGGTATGCAAGCAGCTTCAGAAGTTGGTTTAGTTTTTCGGGATATTTAATACTGCCCAGCGACAAAATGTCTTTGTATAAATAAGATTTGCATAAATCATCAAGATACTTCCGTTTCTGATTGAAATTTTTGTACGAAAAGAGTTCCGGGTACATACCATAGAGAAGAAATTCCTCCAGTTTTAAAGCAGTTTCAAAATTGTTGATGCCGCTGTATTTTTGCCATTCGGGAACAGATACCGGGTACAAAATGTTGGTATATAACCGCCCGGTTAATGGTTCGTTAATCCGGTTTGCTAGATCGAGTGAGGAAGAACCTGTTACAATAATTTTTAGTCCGGAAATTTTATCGTAAAGAATTTTAAGATTGATTCCAATATCGGCGATACGCTGTGCCTCGTCGATGAAAAGAAGATCGTATCCTTCAACCATACCTTCTAATCTGGAGAAATCGCGTGAAGAAAGGGTCTCGTTATACAACTGCTCATCGGCGTTCACTCTCA
>CAYWBV010000136.1:0-10330 GCA_964455785.1 uncultured Maribellus sp.
TATGGCAAATATCATTATGCAACAAGCAGATTCTTTTTCCCGGCTCCCGGATAGGTATTTGACCCTCCCGGATAGGGTTTCGACCCGGTCGGATAACCTTGTGACCCGATCGGATAGGTAAATTTCCGTTCCCGGATAGGATTTTCACCCTCCCGGATAGGTTCCTGACTCAGTCGGATTACTGTTTTTTTGAAAACGGATTAGGTTTTGACCCGTCCGGATTGATTTTCCCGGCTCCCGGATAGGGTCTCCACCCGGTCGGATAGGTATTTGACCCGGTCGGATAAGGGTTGACCCTTCCCGGATTGGGTTTCCATCCTTCCTGTTGGTTTTTTACCCGTCCTGTTACTCTCTTTTTGATAAAAATTAACGGGTACTCCCATTTTATTTAACAAGGCATAACATCCATTGTTTGCAGGAATTTGTATGTTTGTAATCCATTTTTAAAGTGAATGAGACTGTTAAACAAAATACCTTATTTTATTATTGCCGGATTTGCGTGGGTAGTTATGATTTCGTCGTGCGCCAACCAGGGAATGCCCACGGGAGGCCCGCTCGATTCGCTTCCCCCGGTTTTGGTGAGTACACAACCCGGTTATAAAACATTAGATTACCAGGGTAACGAAGTACGTCTTACGTTTAATGAATATATTATCCCCGACCAGGTTTCGGAGATGCTGGTTGTATCGCCGCCATTAACCAAAAGACCGACCATTCTTACCAAATCGAAGACTTTAATTGTTCAGTTTAACGAAGAGTTGCGCGACAGCGCCACTTATTCGCTGGATTTTAAAAATTCGGTTGTCGATAATAACGAAAGAAACCCGTTCGGCAATCTTCGTTTTTCGTTTAGTACCGGCGATGTTTTTGATTCGCTGAGGGTTGCCGGACGTGTAATCAACGGATTTAATCTCGAACCGGTTGAAAATGCACTGATAATGCTTCATAAAAACCTGCACGATTCAGCCGTGTACAGGGTGAAACCCGATTATATCGGTAAAGCGGATGCGATGGGGCTTTTTCTGATCGATAATATCGCTCCGGGGAAATACCATATCTTTTCGGTTAACGATGCCAATTCTGATTTAATGTACAACGAAGGCGCCGAGGAAATTGCCTTTATGGATACACTGGTGATTCCGTCGGCTGAATTTCACGAAGAGCTGGATACGCTGGCCCACGGCGTCGATTCGATGCTTGTTACGGGGCACACCAGTTTTTCGCCCGGGCCGTTTTATCTCCGCCTTTTTTCGGAGGATATCTTTGACCAGTTTCTTGATTCATACAAACGCGACGGAAGAAATAAATGTACGTTTGTTTTTAATGAACCGGTCAGCGATACGTTCGGCATCCGGCTGATAAATACCGAAGCAACTGACTGGTATTTGCTCGAACCGAATGAGAAAGTGGATTCTTTGGTGATGTGGCTCACCGACACGATTGTGGCAAAATTGGATACGCTGCAAATGGAGTTGGCCTATTTTCAACTTGACTCACTGGATCAACTGTATGTTCAAAAAGATACATTGCTGTTAACTTACACCGACAAGGAAGAAGATGACACAAAAAAGAAAAGAAGAGGCAGGGACGATAAAGAAGAAGGACCACCACCGATCGAACAATTTACGTGGATTACCAATTTGAGTACTTCTGCTTTTGATATCAACGGTTTAATACAACTTACAGCTCCTGAACCTGTAAAAGATTTTGACAAATCCGGAATCTTACTCTATTTGAGTGAAGACACCCTGAAAACACCGCTTGATTTCGGGTTTGAAAAAGACAGTAGTGTTTGGCGTCAGTATAATATTTCGTACAAGTGGGAACCCGAAGCCGAATATTCCCTTGAAATTGATTCGGCAGCCTGTGAAAATATTTATGAGATTACGAGTCAGAAACTTTTCAAAAAATTTAAAATACGCGAAGAAGATTATTACGGTACTATCAAACTGAATATGACCGGCGTAAAGTCGCACATGATCGCCCAGCTATTAAAAAATACAGACAAGGAAGAGGTTATCACCGAAAAAAGTTTCAGTGAAGATCAGATCGTTGTTTTTGATTTTCTTGCTCCGGAAAAATTCAAGGTGAAAATCATTTATGACGAAAACCGCAACGGGAAATGGGATACCGGGAGTTACCAGGACAGCTACCAGCCGGAAAGAGTGGCTTATATCAACGAAGTAATAAAAGTTCGCGGAAACTGGGATAATGAATTTAAATGGGAACTAACTCCTGACCCGACATTTACCAAAACAATTATCGATGTCGAGTTGGAGGAGCAAAAGAAAAAGGAAGCCGCCGAAAAAGCAAAAAAAGAACAGGAAAGGGAACAACGTAGAAGTACCAGCCCGGTACAGGAAGGTAGCGGAAACAGTTTAATACGCATGCAGTAAGTCAACCGCTTTTCCTTTTTTTTACCTTTGCGGTTAAATCATAAAGAGTATGGCAAGTATCAGAGATTTAAAAAAGGATATCGACATGTTAATGTCGATGGTGTTGAATGATTGTTTTTATGTACTGGAGTACAATTCGAAAGTGGACAACGATGCTATCATGAAAATTGCTGGTGATGTCATTCAAAAACACCGCGAACTGCGTATCAGGGTCAATCATCCTGACGGAAAAGACGATGCAAAACTGGTAAAGAAGTTTTACAACCATTTGGTTTCCGACATGTTTAAAGCAGCCGACGGCGCGCTCGAAAATCTTTCGGCAGAAGTAAAAAAAGTAGTGTAGCGCCTATTGTTAAAAATAGGGCGAGCTAATCCCCTTTTTCTCTTGTTATTTGGAAACATTCTTATTTTTGCAGGATAAAACCAAAATTTGACTTTTATTCGGAAAAATATTAAGGTGTTTTATATTCTGGTTTTGCCGGTATATTTTTTTATTGTTCAGAATTCGATACTGAACAAACACACTCATTTTTACGCCAACGGAATTGTAGTAACCCATTCGCATCCGATAAACCATGAAGATGGGAAACCCATTAATAACCACAATCATACAAAAACAGAAATTTGTTTCTTTCATAATCTTCAAATCGACTATTTTAAAAACCCGCCTGAGCTTCGGGTCGATTTTACTTTCCCTGAAATACAGATAAGCTATTCATCTGTTGATTTTTCGATTGAATACTTTTCGCCGGTACTTCACCTGGTTCCGCGTGGTCCTCCTTATTGGATTTCTTAAAACCTTCAAACCGGTTTTTATTTTATTCATCCGAAATATTTATGTTTTATGAAATTCATAAAGGCACTTGTTGTGCTGTTTTTACTGATCGGTAAAGTGGGCTTTGCCGATGAACCTGATAAAAAGCCAAAAACCGATGCCATGTTGTTTGGCGGCGTAAAATCGGGAAGCGAGCATATTCCGTTTGTTTCGATAGCTGTGAAAGGTACGACGATTGGGGCGGCGGCCGACGCAACGGGACATTTTAAAATGACCGATCTGCCTGTAGGAAAACAGATCATCGTTTTTTCGGCAGTTGGTTACAAAACTTGTGAAAAAGAAGTTGTTTTCGAACCCAATAAAAGTATTACACTATCCATCGAACTTGAACCCGATGTTATCGGAATCGAACAGGTCGTTGTTTCAGCCGACCGGAGTTCAAAAAGCAGACGCGAAACGCCCACCATTGTAAACAGTATCAATCCCAAACTATTCCAGCGCACACAAAATGTTACCCTGAGCGAAGGATTAAATTTTGCGCCCGGTCTGCGTATGGAAAATAATTGTCAAAACTGTGGCTTTTCGCAGGTGCGAATGAACGGTCTGGAAGGCCCCTATTCGCAAATCCTGATCAACTCGCGCCCGGTATTCAGCGGCCTGGCGGGTGTTTATGGTCTCGAACTCATACCGGCCAATATGATCGATCGCGTCGAAGTTATCCGGGGCGGGGGTTCGGCCATGTATGGGAGTAACGCCATTGCCGGCACCATCAACTTGATTACCAAAGACCCGGTAACCAACAATTTTTCGGCATCGGGTTCGTATGGGCAAACGGTCAGCAATGGAAACACATCCGACGATTTTAGTATAAATTTTAATGGTTCGTTTGTGAGCGACGATTTTAAAACCGGAATGAGTTTATTTGGTTTTACCCGCAGCCGGGATCCTTACGATGCCAACGGCGACGGGTTTTCAGAACTGGCTTTAATCGATAATACTACCCTGGGTACTCGTATTTACCAGCGGGTTTCTGACCGCGGAAAACTGACTTTCGACTATTTTAACATCAACGAGTTCCGGCGTGGCGGGAATAAATTTGAGTTGCCCCAACACGAAGCCGATGTTACTGAAAGTGTAACCCACAAAATCAATTCTGGCGCAGCAACCTTTGATTTGCTTTTGCGCGACGCCGATAAATTTTCGGTTTATTTTTCGGTGCAGGGCGTAAATCGCGATTCGTATTACGGCGCCAACCAGGATTTGTCGGCTTACGGCGAAACACAGGATTTCTCGTGGTCGTCGGGCGTACAATACATCCGCCAGGTTGACCATTTGTTGTTTTCTCCGGCAACGGTCACCTCAGGCGCCGAATACAACGGAAGTGCGCTGGAAGATAACAAACTGGGGTATTTTGATGTGGTGGAAGATACACATTACGGGAATACACCCGTTGCCGACCAGGTGATTGCCACACAAGCCGCATTTTGGCAATCGAAATGGAAGTTTAAAACGGCAGTGGTAACCGCGGGAGTCCGTTTCGACCACTATTCCATCTCAGATAAAACCAAAGAAAGCGACGAAGTATCGGGCAATGTATTTAGTCCGAGGATAAGTTTCCTTTACAACATTTCGAATCATTTGCAGCTCAGGGCAGGATTTGCCCGTGGTTTCAGGGCGCCGCAAATTTTCGACGAAGATTTGCACATCGAAACTTCAGGTTCGCGACAGGTACTCCACAAAAACGACCCTGATCTAAAACAGGAATCGTCCAACAGTGTAACCGCTTCTTTCGACTATTCAAAACATTTTGGGAGATGGCAGTTTCAATTACTGGCCGAAGGTTTTTATACGCGGCTGATCGATCCGTTTGCCAACGAATATGGCGCACCCAATGAAAACGGCGTGGTGGTTTATACCCGCGTCAATGCCGAAAAAGGAGCGACTGTTCAGGGAATTAATTTTGAACTGAATGTCTCTCCCTCCGCAAGGTTTCAGTTACAATCAGGTTTTACCGTTCAAAAAAGTGAGTTTGAAGAGGCCCGGGAGTTTGACGAAAAACGCTTTTTCCGCTCGCCCGGAAATTATGGTTATCTCACGTTGAACTACAGTCCGGCAATGTTGCTGAACATCGCTTTTACCGGCAACTACACCGGCCCGATGCTGGTGCCCTATTTTGGCCCGCTGGCCAACGATCCGGAAAACGGTCAGTTGAATACTTCTCCTTCTTTTTTTGATGCCGGGATAAAAATCAGTTACGATGTGAGGCTTACCGACGTGGTAAGAATGCAGATCAGCGCAGGTGTTAAAAACCTGTTAAACAGTTATCAGGATGATTTTGATACTGGGATTGATCGCGACCCTGCTTATATTTACGGGCCGACCTCTCCGCGAATGATTTATTTTGGGCTCAAATTTGGGAATTTACTGTAAAGTTTCCTTTTATAATTGGTTAAAGGCTGTCAAAATTGAACTGACAGCCTTCAATTGTTTGTTGCCGCCTAAAAGATTATTATTTTTGCAGGGTTCGCACAATTATTTAAATCGGAAATCATGGATGAGTTGAACGTTCAGAATATTCAAAAGAAAAAAGACCGGCGAAATAATATCATTGTAGCCGTCCTTGCTGCAATATTGGTTATTGTTGTCGTCCTGTTTTTTCTCCAGCAAAGAGAGCATCGGGCGATTTTAAACGATATAAAATCGGAAAAAGATTCCATACAGTCGGAGTTAAACCAGATTGCCTCCAGTTACGATTCGCTCAGGACCGAAAACGATACCATTAACGAACAACTTTTTGTGGCACAGGCCAAAGTAAAAGATTTGCTGATGGAAGTAGAACAAACAAAAAAAATAAGTTATCAGAAAATATCGGATTACCAGAAACAGGTGACCTCCCTGCGTGGAATTATGCGCGATTTTGCGGTGCAGGTTGATTCGCTCAACCGGAGAAACCAGGAGTTAATGGCGGAGAATTTCGAAGTAAAAGAACAATTCAAAAAAGTGGAGTCGGAAAACGTGCAGTTGAGTGAGGAGAAAAGTAAGCTGCAGAAAAACCTGCAGCGAGCTGCGATGCTCGAAGCGCGCGAACTGATTGCCGAACCGCAGAACGACCGCAGCAAGGAAACAAAATATGCCAACCGCACCGAAAAAATCAGAATCTATTTCGTTTTAAGCAGTAACGTTACCGCGAAACGCGGGGCAAAAAATATTTACGCGCGGATTACCCGGCCCGACCAGTTGCTTTTGGCGAAATCGGCCAGCGACCTTTTCCAGTTTGAGGATTTGAAAATACAATATTCGGCCATGCGCGAGATAAATTACGAAGGGTTGGAACTGCCGGTGGCCATTTTTTGGGACAACGCCGGCGAACCCGCGATGAAACCCGGCGTTTATACGGTCGATATTTTTACCGACGGCAACCACATTGGCAATACCTCGTTCGAGTTGAAATAATTCAGTTTTTAATTTTTCTTTTTCCACCGCTCAAAACCAACCAAAGCTTTTTCGGTGCTGAACGGTTTTCCGTGGCCGGGATAAATGATTTTTACTCCCCGGTTAAAAATGTTTTGCCAGGTGTTCAGCAAAACATCCGGTTCGTTGGCAAACGGTGGGAAAATCCTCCCGTTGGGCATATTTACAAACGTATCGCCTGCAATTAACATATCGCCCAGCAATACCGATTGTGAGCCCGACGTGTGCCCCGGTGTGGAAATCACTTTCCCGTCGATTCCAAATATCCCCAGATCAAACTCATTTTCGTTGATCAAATCGGCAACCACCGGTTCCGGTGAAACAAATTTCGGGAAAAACCAGCGGGCAACAGCCGTAATAAACCCCGGGTATATCCCGATTCCTTTCGGAATTGGCATAACTCCGGTTCTTAAGTTTTCAAATTCATTTTTATGAACCATAACTTTTGCGCTGGTAATTTCTTTTAACCCTTTTAGGTTCCCGGTGTGGTCGTAATGCGTGTGGGTCAGAACAATCAGTTTTATATCAGATGGTGTAAGATTAAATTGCCTGAAAAGTATTTTTATCCGCTGCAGATTTCCTCTTACGCCAGTGTCAATCAAAACAGAATCAGCCCCATTTATCAGCAACGTTATGTTTGAATAACCAATTCGCTTCCAGATGATTTTCGGTGAATTCATTTAAAATCTCAAAATTGATCACGTAAAATTGAAATCCATTTTCCCAACTTTTGTAAGTTTCCCAAAATTAAGTCAAAGTAGGGAAAAGGACTAAAAATCATTTGGTTTTTATTGGAATGATTATCTTTGCGGCTTCAATTATTACGTGAACAAAAATGTTAGACAGAATCAGGGCTTTACAGGAAGAAATTGGTGCAGTGGCAGCATCCACGCTGGAAGAGGTTGACGAGTTGCGTATCAGGTACATCAGCAAAAAGGGGAGCATTAGCCAGCTTTTCGACGATTTCAAAACGGTTCCCGCCGAACAGAAAAAGGAAATTGGGAAAGCCATCAACGATTTGAAAGAATTGGCGCTGGAAAAAATCAATACGCTGAAAGAATCTTTTGAGGCTGCAACGTCAGGCAGTTCTGGTCTTGATTTGACCATGCCCGGCGAACCTATGAAACTGGGAACCCGCCACCCGCTTTCGCTGGTAAAAAACGAGATTATTAACATTTTTGGCCACCTTGGTTTTACCGTTGCCGAAGGACCCGAAATTGAAGACGACTGGCATGTTTTTTCGGCGCTGAACTTTCCGCCGGAACATCCGGCCCGCGACATGCAGGATACCTTTTTTATTGAAAAGGATCCGGATGTGTTGTTGCGGACCCACACATCAAGCGTACAAATCCGCGTAATGGAACGCACCCAGCCGCCCATTCGCGCCATTTTCCCGGGACGTGTTTTTCGTAACGAAGCCATTTCTGCCCGGTCACACTGTATCTTTCATCAGGTGGAAGGTCTGTATGTTGATGAAAATGTATCGTTTGCCGATCTGAAACAAACCCTTCTCTATTTTGCAAAAGAGTTGTTTGGCGAGGGGACAAAAATCAGGCTTCGTCCGTCGTACTTCCCGTTTACCGAACCCAGTGCCGAAATGGACGTGAGTTGTTCCATTTGTGGCGGGAAAGGTTGTAATGTGTGCAAATATTCGGGCTGGCTCGAAATCCTCGGCTGCGGGATGGTTGATCCGAACGTTTTGGAGGCCTGCAATATCGACAGTAAAAAATACACCGGTTTTGCATTTGGAATGGGAATCGAACGAATTGCCATGCTCCGTTACGGTATCAGGGATATCCGCCATTTTTTCGAAAATGACGTTCGTTTCCTGAAACAGTTTGAATCGGCAACATAAACCGGGAATTAAGTTGCAAATTACTCGCTGAAATAAAATCGGATAAAATTTTTTAGCCCTCTGTTCGTTATATTCTCACTGTACACGTGTTTTTCGTTTTGGCAGGAAAGAGATTTAATACGTGGACGTATAGTATTTTAAATTTAAATGTCTTAATTTTGTATAAGACGTTTAGGTATTTTATTAATTTAAATGAGAAAAATGGAGACAGAAGCAAATCAGAATCAGATTGTTATTACAACAAAATCTGAGAACGAAAAGCAAAAGTTGCCAATGAATTTAGTTGTTTTTTTGGTGGCAGGTACCGTTGCCGGTATGGCAATTATCTTTGCCCTTTTTTGGGGTGCAGAAATACTTTTAAGCTTCTAAACACTTTGGCTGAAGCAAATTCATCGCAAAGAATACAAGTACAAAGCCCATTGAATAACGGGCTTTTTTCTTTTTATAAATGGAGTGTCACACACCAATATCCCAGCGCCTGAAATAAAGACTCTGTCTTACAACAGGCAACGTTTTAAATTCAATGTCCTCCATCTGCGCCAGCGAAAGCGGCTGAAATTCGGAGGCTATTTTTACGTTTTCCTCGATTTGTTCCACACTGTCAACGCCAATTATTGTGGTGCTAACCGGCAGACTCATATTATAGGTCAGCGCTTCTCTGATGGAAATGGTTCCTGGTTTTGGCGTTCGTAAACGGGCGTCGGTTTGTTCTTCCAGTGGCGGCGGGGTCCAACACGAAAGAATACGCCCGCGGGTGGCAACCTTCATCCCAATAATGGCGATTCCCTTTTTTTGTGCTTCCGGAAGTAAATAGTTTTTAAAACTCAGGTAATGAACATCGGCCGCATTAATAGCCATTAAAATGGAGTCGAAAGGATACCGTTTGATGGCTTCGAGCAAAACAAGCGGTTCGAAGTGGCCGGTAATTCCGATTTTGCGAACCATACCTTCGGCTTTGGCTTTTTCCATCGCCTTAATGGCGCCATCGGAAGCAAAAATCTGATCCACTTGTTCTTGTCGTTGTACGTTGTGCAGTTGCCAGGTATCGATGTGGTCGGTTTGCAAATTTCTCAGGCTCTCTTCCAGCAGTCGCATCGAACCGTCGTAGGTACGGTCGTGGGTTTTGGTGGAAAGCCACACTTCGTTTCGGCGCGTTTTCATTACGCGGCCGATGTTGAGTTGGCTCACCCCTCCGCCATACGACGCAGCCGTGTCGATATAATTGATCCCCAGATCGATGGCACGGTTGATGATTTTTTCCGATTCCTCTTCCCTGCCTTTGATTTCGAGCGTTGCCTGACCGCCCAAACTTAGCACGCCCACTTTGTACCCTGTTTTCCCAAACGAGCGCGTAGGCATGGCGCTGTAGGTTACCGGATTAAAGGGGTTTTCGTCGTTCTTTTTTATAGGAAGACGGCCCGACACACTTTCTGAAGCCAGCACGTTTCCAACAGTCACCGTGGCAGCAGCAGCTAATCCTGTGCCCAGAAACTTTCTGCGATTGATGTTATTTCCTTTCATAATCAACGATTTTATGTTTTGCCAAAATTCGATACAAGATATTTCAAATTCCTGATTTTTAAAATAATCTGAATCAGATAAACTTCGGAAAAACCAGATTACGTGGGTTTGTTTGTGTTTTATGAACTTCTGAAATTCAGGACAATGATGTGTAAAACGCCAAAATCCACAATATTTGTTGAATGATTTGTGGTTAAAAAGGTTTTTACCTATTTTTGCACACCTGAAAAAGTAATGGTCTCATAGTTCAACGGATAGAATAGCAGTTTCCTAAACTGTAGATCTGGGTTCGATTCCCGGTGGGACTACTTT
>CAYWBV010000137.1:0-10279 GCA_964455785.1 uncultured Maribellus sp.
TTCGGTACAAATATATAAAAATATTTTACTAAAGGACAAAAAGGTCTCTTAGTGACTACTATTTTTTATTACCTTTGTTCCGTCATTCAAAAAAGGGAAACACGTGTTTAAGAAAGAAACCGAATATGCACTCAGGGCACTGGTTTACATCCAGTTGCAAAACAACAGGGAACGACGGCCCGGTATTGCCGAAATTGCTTCTGAGATAGAAACACCCCAGTCGTTTACGGCAAAAATTTTACAACGACTCGTAAAACAGGGATTTGTCGAATCATTAAAAGGGATAAACGGCGGGTTCTTTTTTGATACTTCCAAAGAAGATTTGCCATTAAAAAAGCTGATTGTTTCCATTGAAGGTGATTCGCTTTTCCGTGGTTGCGGTTTCGGATTAAAACATTGCGACGAGAAAAATCCCTGCCCGCTACACGAAAGTTATGCCCCGATTCGCGATGCCATAGAAAAACTGGTTACTGAAGAAACCATTCAGGGGCTGGCCAAAAAATACAGCAACAACGGAAAAATTACTTTAAACCGTTTAATTCCGGTAAACCCGGGAAGAGATTAACAGGAATTTTATTCCCAGTCGAGCAATCGCTTTTCTCCTTCCAAATTCCTGATTTCCGAAATCTCCTGCGAAACTTCCACTACTCCTTTGTAAATTCCACTTTCGTCTCGGACGGCAAAATACTGGATGAGCAGCTTCTGCCCTTTTTTGTCAATCCAAAACGAAGCCACATCTTTTTTGCCACTTCTGAACGATTGAACAATTTGCTCCACCACATGCACACTTTCAGGCGGGTGGCAGTTGTTTACATCTCGCCCGAGGATAGCTTTGGTTCGCGGAAAAATCCGCTTTTTCGGCGTTGAGAAATACTTCACTTTGTTGAATTCATCCACAAAAGTAATATCGACCGGCAAATGATTAAAAAGCAACCTGATTTGTTCAACTGATAATTTTCCAGTTTCCAAATCGATTTCATTCCCGGTAAAACTGCTCCTTTCCTCACTTTCCAAAATAATCTCCGGCTGATAAAACGGGAATCCGATTTCAAAACTTTCGGCGAAAAGGCCATTTAAAATTTTTTCAGGAACTACCTCCCGAACCAGCGGGTACAAAATCCGTTCTTCCCTGAATTTGATGGCATACATATTAAAAAAGAGGTCGCCTGTCAACCGGTTAAACTTTGCAAGGTCAAAATCATTGGCTGACAGTTGATTCAGAACTTCGCCCAAATTATGTTTGATATCATCGTGAAACGACCACATTACCGAAAGACAGCGGAACTCGGGAATATGTTTTTCAATAAACGGGAAAAGAATATTTTCCTTGATGAGATAATACTGAACAAATTTTTCAATCTCCTTCAGCTTCTCCTTCAGCGAGTTTCGCAAAACCTCATTTTCAGGTTGTTTGTTTATTTCCCTGATCTGTGGTCTGATTTCCTGTAAACGTTCAGCCAGAATCCGGTTGTTTTCCACCAGGCAACCGAGGTAACTTTCTTTTTCCGGCGCATAATACGGATAGTCGAGAATGGTTTTATACAACAGGTTCAGCAATTTGTTGATGCCCCGTTTCAGATCATTCATCGGGATCTTTAACAAAACCAAGCGGTCAACCAGCGAAATCACATCCGAAGGTATCGTCGTTTCTATTAGTTTCTGATTTTCACGTACCAACTCACCCAAGTTATCCGCTTTTAAAATCCCTTCAAAAAGCCGAACCAACTGTTCCACTCTTGCTTTTTTATGATCTGTAAATTCCGACATATTTTGTTTTTCAAAAAGTTATCCTTCCCGTTATCTTCTCCAATATAAAGAAACGCCACCAATCTTTGTTGTTTGCAACAAACTTTTCTTTAACAGGCCAGAATAACCTTTTCCTTTTCAATTTATTCCAGTCGGTTTCCAAACAGAAAAGGTGAATAACAAAAGGATTCTACAAAATTTATCCAGAATTATTTCCTATCATTAAAAAAAATTGACGATGAAACTGCTGATTGTTGAAGACAACACCAAACTGTTAAAAGCGGTTACAGAAACACTGGAGAACGAAAAATATGTTTGCGAAACGGTTGAAAATTTCAAAACCGCGCATGAAAAAATATTTCTGTATCGCTACGATGTGATGGTCGTTGACATTAACCTTCCCGATGGTTCGGGCCTCGAACTCATCCGTGAAATAAAAAAACAAAATCCCGAAACAGGGATAATTGTTATTTCGGCGCGGAACTCGCTCGACAATAAAATTGAAGGGCTCGATCTGGGGGCCGACGATTATATCACAAAACCTTTTGATATGGCTGAATTGGTAGCTCGTGTAAAGGCGCTTTTGCGAAGGCGCAGTTTTTCGGGCAGTAACTCTGTGACGTTTTCCGGAATAACCATCGACACCAGCAGCAGGGAAGTTTTTGCCGGAACGCGGAGAATTGATCTCACCAAAAGTGAATACGACATTTTATTGTTCTTTTTCTCGAATCCCGGCAGGGTACTCACCCGCGAAAGTATTGCCGAACACATTTGGGGCGACAACATGGATTTGGCCGATTCGTTCGACTTTATTTATTCGCACATAAAAAACCTCCGAAAAAAAATTACAGCCACTGGAATTGAAGATCCCGTAAAAGCCGTCTACGGCATTGGTTATAAACTCGGAATAAACCGACCGTCATGAAACTGATAAAACGCACCTACATCTACACTTCCATCTGGTTGATACCCATTTTTCTTATTGGCAGCCTGTTTTCATTTTTAATGATTGAATACATTGCCTACGAAGAAACAGATGAGTTTTTAACCTACGAGATGGAACGCCTGATCCAATATCATGAAAAAAATGATGATTTGCCTGATTTTGCCAACATAGCCGGTGTTTTTGAAAACCAGAAATATGAAAAGCCGTTTTTTAAGGACACGCTTTTGCTCGAATCAGGAGATAACGAAATGGTTCCCTACCGCGAATTGTGGTTCTCCATCAACCACAACAGCCGCGATTTTACCATCGTTCTCCGCCATTTGTTACCAGGCCGCGACGACATTGCACAGGGCACACTCCTGATTATTGGAGGTTTACTACTGCTGATTGCCATGTTTCTCATTTTAACCGTGAATATGGTTACCGGTAAAATATGGGCGCCGTTTTATCAAACACTTGATAAAATAACGCGCTTTAAAATCAACGATCCGGTGCCGGGATTTGCAGAAACCGATATCGATGAATTCAAATCTCTAAATACAACATTGCAGGCGCTTTTGAAAAAAGTCTCGGATGACTACCGTCACAACAAGGAATTTAACGAAAACGCGTCGCACGAAATTCAGACACATCTTGCTGTTATCAGGGCAAATGCAGGAAAACTGTTAGACAGTTCAAGTGAGGATGTACAAAAATCGGAAGAAATCAGCAAGATTTACTCTGCCGCCACAAAACTGTCGCAGGTACAAAAATCGCTGCTGCTGTTAAGTAAAATCAACAACCGCGAATTCAACAACAACATAACCTTAAACCTGGAAGAAACAGTAAAAGGCGTACTCGGTACATTTTCGGAAGCCATAAATCTGCGCGGGATAAACCTTTTCCAGGAAATTGCGCCCTGCACAGTAGTGATGGATGCGGGCCTGGCCGAAATCCTCATCAACAACCTGATAAAAAACGCGGTAAAACACAACATTCAGCAAGGATATATTTCCGTAAAACTTTCGAACGAAATGCTGATTGTCGAAAACAGCGGGCTGCCGTATTTGGGAAACCCCGAGTCGCTTTTACAACGATTTGCAAAAGGTGAAACCGGGAATATTGGTATCGGCCTTGCCATTGTAAAAGAAATCTGCGAATTGTACAATTTCAGCCTGTCCTATAAAATTGAGGGCTCGCACCATAAAATCTCCGTTTTTTTTAACCCGACATAAAATCTCCAAAATCTCTCCAGAATGGTATTCTAATTTAGCTGTCGAATTTTAAAATGAAACAATGATGAAAACGTTCAGAATGATTTTGATGACAGCCTTTTTTACCGGAATCTTTGGCGCCGGTTATGCACAATATACCGGACCAGGCTCAAAAGCCGGGTTAAAAACGGTAAAAGAAGTTTCGGACAATGCGCTAAAACTCGACAGGAAAGACACGATGGTAAAATTGCAGGGTTTTATTGTCGAACAAATGGGCGACGACAATTACTGGTTTAAAGATTCAACCGGAAAAATCAGGATTGAAATCGACAAAAAACATCTTCCTGCAACACCGTTCAACGATGAAACGAAAATGACAATCATCGGTGAAGTGGATTACGACCTGCTGGAAGGAACCGAAATTGAAGTAAAACAAGTGGAATTTGCTGTTCCTGCAAACAAGGAAAACCAGGCCGGAACAGCAGGTTAACTCAGCTTTTATCCCCGGAAGGAAACAAAAACAAATCTTTTCCGGGGGTAAAACCTATTGTACCCATACACCAGAAAAATACTTTTGTTGAAAACAAACAGGAAATAAAAGCATACGAATGGACTTGACAACAATCATTCTAATAGCAACAGGCCTTTCATTTGGCATTTTCGAAATTTCACATTCCACCGGAAAAACACTCTCAGGAATCAGGTTCTGGCAGGCGGTAAAAGTAGCGACGGTTATTGTTGTGCTGCACATCCCGATTCTGCTTGCCGGCTGGGCTTCGGGTGAAAAACTGGACGGCCTGGTCCATCGTTACGAACGTTGGATTGCGCTGGCGATACTGATTCTGCTTGGGATGAAGATGATTATCGAAAGTCTGAGAAAAGGAGCGGGCAAATACCAAAATCTAAATTCCCTTACGATTACACTACTGCTCGGAATGGCTTTGGCCGCCCTGTTTGATGCGTTAATTATCGGAATAAGTTTGGCTTTCCTCAATATAAAAATGGCGTTGCCACTCCTGATGATTACAACGATTACATTTTTTGTTTCGATGGCTGGCATTTTCCGGGGCAAAACCGCGAAACATATTTTGATATACAAAATGAAAATCCCGGGTGGGCTTGCTTTAATCGCAGCAGGAATAATCTTGTTTCTAAATCAGAACTGGTAATCCGGCACACTCAAACAACTTTGTTTTAGATGAAAATCAATACTACTTTTTGCACATAAAAGTACCGGCTCCCGGGTTACAAAACCTCCCGTTTCAACCGGTTTTTTAATTTTGAATGATTCCCTTTTCCGTCCACACAAAATTTATCAAACAGGGGTTAGGCACAGAGACATAGTTCGTATCGTTTTTTTATCATCCGTAATTTTCACGGGATTTCTGATACTAAGGAAACATGAACAAATTGTTCTGTCAAATGTCTTGTTTCTAAATTTTTAATTCTGAAATATGAAAAAACTGCTACTACTCACTGCCGGCTTCCTGGTATTGCAGGTTGCCACGGCACAAATCAGCGCCAAACTGATGCGTTATATGGATGTTTCGGAAAACCAGATCGCCTTTGTTTATGGCGGCGACATCTGGGTCGTTTCCAAAACCGGAGGAACGGCTATCCCGGTAACCAGCTCCCCGGGGGAGGAATCGTGGCCGCGTTTTTCACCCGACGGAAAATGGATTGCCTACACCGCAAACTACAACGGCAATGCGGACGTATTTGTGATGCCCGTTACCGGCGGCGTACCAACACGGATAACCTACAACGCCTTCACCGACCGGATGGTTGACTGGCACCCCAACGGCAAAAAGCTGCTGTTTGCTTCGGCCCGCGAAAACGGGATGGGTCGCCTGAACCAGTTTTACCTGGTAAACAAAGAGGGCGGGTTTCCCGAAAAACTTCCGGTACCTTACGGCGAACTGGCCAGTTTTTCGCCCGACGGAAACCAACTGGCCTACATCACCAAAATCACCGAGAACTATCCGTTCAAACGGTATCGCGGCGGGCTGACTTCAGATATTATCATTTTCGATATCCCTTCAAAAACGGCCGTGAATATCACCGGCAACACCGCCAACGACGGAAAACCAGCCTGGGCCGGCGACAAAATCTATTTCCTCTCCGACCAGGCCGAAAACATGCGGCTGAACATCTGGGAATACAATACCAAAACCAAGGCGGCACGCCAAATTACAAAGTTCAACGATTTTGACATTTCGTTTATGGCTGCCGGCCCAACGGATTTGGTTTTTGAAATGGGCGGAGATTTATTCCTGATGGATTTGGCTACCCAAAACTACAAAAAAGTGGATGTGAATGTAATCAGCGATTTGTCGGTTGAAATGCCACAAAGCAAAGATGTAAGCAGCTCCATTTCGAATATGACTGCTTCGCCGGGTGAAAAACGGGTCGTTTTCGAAGCCCGCGGCGAACTTTTTAATGTTCCTGTCAAAGAAGGTTTCACGATGAACCTCACCAAAAGCAGCGGCGCCTTCGACCAGAACCCGGCGTGGTCGCCCGACGGAAAAACCATCGCCTACTGGAGCGACAAATCAGGAGAATATGAAATTTACCTGCAGGACAGCGAAGGGAAACAGGAAGCCCGGAAGCTGACAGACCGCGGAAAAGGATTTGGATATAAACTGTACTGGTCGCCCGACAATAAAATGCTTGCGTTTATCGACCAAACCGGGAACATTTCAGTCATCGAAACCGAAAGCGGAAAAACAAAAGTTGCCGGAAACACCCACTGGGATATCGGGCATGGTTCGCGGTTCGGATACACCATCTCGTGGTCGCCCGATTCAAAATGGATAACCTTTACGCAGGGCCTCGACAATGCCAACAACGCCGTTTTTGTGTATCATGTGGAAACGGAAAAACGCACACAGATATCATCCGGCTTTTACGAAGACAATTTCCCCGTTTTCAGCACCGACGGAAAATACCTGTTCTACCTCACCAACCGGAATTTTAGCGCCGCTTATTCCGACCTGGGCGACGGCACCTGGATTTATCCCAATTCGACCCAGATTGCCTCGGTGAGTTTAACTCCGAAAACCCCTTCATTGCTTTCAGTAAAAAACGATGCCGTGGAGATAAAAAAGGAGGAAGAAAAGGCGAAGGCTGAGGAGAAGGCAGAGGGAAAGGCAGAGGGAAAGACAAAGGAAAAGGCGGAGGCAAAGGAGAAGGCGGAGGCGAAGGCTGGAGAAAAGGATGAAAAGAAGGAAAAAGCCGACAGCGTAAACGTGGAAATCGATTTTGAAAACATCGAGGCGCGGCTGGTTATTCTTCCGCCCAAACCAGGGAATATTGGCGGAATAGCTGCCTTCGACGGCAAACTGGTGTACCTCCGCCGCCCCAACACGGGTTCCGACGAACGTACCTCATCGCTTTTATTTTACGATTTAAAGGAACGCGAGGAAAAAACCATCATGGAGAACGTGAGCAGTGTAGTGGTTACCGCCGACGGAAAAGCATTGCTGGTGAACAGCCAGGGGAAATACGGAATCATTAAACCGGCACCCGCACAAAAAATAGAAAAACCCATTCCAACCGATGGCCTGGTGATGGAATGGGTGGCCAAAGAAGAGTGGAAACAGATATTTACCGACACCTGGCGCCGCCACCGCGATTTCTTTTACGACCCGAACATGCACCAGCTCGACTGGAAAGCGTTGCGCGACCGGTACGGGGCGTTAATTGACGACGCCCGCACCCGCTGGGACGTAACCGCCTTGCAGTTAAACCTGGCCGCCGAACTGAGCGCCGGACACACTTACGCCAACGGCGGGGATATGGAAAGGGCGCCCTCGAAAGCCAACGGGTTCCTCGGTATCGACTGGGAGCTGAACAATAACCAGTTCCGCATCAAACGAATTGTAAAACCTGCGGTGTGGGACACCGACGTGCGTTCTCCGTTCGACATCCCCGGGGTTGAAGTCAGCGAAGGCGATTACATCCTGTCGGTAAACGGAACTGCGCTCGACCCCCAAAAAGATCCCTACGCCGCGTTTGAGGGCCTTGCATCCAAAACGGTGTTGCTCCGGGTAAGCGCCACGGGCAAAACCGATGACGCCAAAGATGTGGTGGTCAAATGCCTTTCCACCGGCGAGGAACAAAACCTGCGTTACCTGGAGTGGATTGAAAACAACCGCAAAATGGTGGACCAACTTTCCGACGGGCAGTTGGGGTACATCTACATGTCGAACACCTCGTCGCAGGGACAGTTGGAACTGGTGAAGATGTTTTACGGCCAACTGGACAAAAAGGGGTTCATCCTCGACGAACGTTTTAACGGCGGCGGACAATTAGCCGACCGTTTCCTCGAACTGCTGCAGCGCCCGGTTACCTACAACCTCCACTGGCGCAACGGCCGCGACCACACCAACCCCGTAAAAACCAACACCGGCCCCGTGGGTATGCTCATCAACGGCTGGGCAGGTTCGGGCGGCGACGGTTTGCCGTGGGCGTTCCAGGAATTAAAAGCCGGGCCTATTGTGGGCGAACGAACGCTGGGAATATTAATCGGACCGGCAACCGGGCACGTGCTGATTGACGGCGGAATGATAACCGTTCCCGATGCGCGGCTGTACGACAACGACGGCCACTGGTTTTGGGAAGGCGAAGGCGTAGCGCCCGATTTCGAAGTGTGGGACGACCCGAACCTGTTGGTCAAAGGCCGCGACCCGCAAATGGAGAAAGTGGTGGAAGAGGTGCTGAAACTGACCGAAGAGAACAAACACATCATGACCCCTGCCCCGCCGCTGGAAGACCGCACAGCCAAAGGGCTGAACAAAAAGAAATAAAATCTCAGAAAAAATAAATCGAAAAGGTTCCATCAACGGTAAAAGATGGAACCTTTTTTCTTTTTACAGAAATTGGCCTTTTCTATTTTAGCCCTTGGATGTCCGGATAGTTGTTTTTTTGAAAATGATTCTGTTATTGGATTGTTTTCCCGGAAAGTACCCAGCCGGATAACCTTTTGACCCGGTCGGATTGACTTTTCACCCGGTCAGATTGACTTTTAACCCGGTCGGATAGGCAAATTTCCCTTTCCGGATTGAGTTTTACCCCTCCCGGATAGGTTCCTGACCCAGTCGGATTACTGTTTTTTTGAAAACGGATAAGGTCTTGACCCGGTCAGATAAGAATTTGACCCGGTCGGATTCATTTTCCCGGCTCCCGGATAGGGTTTCTACCCGCCCGGATTGACTTTTACCCCTCCCTGATAGGGTTTTCACCCGGTCGGATAGGTATTTGACCCGGTCGGATAACCTTTTACCCCGTCCGGATAGGTTCCTGACCCTCCCGGATAGGGCGACCTGTCCGGATAGTAAAAACAAAAGCGGGAAACTTGACGTCTCCCGCTAAAACTAACAAACTAACTGTAGAAAACTAACAATAGATCGCTATGCCAAACGATATCTTTAATCCTGTTGATTTTCCGTTTCCGGAGTTTCCTTTGCCGATCCGGAATTTCTGTTCTTTTGCCGCAGGTAATCACTGCGGTATCCTTTAAGCCGTTTTTCGTTTTTCCAGAATACATATTTACCGGCAGCCCTGATTTCGTCAACCAGTTGTTTCAAGTAGGTAAATGCTTTATCCCTTATTATTTTTGTTTCTTTCTTCACCGATTTATCGCCGTTGGCGGTAGCCAGCAATTCAGCCATGCGGTCTGAGGTTTCTGCTGCCACGTCGAGTTTACCCATATCGAAGCCAATGGCCAGCAATAGCGCACCATTGTTTTTCCCCAACACCGATAAGTCGTTTAAATCCTGAATCATATCGCTGTTGCTGCTGCCATCTGCAATTTCAGCGACCTGTGCCGACAGCGATGTGTCGTTGCGGAACGCATACCGGAAAGTGTGTACCAGATCGTCGCGCAGTTCAAAAGCCAGGGGCGACTGTTCGGACCATTCGCGTTGCGCTTCGAGTTGCGAATTATAATCCTTAAACCATACCGACTGAGCTTCGCGCAAAGCCCCTGCCCTCACCGGCAGGTCGCCGATCGTTTCGGCGGTAATACCAACCGGGGCCAATTGTGCCGCATCCATCAAACTCCATTGGTAAAGATTCTCTGCTTCCTGTAAATAAACATCAACCGGTATGGTTGGTTCTGTCGCGTCCTGTTCGGGAATGGCTGAAATTTCCCTGATTTTTTCATTGTAGTCATCAATGTTTGCCATAATACATTTATATTTAAACGGTTTTTAACTTGCCCTTCGCAGGGCTCTATTTATTTACTACCGGCGGGTTCTTTCACAACCTGCCGGTTTTTTTATTTTATGTTTTACCGCAAACCGACGCATGTTTGGTGCAATTCTGCTTTTTATTTGATGCGCCCAGGCTATTTTCTTTTTGTTGTTTTTTTTAATTGACCTGTTACTAACGG
>CAYWBV010000138.1:0-10247 GCA_964455785.1 uncultured Maribellus sp.
TGATTTATGCCCACCCGTTTGGCGGCTCGCAGGACCCGTGTTTGCTCCAGTTGCGCGACGGCACATTGCTTTGTGCCAGTTACGGCTGGGCTTTTTTGAAAGAAGAGGGGAAAGAAAAACTGAAAAAACCGTTTGGAGAAGCAGGCGGGGCCATATTTTTAGGCGGCTACCTTGTCCGTTCAAACGATGGCGGCAAGACCTGGCAGGGTCCGGTTTATCCGCCGCACATCGCACCCGAAATCAATTTTAACGCATTGGGAGAACCGCTTCCGGCGTTTAACCGCGGGGCGCTTTGCGAAGGGAAAAACGGCCGGGTTTACTGGGCTGTGGCAGCGACCGACCAGGAATCGCCCCGTAAATCATCCGTTCATTTATTAGCATCCGACGATGCAGGGCTTACCTGGAATTATATGTCAGTTGTGGCTGCCGATGCCAAGGCAACCTTTAACGAAACCTCGGTTTACGAAACGCCAAAAGGTGATATCGTCGCTTTTTTGCGCACTGCCAACCTCGGTGATCAGGCTTGTATCGCCCGATCGACCGACGGCGGGAAAACATTCGGGAAATGGGAATCCATGGGATTCCAGGGGCATCCGCTCAATGCGCTGCGCCTGCCCGATAACCGCGTGTTGCTCACCTATGGTTACCGTCACGAACCGTTTGGAATCCGCGCGCGGATTTTAAATGCAGAATGTACCGATTTTGCCACCGCCCCTGAAATGATATTACGCGACGACGGCGGAAGCACCGACCTCGGTTACACCTGGCCGGTTCTGCTCGGCAACAACCGCGCATTGGTAATTTACTATTTCAACAAAGAGAAGGGGACCCGCCACATTGCAGGGACCATCCTCGAAATTGAACCCCGCCGGTAACGGGCGTCAGCCGTTGGGAGGGGACTTAAAATCAACTAAAAACCGATGAATGTAAAAAAAAGCCGGAGGGAGCAGGTATGAAAATCATTTTATGTTTTCTGAAAAGCGAAAACACTCTTCTGAAGCCCGGTGACACTTTTCCGGAACCTGATTACAGTCGTCTAAAGCCTAATTACACCCATCTTTTGTCAGCTGACAGCCGTCCGACGTCGATTGACGGTCGTCCAATGCCCGATTACATTCATCTTTTGCCCGATGACAGTCGTCCGATGTCGATTGACGGTCGTCCGATGCCCACTTACACTAATCTTTTGTCAGTTTACACTAATCTTTTGTCAGGTGACGGTCGTCCGATGTCGATTGACAGTCGTCCGATGCCCATTTACACTAATCTTTTGTCAGTTTACACTAATCTTTTGTCAGTTGACAGCCGTCCGACGTCGATTGACAGCCGTCCGATGCCCGATTACATTCATCTTTTGCCCGATGACAGTCGTCCGATGCCCGTTCATACTAATCTTTTACCCGGTGACAGTTGTCCGGAGTCCAATTTCATTCATCCCGGGTTCGCTAACAACCGCCGGGATACAGGATTCACTGCTGATGATTCCTTTTCTGCTTTCTCGTGATAAACCGCTTTGATAATTTACTGAAATGATTGATAAACCAATAAAATAGATAAACGATGAACATAAAATCACTTTTCCTGAAAACTTCAGGATTCCTGGCTCTTATTTTTTCCCTGTTGTTTTTTTCGTGTACCGACTCCCGTGTTTCAACCGGTGTTTTGATTAAAAAGGCCGTGCCGGTGTGGGCCGAAGGGCGCGAAACCGAAATGAACCTCAACCTCGGATTTTATGGGGTTTTTAATGCTGATGAGAACCAGGATGTGCAATTAAGGATAACCGCTTCCACACTTTACCGGGTATTTCTGAACGGCGAATTTGTTGGCTACGGCCCCGCCCGGGCCGCGCATGGTTATTTCAGGGTTGACCAGTACGATTTGGGCAACCGCATACAACCGGGCGAAAATGTGATTGGTGTGGAAGTGGCCGGTTACAATGTAAATACCTATTATACCATCGATGTGCCTTCGTTTTTGCAGGCTGAAGTGGAAACCGGAGGGAAAATTGTGCTGGCTACCGGGACCGATAAGGAATTTAACGCTTTTCAGTTAAAAGATCGGCTGCAAAAAGTGGAACGTTACAGCTTTCAGCGCCCGTTTACCGAATATTACCGGATGACAGAAAATTCCGGACTGTGGCGAACTTCGGCTGAAACGCCTGCCGAACCATTGAAGCTGACCATTCAGCCCAATGTAAACCTGCTCCCGCGAAACCTTTTGATGCCGGAATTCGAAGTCGTTCATCCGGAGGAAATCCATTCACAGGGAACCATCGCTTTTCAGAAGCCCGAAAAATACCGGAAAGACCGCTCGCTGACCAACATCAGCGAAAAACTGAAAGGTTACCCGGAAACGGAACTGGAAGTTTTGCCTTCGCAAATGATTCAGGAAATCTTTAGCGAAAAGATGGACACCCTCCGGCAACCGTTCGCCGGGAACCCCATTGTTTTAAAGGAAAATGAATTTGTAACCTTCGCTTTCTCAGCCAATCTTTCCGGGTTTATCGGTGCAAAAGTCTCCTGCGCAAAACCTTCGAAACTGGTATTTTATTTTGATGAAATGCTGACCGGCGGCGACGTGGTGACCAAACAGCGGATGGGCGACGTAAACAACCAGGTGGTTTACGAACTGGCTCCCGGTACTTATAATCTGGAAACGTTTGAATCCTATACTTTCAAATTTTTAAAGGTAATCGTTCTGGAAGGAGAATGCCGGATGGACGATATTTATCTGCGCGAATACGCCTACCCGCGGAATCAAACGGCATCGTTTTCCTGCAGCAACGAAAAGCTGAATGCCATTTACGAAGCTGCCTGGCAAACCTACCGGCAAAATTCGGTCGATATTTTTATGGACTGCCCCTCTCGCGAGCGGGCCGGCTGGCTTTGCGACAGCTATTTTACAGCCATCATGGAAAAAGATTTTACCGGGAAATCGGCAGTGGCGTTTAATTTTTATGAAAATTATGCCCTGCCCGACAGTTTCGCTTTTCTGCCCGATGGAATGCTGCCCATGTGTTATCCGTCCGACCATTACAACGGCAATTTTATTCCCAACTGGGCCATGTGGTTTATCATCCAGATTGACGATTATGCGAAGCGTGGCGGCGATTCCGTATTGGTCGCCCGGCTTGAACCGCGCATTTCGGAACTGCTTGGTTATTTCGAAAAATTTGAAAATGAAGACGGGCTCCTCGAAAAACTCGAACAGTGGATTTTTGTGGAATGGTCGAAGGCCAACGATTGGGTGCAGGATGTAAACTATCCGACCAACATGCTTTACAGCGCCGCCCTGGAAAAAGCCGGAGAATTATACCAAAATGAAGTATGGGTGAAAAAAGCCGGTCAAATTAAACAAACCATCCTCAATCAGTCGTTTAATGGCAATTTTTTTGTCGATAATGCCGTTCGCGAAGAGAATGGAAAACTCCGGGTTACTCAAAATACTACCGAAGTGTGCCAGTATTACGCTTTCTTTTTTAACATTGCCACGCCCGAGACCCATCCCGATCTCTGGAAAAAGCTGACTACAGATTTTGGGCCTCACCGCGACAGCAAAGTTACTTACCTCGATGTGTTCCCGGCCAACGCGTTTATCGGGAACTACCTTCGTATGGACATTCTCTCGCGCTACGGCCTCCAACTGCAGTTGCTGAACGAAATTCAGGATTATTTTTACTACATGGCCGAACAAACCGGTACCCTTTGGGAAAATATGAGCGCCCATGCCAGTTGCAACCACGGTTTCGCTTCGTACCTCGGCCATGTGTTGTACCGCGATGTGTTGGGAATCAGCAACGTCGATTATCTTAAAAAAGAAGTCAACGTCCGGTTTACCGACATTTCTTTGGAAGAATGCAGCGGCGTTTTGCCGGTTGAAAACGAGGTGGTGGAACTGAAATGGAAACGTTCGGATAATCAAATCCGCTATTCGGTAAAAGTTCCGCAGGGTTATCGTTTAAATATCGAAAACAACAGTTCGGCGGAACTGATTCAGGAAAAATTTTAAAAACAGATTAAAAATGAAACGAAAAGATATTTTTGGTTTGCTTGCCGCCGTGGTTTGTATTTGCTCCTGCGGGGCGCCTGAAGAGAAACTGCTTCCGGTAGTTCCCGACGTAAAAGAACTCAGCCGTTCATTCGGGAAACACGACGAAAAGGCATTTGTGTCGCCACCCAAAGTGTATTCTCCCGAAACCTGGTTTCATTTTATTGGCGGCAATGTGTCAGCCGAAGGAATCACTGCCGACCTGGAAGCCATTGCAGGCGCAGGCATTTCGGGTGTCCAGTTGTTTCACGGACAATTTGGCGGGCCGTGGTCGGGCGTTGACCCGCAAATTACCTGCCTCAGCCCGTCGTGGGACGATGCCGTAAAGTTTACTGCCGACGAATGCCGCCGTCTGGGATTACGTTTTACCATGCAGAACTGTCCGGGTTGGGCCATGTCGGGCGGTCCGTGGATTGAGCCGTCCAACGCCATGCGCCACCTCGTGTACAGCCGGACCGATATCGGTGCAGGCCCTGTGGGTTCGGCCTTGTCTGTTCCTCTGTCAGGTGGCGAGGAGTGGCGCGATTATAAAGATATTGCCGTGATGGCATTTCCTACTCCCGATGGCGATACGGGTTTGCCGCTTGTTCCAAAAACCGTAAAAAGCAGTGACGATCTGCCGTGGAAAGATTTGATTTCAGGGACTTCGGATGAGCCGTTGAAAATCCCGCCTGTTTCAGGAGAACAACAGCATTGGGTAGAAGTGGGTTTCAATACGCCCGTTGCGCTTCGTACCGTAGAGTTTTCGAGCGTTCGGAGTTTTAACCATAACTGGTGTTACGAGCCGGGGGTAACTGTAACTGTTCAGGCCGTGTTCCCCGACGGAAGTTCAAAAGAAATTTTACAAACGGCCATGCCGCAAAGCAGTTGGCAGGACGATCGTCCGATATCGCTGGCCTGTTCAGAAGTGGAAGGCGCACAAACTTACAGGATTTCCATCTCCAACCAGCACGATATGCAGTTGTCGTCGCTGCGTTTGTTTTCTGCCGCCCGCAAAAACAACTGGGAAACCGAGGCAGGGTGGACTTTGCGCGGAACGGTGAGAAGCAGTGAAAATCCGGTTCAAACCCGTGAAGCTTTTGTCAATCCCGCACAAATCCTCGATATTTCAGAAAACATGGATAAAAATGGAGTGCTAAAATGGACTGCACCGGAAGGAAACTGGACCATTCTGCGTATCGGGCATGTGAATACCGGGCAGCGGAATGCCCCGGCGCCTCCCGAAGGAACGGGCTGGGAGTGCGACAAACTTTCTGAATCGGGCCCCAATGCCCACTTTGCAGGTTATATCGGGCGGCTGGCCAGCGGTCCGCTGATCGGGGGCCTGCTGAACGGAATGCTGATGGATAGCTGGGAATGTAAAACTCAAACCTGGACTCCGGAAATGGAAAATGAGTTTGCCGGTATTGCCGGATATTCGCTCCGAGAGTGGTTCCCCGCCATATTCGGGTATGTTGTGGGCGACCACGAAACAACAGCGCGTTTTTTGTTAGACTGGCGCTCCGTCATCGGCAATTTGTTCGTGAACCGGTTTTACGGTCGGATGGCGCAACTCGCCAAGGATAACGGGTTGAGTATTACTTACGAAACTGCCGCAGGAGATATTTTCCCGGCCGATATTCTGGAATATTTTAAATATGCCGATGTTCCGATGTGTGAATTCTGGCAGCCTTTTTCCGAAGGTTATGTCGGGTCTGTCAACTTTAAACCCATCAAACCGACCGTTTCCGCTGCCCGGCTGTATGGCAAACCGCGTGTGGCTGCCGAAGCTTTTACTTCGTTTTCGCTCACCTGGGATGAACATCTTTCCATGTTGAAAGAAATGAACAATGTGAAAGCTGCCGAAGGAGTGACACACCAGGTATTCCATACCTATACGCACAACCCCCGCACCGATTTTCTGCCGCCCGGCACCTCTTTTGGTTCTGCTATCGGGACCCCGTTTTTACGCGGCCAAACCTGGTGGAAACACATGCCTGAATTTGTTACCTACCTCGCGCGTTGTAATTATTTGTTAGAACGCGGTAAACCCGTTTCCGACGTGCTTTGGTACCTGGGTGACGAAATCAGTCATAAACCCGATCAAAATGCAGCCTTCCCCGAAGGATTTAAATACGACTACTGCAATCCTGATATTTTACTGAACCGGCTTTCGGTGTGCGACGGGAATCTCGTTACCCCCGAAGGAATCAGTTACCGTTTGTTGTGGTTGCCCGATAACCGGCGAATGTTGCCGGAGACGCTGGAGAAATTAAAGGAACTGCTTGATCAGGGCGCAACCGTTGTGGGAGATGCGCCGCAGGGATTAGCTACACTCAAAGAGGGCGACTCGGCCCGGCAGCGTTTCGATAATGCCGTTCGTACCATCTGGGGAGAAACCCAAACAACCGGCGTACGGAAAGTGGGCAACGGTAATTTGGTTTCCGGGATGACCATTTTTGAAGCGGTAAAAGCGTTGGAACTTGTTCCGGATGTAACCGGTGGCGATGCTTTGTGGTTGCACCGCAAAACTGAAGGCGGCGACTGGTATTTTGTGTGCGCTCCTCAGGGGAAAGGTTTCCGGGGTGAACTCCGTTTCCGGAACCAGGGGAACGCTGAATTGTGGGATCCGGTAACCGGCGAAATATCAGCGCTTGAAACCCGGATTGACGGAGAACGCATCATCGTCTCGTTCGATTTGCCACAGGCGGGTTCCTGTTTTGTAGTGTTCCGGCAAAACGGTAAAACACAAACTCCGGCAACCGTTAAAAAAAGTGGAGAAAAGGTTCCTGTTCAACTTGCCGAAACGTGGAAACTTTCTTTTCCTTTGGGATGGGGCGCGCCGGATTCCCTCACAACCGATTTGCTGAAAGCATGGAAAGATCTCGATCTTTCGCCGGAAGGGAAAGCTTTTTCGGGCACCGTCACCTATACCACTTCATTTCATGTTGATGAAGTAAATCCTGAAACGAACTATACACTCGACCTTGGACGGGTTGAAATGATTGCGGCAGTGTCGCTGAACGGAAAACCGCTCCGCACGTTGTGGGCGCCTCCGTACCGCATTAATATCACCGACGCTGTCAGAAAAGGCGGGAACTATTTGTCGGTTGATGTGACCGGCACCTGGTTTAACCGCCTGGTTTACGATGCCGGCCTGCCCGAAGATCAGCGTAAAACGTGGACAATCAGCGGCCCGTCAAAAGAATCGCCACTCCGTGAAAGCGGGTTGTTGGGGCCGGTTGTACTTTATACTGAAAATCGATAATTCAAGTAAAAAATAAACAATTAAAATGATGAAAAATTATACAACCATTTTTGTTATGACCCTCTTTATATTGGGTCTGTTTGGAACCGGAAACGCACAAATCCGGAACGATGAGGTTTATGAATATCCGAATCTGAACGAGCAGAACTACCGTTATCATCTCAACATTCCTGATATTGACGGTTATAAAACGCTGAAATGCGATTTTCATGTTCATACCGTTTTTTCCGACGGGAAAGTGTGGCCCGACCAGCGCGTAAACGAAGCCTGGAACGAAGGTCTGGATGTGATTGCCATTACTGACCACATTGAATACCGGCCCAACAAAGAAATAATTGCCGCCGACTTTAACAAGTCATACGAAATTGCCAAAAAACAAGGCGATGCCATCGGGATGATGGTGATTAAGGGCTCTGAAATAACCCGCAAAAAACCGCTCGGCCATCTCAATGCCCTTTTTATAAAAGATTCCAATAAACTGGATGTCGCTGATGAACTCGATGCTATTGATGAAGCTGTAAAACAGGGAGCCTACATTTTATGGAACCACCCCGGCTGGCCCAACGACACCAGCACCATCTATCCGGTTCACCGTGAATTGATAGCCAAAAACAAAATTCACGGCGTGGAGGTATTTAATGCCTGGGAAGTATATCCAAAAGTTATCGACTGGTGCAACGAACTCGGACTGGCCCCGTTTGCCAATACCGACGTGCATTATACCGCCGCCGACATGTACCGGGGAAGGTTTCAGCGCCCGATGACCCTGGTTTTTGCAAAGGAATATACCGAAGAAGCTGTGAAAGAAGCCTTATTGTCCGGTCGTACGGTGGCCTGTTACAACAGTACGCTTTCCGGTAAACCGGAATTTCTGAAATCGCTCATCCGCGAATCGCTTTCGGTTAAAGTCATTAACCCGGAAAAAGGGACCATCGAAATAACCAACCACAGCGATATTACCTATCAGATTCAGTACGGTACCCTGATGTATTCTGTCCCGCTGTATCCGGACCAGACCATGCGCGCCAACATTCGTTCCGGCGCCGATGTAACCTTCACCAATTGCGTGGTTGGTAAAGACCGGTATGTGGTTACAAGTTTGTGGTAATATTTTCAGGAATGAGGATGTTGTTGAAAATCATGAAGAAATTTGGATTCCTGTGTTGTTATTTTTTGGGAATGGTTTTATCGGCCGTGGCTCAGTTGGATTCCTATCCTGAGTCATATCGGATTGAACAGGAGGATATTGTTCGCGCCCGGCAGGTAATTTCCGCCCCGATAAAAGGGAAACTGGTGATGCCCAATCCCGATAATGAGGCACAGTGGTTTCCCGAAGCCAGCCTCGGTCTTTTTATGCATTGGGGAATCCACAGTGTGGCGGGCGCTCAGCCTTCATGGGACATGATTGCCCACTACCGGTACGGGGGAAAGATTTCTCCTCCTGATAGGTATTATGCCCTTGCCGAACAGTTTAATCCACAGAATTACGATCCGGACAAGTGGCTGAAAGCTGCTAAAGAAGCCGGGTTTACTTACGCTGTTTTAACGTCAAAACATCACGATGGGTATGCCTTGTGGCCTTCGAAATATGGCATCGGGACCCGTCAGTACATGGACGGCCGCGACCTGCTTCAGCCTTATGTGGAGGCATGTCGCAAAAACGGGCTGAAAGTGGGTTTTTATTTTTCGCCCCGCGACTGGCATTACCCGGGGTTGATGCATCCCAACGAATACGATTCGGAAAAATGGCACGATGTGCCTCCCATTACCGATTCACTGGCCAATTACCGGAATTATGAAAAGTTTCTTGCTTTTGTGCTGAAACAGATGGAGGAAATTCTTACACGGTACGGCAAAATTGATATGCTCTGGCTCGACGGGATGTACTTCCGGGGAGTTGCCGATATGCACACTGAACAGGTGTATGCCTGGATTCGTTCGCTTCAGCCGGAAATTGTCATCAACGACCGCTGGTCAAACATTGTCAATCCCGACGATCCCGCTGGTACCGGGATGAGGATTGGTGACTTTACCACTCCTTTTGAATGTACTAAACCTACGTTTGTGCCTTCCAAATGGTGGGAACATTGCGACATCTGGACTTCAGGAGGCGGTGGCTGGGGGTACGATAAAACCGGGACATTCCGTCCCTATTCCTGGTTTTTTGATCACCTGGTGGCCAGTCGTTCGCTGGGCGGAAATTTCCTCCCGAATGTCGGGCCTGACGGGAACGGGGAGATGCACCCGAATTTTTATAAAAATATGGATGCAATTGCCCGGTGGATGGAACACAGCCGCGAATCGGTAATCGGTGCCGGGCCGTCGCCGGGTGTTGAACGCAGCAATGTGATGATTACCACCCGCGGAGACATTTGGTACCTGCACGTTCTTCCAGAGTTTGACGGGCAGATATCGTTAAAAACTGATAAACGCCCGAAAGATGTAGTTCTGTTGCGAACCCGTCAGCCAGTATCTTTTATCTATCGCGAAGGGTTTATCAAATTGAAGTTACCTCAGGATTGCCGTACCGAAATGGACGATGTGGTAAAAGTCCGATTATAATACAGTATTAAAATGAAATATCTGAAACTGTTTTTTGTCTTTTGTATCTTTCTGATGCTTTCAGGTGAGATATTTTCGCAAGATAATTTTTCCGGTATCCTTAAAACTGATACTCCGGGAATTAATAGTCTGCCAACTGATGTAATGCCGGTGCAGGCTTGCTGGTTCTGGAGCGAGGATGAATTTATGCCGGGCGGGTATAAAACTTTTATTGACAGCATCAGTCTGCATTCGCCATTCAACCTGATTTCGGCGAGTGTCCGCGTGTTGGGTAGGGAAACCACCAGCGATGCTGTTCACAACCAGTTAAAACTTGCTGCAGAATATGCCGCTTCAAAAGGGATTTCGATGGTGGCCGATTTGGATGTCCGTACGGCCCGTCGCGCATTCG